>NZ_JBSFJU010000014.1:0-162874 GCF_053598215.1 Kitasatospora sp. NPDC001175 | reverse complement strand
ATGAGCAGGTACACCGCGACGCGGGTCCGCCTCGGGGCTCGGGAGGCGGCTGGGTGGGCAAGCGGGCCGTCGGCTGCGCCGGCGTGCGGCCGCCCGCATCGCGGGCAGTCGCCGCGCAGCCGTCGGCGGTACGACAAACCGACGATGAGCAGGAGGGCGGCACCGGCCGTGTTCAGTAGCACCTGGGCCAGCCCGGTGGCGCTCTCGATCCCCGAGAGCGTCGCGATTGCCACGAAATAGATCGGCAGCCCGGTCATTCCCACGACGAACACCGGGAGCGCCACGATCAGTGCCGTCACCACCGCAACCCGGCCGAGCTTGGCGAGAGTTCGGGTGCTGGCCAGGCAGGCGCCGCCGGCCAGGAGCGCGAGGGCCGCCAGGAAGAGCTGGACCCCCGGCGCGTACGCGGAGTGCTCCTTCCATTGCACGGTGGTGCCCGTCACCGCCCAGGTGACCTCGACAGCGGCGTACAACACGCCCCACACTGCGGCGACCACGGGCGTCCACACGGGCCACCGCCGCCACCACAACATCCGCCCCGGGCTTGCGGTCGGCGGCTTAGGAACGCCACCTACTTCCGAGTTCGCAGGAACAACCACCGTGACCCCCGTATATCCGGATTGCCGACGCTCCAAGATTCCGCGTCACCCGCGCTGGTCACATCCATCCCACGGATCATCCGGCTTCCCCCGCGCGGGGGAAGCCGGATCGTGAGTGTTAGCCCGGCCGGAGGATCCATCGCGCCCGCACTCCGACCAGAGGATCCTTGCCAGCCGCGAAGGCCACCAATTGTGCAACGTTCCTCCCGCACCGCTTCCAAGGAGTTCGTGCCCTCCTCACCAGACCACTGCTCCCACAAGCCGCCCGGCGCGAGCAACGGCTGTGCACGGCTGGTGCCGAGCACGCCGTCGAGGTACAGAGTGTCCCCATGGCCTTCCGCTGGCATTGCCGGTCGTCGCTCTCGTCCACGGGACGTGGAAGAAGTAGGGCCTGGTCCAGGTAACGGCGCAACAGGCCCGCATCCTGGTCTGCTCCAATCGTCGCGGATACTGGCGCGGCCCGGGCCCTGCCAGCATGATGCTCAAGCCCCTACTGGCGGGGCCCTCCATGAGCGCCTGCGGGCCGCGAAGTCGGGGTTCGGCGTGCTTACGGAAGTCGAACGGAGGCCCGCCATTGCGCCGGAGCGGCGGGCCCCGGTGGCAGGGTGAACCCGTGCCAGCCACCCGCCCGCCCGCCCGCTCCGCCACCGTGCTCGCCGTCTGCGCCCTGGTCGCGCTGGTCGCCGCCCTCGCGCTGACCGTCACCCGGGGCGGGACGCTCGGTAACTCCCGTCCGCTGCACGGTTGGTACCTCGCCGACCTCGTCCTGTTCGCGACCGCCGTGGCCCTGCTGCGCCGAGTGCCCGCGCCGCGGGTCGCCGGACTGGTCCTGGCGGGCAGCGTGGCCGTCGCCGCCACCGGCCTGGCGGCACCGCCGCGCACCAGCGACGACGTGTACCGCTACGTCTGGGACGGCCGGGTCCAGGCCGCCGGTGTCTCGCCGTACCGGTACACGCCCGACGACTCCGCGCTCGCCCGGCTCCGGGACCCAGCGCTGTTCCCGCCGGACCCCTGCCGGGCATGGAACGAGCACCGTACCGCCTCGGGTGTCTGCACCCACATCAACCGGCCCGGCGTGCACACCATTTACCCGCCCGTCGCCGAGTTCTGGTTCCTCGGTCTGCACGCGGCCGGCGGGACCGTGCGGACCGTCCAGGTCGGCGGCGCGTTGCTCGCGGTCGCCACCACCGGGGTGCTGCTGGTCCGCCGCCGGGACTGGCGCGCGGCGCTCTGGGGATGGTTCCCCGGCATCGCGATCTGGTCCGTCAACGACGCCCATGTGGACACCCTGGGTGCGTTGCTGCTGGTCATCGCCCTCGCGCTGGCGGTCAGGCGGCGCGTCGTCGCCGCCGGGGCCGCGCTCGGCGCGGCCGTCGCCACCAAGCTGCTCCCCGGACTCGCGCTGCCCGGCGCGATGTCGGGCGTGCTCGCCCGCCGTCCGGGCCTCGGTGATCTGGTGCTGCCCGGCGCCGCGCTGGCCGCGTTCGCGCTCGCCTACCTGCCGTACGTGATGGCCTCGGGCACCGGGGTGATCGGCTACCTGCCCGGCTATCTGCGCGAGGAGGGGTACCAGGACGACGGCGGCATCGGGCGGTTCGGCCTGCTGCGGCTGCTGCTCCCGGCGGACTGGGCGCCGTACGCGGCCGCTCTGGTGCTGGCGGTGGTCGTGCTGTACGTCCTGCGGCGAGGCGACCCGGCGCGTCCGTGGAGCGGTGCGCTGCTGGTCACCGGTACCGCGCTGCTGCTGGTCGCGCCCGCGTACCCCTGGTACGGCCTGCTGGTCGTCGCGCTGGTGGCGCTCGACGGGCGCTGGGAGTGGCTGGCCGTCCCCGCAGCCGGGCAGGCGCTCTATCTCCTCCAGGGCGGCGCCCAGCAGCCCGCGTACGGCGCCGCGTTGGCCGTGGTGGTACTCGGCGCGATCGTGCGACGTGCCCGGATCAAGAAAAGTTGACGTCTCGTCAACTCGGTGCAGTGCGAAGGTGACGCGAGGAATCGTTTCGGCGGATGCGGGGCCTCCTACCGTGGTGCCTGTCCGACCTGGCAAACCCTGCCATCGAGAAGGAACACCTGATCATGCGTCTCCGCAACGCCGCGACGGCCGCCACCGCCGCTCTCCTGCTCGTGCTGACCGTGCCCGCCTCGGCCGGCGCGGCTCAGGGCGAGTTCACCTACCGGTTCATCGGCCTGGACGGCTCCCCGCAGATCGGCCGGCTGATCGACCCGCCGAGCCGAGTGTGCGTCAACCTGCCCGAGGTGGCGGATCCGAACGACTCCGAGCCCGCCGACACCCCGCGCAACCGCACGGCCTCGACCGCCACGGTCTTCAAGGACGCCGACTGCGGAGGCGACCGCTTCAGCCTTCGACCGTTCACCGGCCACGCCTCCGAGCGCCTGAAGTTCCGTTCGGTGGTCTTCTCCTGAGGCCCGCCCGGAGCCGGCCGGCCTCGGCCCTCGGAGGAAGGCCGAGGCCGGGGGATCACGGACGGTCCTCAGTCACGGTGCGTCCTGGTGCGGCTGGTCCGTCAGCCGCACCAGCCCGGGCCCTCGCCCCACCAGCCACCGGAGTTGTAGTCCTCGCCGCCGAAGTAGATGCACTGTCCGGGGGCGTACAGGTAGACCGGCCCGGCGTAGGAGCTGTAGTTGCCGGCGTCCTGCTGCCGTCCGCTGCCGTCGCCGTAGGTGATGTAGGCGCCGGTGAGGGTCGGGGTGCCGACCCGGCTGTTCTTGATGGTGACCACACAGTTCTTGCCGGTCGAGCCGCTGTAGGTCAGGTAGACCGTCGAGGTGCCGCCCGGCAGGTTGAAGGAAGCGCGAGTGCCGTAGCTGGAACCGCAGACGGACTGCGGGGTGTAGTGGGCGATGGCGGCGTCGGCGGTCGCGGGGACCGCCAGCAGGCCCGCGCCGACGACCGTGGTGAGGGCCGCCAGACGGACTGACGTTCGGAAGGACATTCCGGCTCCTTGGTGTCGATCCTGCTGTCTGCAACGCTCTCCGTGCACTGTGCTCCGGGCGGTTCGCGGGACGGGACCGGCCTGTCCGGACCGGGTCCTGCCGGACCTCGGGTGCGAGACTCCCCCCAGTGCGGCCGGGCCGGGTCTCCCGGTGCGGCCGTCCTTGCAGAGCCTGCCGTGGGACGGGCCGGCCTGTCTTGTACGAAAGCGAAAGCGTGCCGCTGCCCGGTCAGAACCGGCCGGTCAGGACCGGCCGGTCAAAGTAGGCCGGTCCGGCGGGGCCGTCCGCTGCCGGGAGCAGCGCGGCGCTGGTCACCCGGCCGCGGAGTCGGTCGGTCGGCTCGGGGAGCCCGGCGCCGAGATCGCGCCAGCCGAAGAACTCCCGGGGTGAGCAGCCGACCATCCCCTTGAAGGTGCGGTCGAGGTGGGCCTGGTCGTAGAACCCGCACCGCTCGGCGATCAGTGCGCCGCACGGCCGGCCCGGGGCCTCGAACGCCTCGAGTGTGCGCTGCAGCCGGGTGATCTGGGCCACCTGCTTCGGCGGCACCCCGATCTGCGAGCGGAAGCGCAGTTCCAGCCGGCGGCGGCTCCAGCCGGTGAGATCGGTCAGCTGCTCCACCGTCGTCTGCCCGCCGGAGGCCCGAAGCGCGTTCCAGGCGCGGGCGACCGCCGGATCCCACTCCGTTCCCTCGGCCAGCCCGGCGGTGAAGAAGGCGTCGAGGATGCCGAACCGCGCCGGCCAGCCCGCTGCCCCGGCCAGGCGATCGACCAGTTCGGTCGCACCGCGGCCGATGACCTCGGAGACGTCGGTCCACCGGTTGCCGAGCTCGGCCGCCACGGGACCGAACATCCGGTACGCGCCCTGCGGGGTGAGCGAGACCGTGACTCCCCGCAGCCGGCCGTCGTGCGCCGCGATCGTCGCGGTACGCCGCAGACCGCTCACCACGGAGGTGAACCGTGCGACGGGGCCCGGCTCCACCGCGTCGACCAGGGAGATCACACCCTCGAAACCGAGCGCCAACGTGATGACGTCGGTGGGTACTTCGATGCGTCGTCGCGGCTGCGGCAGTCTCATCCGGTAGCCGCGGTAGCCGAGGACCCAGTCCCGCAGCGCGGGACCGGGACGGCCGTACACCATCGTGCACTCGCTGCCGGTGGACAGTGGTAATCGCTGGTGGTCCATTGCCATGGGCTCGTCCTCCACTCGCCGTCCTGATGTGGGCACGATGGCCCAGTGCGTCGGAAGGCGTCAACGAGATGGGTGTCAATCCCATTGCGTGAAGGGCAAGTTGAGCCTTCTTCGGAGTGAGAGCAGCCGAGTCGTGATCCGGCCGTGACGGGATGGGTCAGTGCTGCCGTGCGCGGTAGAGGTCGCGGATCAGGGCGATCTCGGCTCCGTGGTGCAGCAGTTCCTGGTTGACCCACCAGACCGTCTCGATGAAGAGGTCCTCCGGGTCGCTGCCGTACGGGTACCGGCTGAATCCGACCGTGTCGAGCGCGGCGTCGTCGGCACCGAGCAGCACCGCTCGCCAGGCCGTGGCAGCGGAGTCGAAGACCCTGATCGCCCCGGCGGCGTCCGCGGCGACCGGGTGGTCCTCCCGGGTCAGTCGGTGGCTGCCGTCGGTGTGGTCGGCGCGGAGGGCGAGCATCTCGCTGAGGTGGCTCAGGCGCCACGCGATGGTGGTGAACGGCGGCGGCGAGGGGTGCGGGCTGTCTGCCGAGTCGCGTCCCCAGCCGCCCGCACCGACCAGGAAGGCCGCGCTCGGCCCGGGCCCGTCCACACGCCGGCGGATCGACCAGCAGCCTGGTGCCGGCTCCCAGCGGTACTCCTCGTCGGTCATGGGTGCGACGTCGACGTCCACGCCGTTGCCACTGTCCGAGACCGGGCCCGCCATCCGGTCGGTGAGGCGCTTGCGGGCGAAGTCGAACTGCTCCAGCAGTGGGACCAGTCGAGGTGGCGTGGTCAACTAACCCTCCTGTGCTCAGCCGGCCGGCGGGGAAGGCGGCTTGCCCTCGCCGGACCGACCCTGCCACAGCCGGCCGGCGACCGCACTCGGATTCCCGCGTTACTCAGACCGGCAGCAGCCGGGCGATGAGTTCGCCCAGGCGGCGGGCGTTGCGGCAGGAGTGCATCTCGACGAGTCCGGCGTACGCGTGAGCGGCGGAGTCGCCAGTGGCCCAGAGCTCGGTCTGCTCGGGGTTGAGCCAGTAGACCCGGCGGGCGCGTTCCGAAATCCGCTTCAGGGCGGGCAGGTTGGGATCGCGGCCGTTGTTGCGGGCGTCGCCGAGGACGAGGACGCAGGTGCGCGGACCGAGCGCGTCCGGATAGTGGTCGGCGAACTCGCCCAGTGCGGCGCCGTAGTCGCTGTTGCCGTGGAAGCCGACCACCTTGGCCTCGGTGAGGATGCGCCGGCTGAGCGCGGCCGGGTCGGCGGAGCCCGCGGAGACCAGCCGGGTCACCTCGTCGGTGCGGTTGACGAAGGCGAAGACGCGGACCTTGCTGAACTGGTCGCGCATCGCCTGCACCAGCAGCATGGTGAAGTCCGCGAAGCCCGCCACCGAGCCGGACACGTCGCACAGCAGCACGATCTCGGGCCGGCCGGGGCGACGCCGGCGGTAGGCCGGACGCAGCGGTACGCCGCCGGTGGAGAGCGAGCGCCGAAGGGTGCGGCGCAGGTCGATCCGGCCGCCGCTCGCCTTGCGGCGGCGGGCGGCCAGCCGGGTGGCGAGCTTGCGGGCCAGCGGCTGTACCGTGCGGCGCAGTTCGGCCAGTTGGTCGCGGCCCGCGAACAGGAAGTCGACCTGGTCGGTGCTGGGTGCCACGGCGCGCCGGGCGACCTGGTCGGTGCCGCGCAGTTCGGCGACGCGCCGCCGGGCCTCGGTGCCCACCAGACCGCGGAAGCCCTGGATCCGGCGGCGGATCCCGTCCGCGTCCAGCCGGTCGGTGAACCCGGGCGGCTGTCCGGCACGGAGGGCGGCGAGCACCCGGGCCAGCAGGGTCTCCGGCTGCAACCGGCTGAGGGTCTGGTACGCGGACCAGCCCTGGGCGGTGGGGCCGGAGCCGTACCTGCCGAGGGTGTTCACCGCCTCGCCCGCAAGCCGGGTGAGGGCCGCGCGGTCGTCGGCGGCCAGTGCCTCGGCCAGCCGCTCCCTCAGGTCGTCCAGGACGGCCCGGTCGGCGGGGTTGACGGGACTGACCGGGCTGACGGGGTTGACGGGCTCGGCGGTGGCGGGCCCGGCCGGTCCGGGGTCCGCGCTCCGGCGGGCGGCCTCCGGGGTGCCGACGCCGAGCGGGAAGTAGAGGTCGAAGGTGGCGTCGAACACGGCGCGTTGGCCGTCGGTGCGCAGCAGTGCGGCGGCGAGCCCTTCGCGGATGTACGCGCGGTCGGTGAGGCCGAGCACGGCGAGCACGGAGGCGGCGTCCACACTCTCGCCGGGGCCGATCCGCAGGCCGTGGCCGCGCAGTGCCTGGACGAACCCGGTCAGCCGCTCGGGCAGGGCGTTCACCGGCTCGGCGGCGTCGGCCGCGCCCTGGTCGGCCTCGCTCACTTTGGTCTCGCTCATGTCAACGTCAGCTGACGGGAGGCCTTCAGCACGTCGTCCTGGTGCTTGAGGATCACACCGAGGCTGTCGCGGACCACCGTCTCGTCCAGGGTGTCGGCGCCGAGTGCGAGCAGGGTCCGGGCCCAGTCGATGGTCTCCGCCACCGACGGCGACTTGCGCAGTTCCATCGCCCGCAGCGCGCCGACCACCTTGACCAGCGATTCGGCGAGCACCTCGTCCAGGCCGGGCACCTTCAGCCGGACGATCCGCTGTTCCAACCGGGCGTCGGGGAAATCGAGATGCAGGAACAGGCAGCGGCGGCGCAGCGCTTCGGAGAGCTCGCGGGTCGCGTTCGAGGTGAGCAGCACGAACGGGCGGCGGGTGGCGGTGATCGTGCCCAGTTCGGGCACGGTGACCTGGAAGTCGCTCAGCACCTCCAGCAGCAGGCCCTCGACCTCGACATCGGCCTTGTCGGTCTCGTCGATCAGCAGCACGGTCGGCTCGCTGCCGCGGATCGCGGTGAGCAGCGGCCGGGTGAGCAGGAACTCCTCGCCGAAGATGTCGGTGCGGGCCGCCTCCCAGGTCTCGTCCCGCCCGGCGGTGATCCGCAGCAGTTGCTTGGCGTGGTTCCACTCGTACAGCGCGCGGGACTCGTCGATGCCCTCGTAGCACTGCAGCCGGACCAGTCTCGCGCCGCCGACCCGGGCGACCGCCTTCGCCAGTTCGGTCTTGCCGACCCCGGCCGGGCCCTCCACCAGCAGCGGTTTGCCGAGCCGGTCGGCCAGGAAGACCGTGGTGGCGACCGCCGGCGAGGCCAGATAACCCGCCTCGGCCAGCTTCGCGGACACATCGTCAACCGAGGTGAAGAACCCGGTTCCGGTCGGCTGCGCGCCGTCGTCGCTCATTTCGCCAACTCCCCTTCGCCCAGCGTCGTACCGAGTACCTTACTGGTCGGTCACTTGGCTGGTTCGAGTCGCGGGACCGCTCGGGGAGGGGCAGTGGGCGGACCGCATCCGGGGACGACGGGTGACCTGCGCGGGGTGAGCCCGGCGGTAGGGTGGGTGCCACGGCACCACGGCGGGCCCTCGCAGAGAGCGGACGAACCGGTGAACTCCCAGCAGGCGCGAGCCACCAGCGGCTACTTCCCCGACAGCGGCGACCCGCGCTACCGCGTCCGGCGGTACGAGCTGAAGCTCGACTACCGGCCGGAGGGCAACCGGCTCGTCGGCAGCGCCCGGATCGAAGCCGTCGCCGCCCCGGGACCGGACCGGCTGGGGGAGTTCGTGCTGGACCTGGCCGGTCTGAGGGTCGGGCGGGTCCGGGTGGACGGACGGGCGGCGCAGCACACCCATCGCGGGGGCAGACTGCGGATACGTCCGGCCGTGCCCCCGGCGCCGGGCGCCGAGTTCACCGTCGAGGTGCGGTGGTCCGGCAAGCCCCAGCCGGTCCGCAGCCCGTGGGGCGGGATCGGCTGGGAGGAGACCGAGGACGGCGCCCTGGTGGCCGCTCAGCCGGTCGGTGCGCCGTCCTGGTTCCCGTGCAACGACCGGCCCTCGGACAAGGCCGCGTACCTGATCTCGCTGACCGTGCCGTCCGGGTACACGGTGGTACTCGGCGGGCGCCTGCTGGCGCGCGCCGCGCACGCGTCCACCACCACCTGGGTCTACGAGCAGCCGGCCCCGACGCCCAGCTATCTGGTCGGGCTGTCGATCGGCTCGTACCGGGCGGTGCGGCTGGACGAGAGCCCCGCCGCCGTGCCGCAGCTCGGGTACGTCCCGGCCCGCCTGGCAGCGCGCTTCGAGAGCGACTTCGGGCGGCAGCCCGAGATGATGCGGTTGTTCCAGGAGCTGTTCGGCCCCTACCCGTTCGGCGAGTACACGGTGGTGGTGGTCGATGAGGAGCTGGACGTGCCCGTCGAGGCCCAGGGGCTCGCCACCTTCGGGGTCAACCACCTGGACGGCGCGCGCGGCTGGGAACGGCTGGTCGCCCACGAGCTGGCCCACCAGTGGTTCGGCAACAGCGTCACCGTCGCCGACTGGCAGCACATCTGGCTGAACGAGGGCTTCGCCAAGTACGCCGAGTGGCTCTGGTCGGAGCGCTCCGGCGGCCCCGCCGCCCACACCCTCGCCGAGGCCGCACACCGCCAACTCTCGTCCCTGCCACAGGATCTGGTCCTCGCCGACCCGGGCCGCCGGCTGATGTTCGACGACCGCGTCTACCAGCGTGGTGGCCTCACCGTCCACGCCCTGCGCCGCGTCCTGGGCGACGACACCTTCTTCCGGCTGCTGCGCGACTGGACCGACACCCACCGCCACTCGACCGTCACCACCGCCGACTTCACCGCCGCCGCCACCCGCTGGGCCGGCCGCCCACTGGACGACTTCTTCACGGCCTGGCTGACCGAACCGGCACTCCCGCCCCTGCCGGGTGGTGACTGACGGGCCCGGGCCGCCGGTGAGGAGTTCAGGCCGGGTGTTCCGCCGTCAACCGGTGACCTCGACGGTGACGGTGTAGCTGCCCTGCCCCGGTGGGCAGCGCATCGCCTCGCCGCAGCTGCGCCGCCCGGCGGTGACCTTCGCACTGCCCGGCCGCCGGGCGACGAAGTCGGCCGCGGCCACGCCGCAGCCGCCGCCGGGCTCGCAGGCCCCCGTGGGTGTGCTCCCGCCGGAGACGGCCGCGAGCACCTGGGAGTCGGAACTGGCCGGGATCGACCAGTAGGTGCTGTGCAGCCGGACCAGCACGGCCGTGCCGGTGCCCACCCGGACCGTGCTGCCCGCGGCGTGCTCGTCGAGGAGGACCGACCCGGGCGGGGCCGTACCCGGAGCGGAGGCCGTCGGGGAAGCCGTCGTGGATGCCGGGGCGGACGCCGGGTCGGATGGTGTAGCTGACGCCGGGCCCGGGGCGGACGGCGACGATGGCGATGACGGCCCGGCGGAGGCCGGGCGGCCGCCGGTCGTCGAGCAGCCGCCGACGGCCAGGGCGGTGCTGAGCAGTGCGCCGAGGATGTGCGCGGTACGCCGGTGAACCGTTCGAGGATTCACGGTCCCTCCTGTCGTGGTCTCCCCTTGGACGGCCGCGGGGGCGAGCCGGTTCCGGCCCGCCCCCGCAGTGGGAGTGACGTTACGTCAGGAGACGGTCACGTCGTCGTAGTAGGTGTAGGTCGCGTCGCCCGGGTAGTTGTCGTCCTTGTTGGTGAGGGTGAGGGTGTAGCTGTGGCCCGCGGTGAGGGAGCCGGTGGCCTGCTTCCAGCCCGAGCCCAGGGTGCAGGTCTTGGCCAGGACGGTCTTGCTGGTCCCGGTGGTGTTGTCCTTGAGGGTCGCTGTCGCCCAGTCGTAGGTCACCGTGTCGTCGCAGGTGACGTCGTACCAGAAGGAGACCTTGCTGCTGCCGGCCGGCGCGGTGAAGGTCTGGGCGATCGAGGAGGTGGTGGTCGGGTTGGCCGAGCCGAGCATCGCGCCGTAGCCGCCGCTGTGCGCGGCGGAGGCGGAGGCACTGGTGACGCCGCTCGCGCTCCAGCCGCTCAGGCTGCCGGTCTCGAACCCGCCGTTGGTGATGGTGCCGCCACCGCCGCCGGAGCCGGAGACGGACCAGGAGAAGGTCGCGCTACCGGAGGCGCCGGTGCCGTCCTTGGCGGTGACCGTCACCGAGGAGGTGCCTGCGGTGGTCGGGGTGCCGGAGATCAGTCCCGAGGAGCTGATCGACAGGCCGGCCGGCAGGCCGGTGGCAGAGTAGGTCAGCGTCTGGCCGGAGGCCGAGTCGGTAGCGCTGATCTGCAGGCTGACCGCGGTGCCGACGGTGCCGCTCTGGCTGCCCGGGTTGGTCACCGTGACGGTGTTCTGGCCGGTGCCGCCGCCCACGATCGGGTGCGAGATGGCGCAGGAGTTGGTGTCGTTGGACCAGCTGGCCTGCTCGGCGAAGGTGCCGGTGCCCATGGTCACCATGGCCGCGCCGCCCGCCGTGCCGGGGCTGAGCCAGGCGCACTCGTCCGAGTTCTCCTGGCCGTTGTAGGAGCTGCCGGCCTGCTGGTTGGTCCAGCCGCCCGCCGGGAACTGGTCGGACATCGTCTCGTGCCACTCGTGGCCGAGGGTCATCGTCCAGCCGTCCAGGGCGCCGGGCGAGTTGACGAAGCCGACACCGCAGCCCGCGCCGGAGTCCATGTTGTAGGGCTGGTTGGAGAACGCCAGATCGCCGTAGGGCGAGCTGACCGCGCCGCCGGTGAGCGAGCTGTCACCGGTGTAGTCGTGCCAGGCACAGTACTGGTTCTGGTAGTTGTCCGGGTTGGTGCCGTGCGGCGAGAGGATCACGTAGTAGGCGTCCCGGTTGGCCGCCGCCGTGGTGTTGCCGAAGTGGCCGGCTGCCTTGACGGCCTCCTGGCCCAGCTGGTTGCCGCTGGCCGCGCTCGGCGAGGAGCCGGAGTTGTCGTACCAGACGCCGGCCAGCACGCCGCCGCTCTGGTAGGGGACGAAGCTGGCGTTCGAGGGGCAACTGGTCGCGCCCGCCGAGACGTTGGGGCCGTCACACCACTGCGTCAGGTCGGCCGACCACAGCTCGTTGCCGGTGCCGATGTCCTTGAACATCTCCTGGGCGACCGGTGCGCCGCCCTGCGCGTCACCGGAGAAGGTCAGGTCGCCGTTGCCGTTGGTGCTCTGCGTACCCCACTGGGTGCCGTAGAAGACCAGGTAGACCTTGGCGTGGCCGTCCAGGACGCCGACGCCGTTGGTGCCGCCGCCGTACGACAGCGTCTCCGGGCCGGTCGCGACGTGCGGTGACGGCTGGGCAGCGGCCCAGGCCTTCATCTTGGCGTTCTGCTGGATGGTCGGCACCACACCGTGCCGGTAGTCGTGCCCGTACGCGGGGCTGTACGGGTTGGCGACGGATCGGGTCCGGTTCTGCTGCGCGTCCGGCGCGGCCGCCGCCTGGGGTGCGGTGGCGGCGATCAGGGCGCCGGTGACGAGGGACAGTGCGGCGAGGCCGGTCAGGGCGGCTCTGGCCGCGCCGCGGCTGTGGGGGTTGCCCATGTGCGGGGGATCCTCTCTCCTGCAGGTCGCCCGGGCGCCGGTCGGCGGCGGGCGGTCGGGGCTGCGTGGGACAGGTGGCGGGGCGCACTGGTCGGACGGTAGCCCGGTGACCGGGCCGGACGCCGGAGGTGTCGCACGGCAGGGCGGGAGAGCGAAAGGTCACGCGGTGTCTGCGCAGCGGAGGATCCTGGCAGCCGAGGAACTCGGGACACGGCGTAGCGGTCCGCTTGGGGCTCTCGTCCTGTTCCGGCGGTGGGGCGGTGGAACCAACCGTGGTGGATCGCACGGTGTCTGACGATCTGACAGGTTGTGCGCCTCGCTGTCGTGAAGCAAAGCACTGCCGGGGAAGGCGGGTCAACGGAGTCGGCGTGGAGCTGACGCGCTTTTTACCTCCCGACCGATCGATCGGGAGGTTAGGTGTTCGGGATCGTGTGCGATGCATTCATGGACGTCAGAGGGCTGCGGCTCGCCCTCGGCACCGCGAGGGCCCGCCCGGCCGCAAGGGCGGGCGAGGTGGTGCGAGGCGCAGGGTGCACGCGACCGCCGCGGTGGCCAGAGCCACCGCGGCGGGATCGGATGGGGTCGAAAGCTGTGCTTCCGGGTATCTCTTGACTCATCGTGAGCCGCTGCGGCGGCTCAACTCAGCGGCCACACCGGCAGCACCGTCCGCTTCCAGGTGCTGTTGGCCACCGTGGCGAAGGAGGCGTACCAGGCGACCAGCGCGGTGATCAGGCCGACCCATCCGCCGATCCTGATCCAGTCGGTCGACTGCGCGAACGCGCCGATGGTGAGGAACAGGAAGGTGAGGCTCAGGGTGGCGAAGACGCCGAGCACGGCGCCGTTGGTGCGCAGTGCGGCCATCGTCATGTAGACGGTGAAGATGGTCCATGCCAGCAGGAACAGGCCGGTCGCCTGGTACAGCTGCGGCTCCTGCATCAGGTGCGGCACCACTCCGCCGACGTACCCCCAGTACGCGAGCCAGAAGGCCCCGAGGGAGGCGAACGCGGTGGCGGCGAAGGTGTTGCCCCGGCGGAACTCCCACATCCCGGCGAGCACCTGCACGATGCCGCCGTAGAAGAAGGCCAGCGGCAGCACCACGTAGCCGACCGCCCCGTTGATCAGTCCGGCGTTGAACCAGCTGAGCACGAAGGTGGTCATGGCCAGGGCCGCCAGGCCCAGCGCGCCCGGATCCGCCGTGGCGGGGGCAGTCGGGGCGGGTGCGGCGACCGGCGCGGCGGCGGGCTGCGAACCCGATCGGTCGGCGTCTGCCACGATGACTCCTTTCCGCGGCGCGGGCGTCCGCCGCCCGGTCGGGCCGTCGGGCCGGAGCGGACTGGGACGGATGCGGCGCCGAGGGTTGCCCGGAGGCCCGGCTGCGGTGTCCATCGGAGGTGGTGGACGCCGACCTGACCACCATCTTTCAGGGTAGATCGGGCAAAAGGATCGGCAAGGCGGCCACGGACGCTCGTTCCGGCCGCAGGGCCGGGGAGAATCCGCCATTCCGCCGGGAACGGAGAGCCGCGCCGAACAGAGAAGGCCAGCATGGGCGGGGACAGGACAAGACGTGTCGGCGTCGCCCTGCGGCGACGGCCCGTTCCGTCGGAAGGGGAACATGCCATGCTCGGCCTGAACAAGGTTCTGGGGACGGCAACCGCGGCCCTGGCGCTCGCTGTTGTCCCGGCCCTGTCCGCCGCCGCCGCGCCCGTCGCCGGATCGACGGACACCCGGCTCGCGGGCTGTATCACCTGGCTTGACAGCGCCGGTCCCGGCGGAGCCGGTCGCGGCCACGCGAAGTGCCAGGGGATGGGCGTCTACGTCAGGGCCACCGTGCACTGTGCGGACGGCAGTTCGTCCACCAGCGGCTGGCGGTGGGAGTACAACAAGGCGGAGTGCCCCTACTCCGTGAAGGCGCGCGGCGTCACGTACCAGACCAGGAGTTGACTTCCGTTCCCCGCCCTAATGGACGGGGATCCCTACCACGGTCGTCTGACCGTCTCGGTGGGTTCCTGCTTCTTCGCGCTGTGCCGGTACGAGCACCGGTCTTACCTGCGCTCCACAGGCTGTCACCGCCAGTCCGGCGGCTTTGGCGACGTTGACCGCCGCGTTGACGTCCCGGTCCAGGACGGCCCCGCACGTCCACTTCCGGACGTTGAGCGGCTTGGGACCGTTCTGGACACCGCAGGTCGAGCAGACCTGTGAGGTGGGCTCGAAGCGGCCGATCCGGTGGAAGGCGCGCCCGTACCGGGATGCCTTGTACTCCAGCATGGCCACGAACCGCGACCATCCCGCGTCGTGCACGGACTTCGCCAGGCGCGTTCGGGCGAGCGCCTTCACCGCCAGGTCTTCCACGGCGACCGCTTGGTTCTCGCGGAGCAGCCTGGTGGACAGCTGGTGGTGGAACTCGCCGCGCGCATCCGCCACCCGCGCGTGAGCGCGGGCGACCTTGATGCGGGCCCTGTCCCGGTTCTTGCTTCCCTCGGCCTTGCGGCTCAGGGCTTGCTGTGCCTTCTTGAGGCGCTTCTCGGCGCGGCGCAGAAACCTCGGGCTGTCGATCTTTCGACCGTCCGAGAGGACTGCGAAGTGGGTCAGCCCGAGGTCGATGCCGACCACGGCGTCCGTCTCGGGCATTCGGGTCAGGTCGTCGGCCGGGTCGGTCTCCACCACGAACGAGGCGAAGAAGCGTCCGGCGGCGTCCTTGACCACGGTCACCGTGGAGGGCGTCGACGGCAGTTGCCGGGACCACTTCACCCGCGCATCGCCGATCTTCGGCAGTGACAGGTCGCCGCCGGTGGTGATCGACCAGCGGGCGTTCGCGGTGAACCGGATCGCCTGCCGGTGATCCTTGCGGGACTTGAACCGGGGTGCTCCTGTGCGCGGGCGTTTGCCCTTGAGTTCGTCGAAGAAGTTCCGGTAGGCCGTGTCCAGGTCCCGCAGGGACTGTTGCAGTACCACGGCGGACACCTCACCGAGCCAGGCCCGCTCCGGTGCCTTCTTCGCCTCCGTAAATGCCTTCGACAGCGCCCCGGACGGGACGAACGGCAGCCCAGCCATGCGGGCGTCCTCACGGGCGCGCAATGCGTCGTTGAACACGACGCCGGCGCACCCGAACGCCCTTGCCAGCGAAGCACGCTGAGGCCCGTTCGGGTACAGGCGGAAGCTGTACCCGAGCTGCATAATGCCGCACCGTACATGTTGGTTCATGGCTGAGTACAGAATGTTTGTACTGGTCGGCACTGTGCTTTCATGCTGCACGCGCATTTGGTTTTCGTGACGAAGTACTGACACAAGGTGTTCGCCGACCGGCACCTGACGCGCATGGAAGAGATCATGCGAAGCGTCCGCCAGGACTTCGAGGTGGCGCTGGTCGAGTTCAACGGTGAGAACAACCACGTCCACCTACTGGAGAATTTCCCGCCGGAGGTCGCCCGGTCGAAGCTGGTCAACAGCCTCAAGGGCGTCAGCTCCCGCCGGATGCGACAGGAGTTCCCCGACCTCATCGAGCACCATTGGCGGGCACAGCGCCTGTGGTCCAGCTCGCACTTCGCCGGATCGGTCGGCGGTGCACCGCTGTCGACAGTCCGCCAGCACATCGAACAGCAGCACCCGCCAGCCTGACCGCCTTCGGCGGGCCACCGTCAACAGTGCGGGAAGGTGCACACCCGTACACATGTCACCACAGGGTTCACAATCGCTTCACCACCAGGCTGAAGCCCGGTGCACTGCGATTGGAGCTGGTAGCGCCGCTGCCGGACGACCGTTCACGGTGGGCGTGATCGCCGTGGTCGCGGGCGAGCGCCAGGAAGCACCGGCCGTGCGAGGTCCAGCGCTCCCGCTCGACCAGGCCCGCGTGCGCCGCCCGGCGCACGGTCGCCTCGGCACCGAGCCGTGCCCACCGGAAAGGCGGACCGCAGCGGCCGTCGGGGCCCTGCACCTGTACGGTCAGCCGTTCGTCCACCGCCGCCGGCTCCACCTCAACCAGCAACCGGCCGTCGGGCGAGAGGAGTTGGGAGACCCGGTGGAGCAGCGCGTCCGGGTCCCCGCCGATCCCGAGGTTGCCGTCGGCGAGCAGGACCGTGCCCCATCGCCCCTCGGCGGGCAGCCGGTCGAACAGCGAACGGCAGAGCGCCGGACCGCCCAGGTGCTGGGTCCGGGCCACCGCCGTCAGCGTCACGTCCACCCCCATCGCGGGCACACCCAGTGCCAGCAGCTCCGCGACCAGGCGACCGGGGCCGCAGCCCAGATCGAGCACCGGGGTGCCGAGCCGGACGCAGCGCCGCAGCAGTTCGTGATCGGCCCCGGCGGCGGGCGCGCACCAGCGCTCGACGTCCAGCCGCAGCCGCCCGCCGTCCGAGCGGCGCAGCCAGAGCGGGCCCCGCCCGGACGAGATCGCCTCGGCGAACGGGTCGTCGACCCACGGCCGGGTGGCGGTCACCGGTCCGCTCCGCCGTGCTCCGGCGCCGAGCGCTCGCCCAGCGCGCCCGCGACCGACCGCCAGGAGCAGGCGAACTGCCCGCCCGGCCGGAGCGCGGCGACCTCGGCGGCGTCCCGGACGCCGTCCACGTCGGTCAGCGGCGGCAGGTGGCGGACGGTCAGACCGCTCAGCCGGGCCAACAGGACCGCGCCGGTCCGATCGCAGGACATCGGCACCCCCGCCAGCAGCCGGCGGGCCAGCTCAGCCGTCGGCCGGGCCAGGCCGAGCGCCCAGAAGCCGCCGTCCGTCGCGGGGCCGTACCAGGCGTCCACCCCGCTCCGCCGCGCGGCGGACAGCGGTTCGGCGAGCATCCGCGCGGTGAGCTGCGGGGTGTCCATGCCCACCAGCAGCGCGGGCGCACCGGGTGCGGCGTGCGCGAAGGCCGCCGCCAGCCGTACGTCCAGGCCGCCCGGCGACTGCGGGACCACCTCCCAGCCGGGCGGCAGCCAGCGGCCCGGGACGCCGTCCAGGACCAGCACCCGCCGTCCGGCCGGGACGGTCGACAGCGTGCGCAGGGTGTCCGAGAGCGCGGCCTCGGCCAGTGCGGCGGCCTGTTCGGGGGTGCACGGCGGGGTGAGCCGGGTCTTCACCCGGCCGGGGAGCGGCTCCTTGGCGATCACCAGCAGGGTCGGCGGCGGAGCGGCGAGCACGGCCCGCATGTCCCGGACCGCCTGACGGGTGCCGCGCAGGGTGCCGGTCACCTTGGAGCGGCCCGCGCGCGGGCGGTACTCCACCGGACGTTCGGCGATGCGCATCCCCGCCGCCGCCGCGGCGAGCACCATCTCCAGCGGATAGCCGGAGCGCCGGTCGCCGAGTCCCAGGGCCAGCAGGCGTTCGCGCCGGGCCGCGCGCATCGGGCCGAGATCGTGCAACGGGGCCCTGGTGCGGGCCCGCAGCCGCCGGGCCAGCTCGGCGTTGGCCAGCCGGGCGTGCAGCGGCCAGGCCCGGGCGGAGGTCGGACGGCGCCGTCCGAGCACCAGGTCCGCCGAACCGGCCAGCACCGGCCCGGTCAGCCGCGGGAGCTCGGCCGGATCCAGCGAGCCGTCGCAGTCGAGGAAGCAGACGAGTTCGGCGCCGGCCGCCAGCAGACCGGCGTGGCAGGCCGCGCCGAAGCCCCGGCGCGGCTCGTGGACGACCGTCGCGCCCATCGAACGGGCCAGCTCGGCGGAACCGTCCGTGGAACCGTTGTCCACGACGATCGCGCGCCAGCCGGACGGGATCCGGTCGAGCACCCAGGGCAGCGCCGCGGCCTCGTCCAGGCAGGGCAGCACGACGTCGACGGAGGCCGGTGGGGGAGGAGTGGTCACCCGGCTGACGCTACCCGGCGCGGGCCGGGCGGCAGCGGCTGTGCGACCTTACGGAAGTCGTACGGAGCAGTGCGCGGCGGCCGGTCCGGGCGGCGGGTTTCCTATCCTCGAAGGCGTGACAGACAACCCCGCCACCCCGGCGGCACCCGTAACCGCGCCTGTGCCCGCGACCGCGCCGAACGGCCGGGAAGCCGGCACGGGCACACCCGCGAGCGGAGCGGCCGCCCGGCCCGCGCGGATCCTGGTGGTCGACGACGACCCCACCGTGGCCGAGGTGGTCGCCGGCTACCTGACCAGGGCCGGCCACCGGGTGGAGCGCGCCGCCGACGGTCACGCGGCGCTGGCCGCGGTGGCGGCGGCCCCGCCGGACCTGATCGTGCTGGACCTGATGCTCCCCGGCATCGACGGCCTGGAGGTCTGCCGTCGGCTGCGCGCGAGCGGCCACGGCACCGAACTGCCGGTGGTGATGCTCACCGCCAAGGGCGACGAGGCCGACCGCATCCTCGGCCTGGAACTCGGCGCGGACGACTACGTCACCAAGCCGTTCAGCCCGCGTGAACTCACCCTGCGGGTGCAGTCCGTGCTGCGCCGCTCCCGGGCCGCCGCCGCGCCCGCGAACTCCGCGGGACTGCTGACGGCGGGGGATCTGTCGCTCGACCCGCAGGCTAGACGGGCCCACCGGGCCGGACGTGAACTCTCGCTCACCCTGCGGGAGTTCGACCTGCTGGCGTTCATGATCCGGCACCCGGCGACCGCATTCGGCCGGGAGGAGCTGATGCAGCGGGTCTGGGGCTGGGACTTCGGCGACCTGTCCACCGTCACCGTCCACGTCCGCCGGCTGCGGGAGAAGATCGAGGACGACCCGGCGGCACCCCGCCTGATCAACACCGTCTGGGGCGTCGGCTACCGCTTCGACCCGGCCGGGGCGAGTGGGGGAGTGGAGGAGTCGTGAAGGACCTGCTGCTGATCGCCGCCTACGCCGCCCTCGGCGCGGGCGCCGCCGGACTGCTCGGCTGGCCGGCGGTCCGCCTGCTGCGCCGCCGCTCGCTGGCGCTCTCGCTGTTCTGCGTGGCCGTGGTGACGGTGCTCGCGATGACTGCCGGGACGCTGGCGGTGGCACAGGCGATGTTCCTCTCCGAGCACGACCTCGGTGTGGTGATCACGGTGCTGTGCATGGCGGCCGCGGTCTCACTGGGCACCGCCGCGCTGCTCGGCCGCCAGGTGGTCGCGGGCAGCCGGGCGCTGGCCCGGGCGGCGCGCACCGTCGGCAGCGACGACGGCTTCGCCGCGCCCGCGCAGCCGCTCGGCTCCGAACTCGCCGAGCTGAGCGCGGAACTGGCCGCCACCAGTGCGAGGCTCGCCGAATCCCGCAGGCGGGAGCAGGCGTTGGAGCACTCCCGGCGGGAGCTGATCGCGTGGATCTCGCACGATCTGCGGACGCCGCTCGCCGGACTGCGGGCGATGGCCGAGGCGTTGGAGGACGGCGTGGCGGAGGACCCGCCCCGCTACCTCACCGGGATCCGCACCGAGGTGGACCGGCTCACCGGCATGGTGGACGACCTGTTCGAACTCTCCCGGATCCAGGCCGGTGCGCTGACCCTCTCGCTCGCCCGGGTCTCGGTCTACGACCTGGTAGGTGACGCGATCGCGGGCGCCCACCCGCTGGCGCGGCAGCGCGGGGTGCGGCTGGAGGGCGGCCGGGTGGAGGCCGAGCCGGTGGAGGTGGACGGCCGGGAGATCACCCGGGTGCTGGACAACCTGCTGGTGAACGCCATCCGCGCTACTCCGGCGGACGGGGTGGTCGCGGTGGCGGCCCGCCGTGAGGCCGACGAGGTGGTGCTCTCGGTCACCGACGGCTGCGGCGGCATCCCCGAACAGGACCTGCCGAGGGTCTTCGACACCGGCTGGCGCGGCGTCAGCGCCCGTACGCCGCGCTCCGCCGACGGCTCCCGTCCCGAGCACGGCGACAGCGGCGCGGGCCTGGGGCTGGCGATCGTGCGCGGCATCGTCGAGGCCCATGCGGGCCGGGCGAGCGTACACAACGTCAGCGGCGGCTGCTGCTTCGAGATCACGCTCCCGAGTGCCGCCGGGGGGCGCTGAGCCGGAGCACTGCGGATCACCGGCCTGAACCGTTGCGGTCGCCGGGTGCCGCCCCTCTTGGGGCCTTTGCCAGTCTTTTCAACTGTTTTAACGACCCTTGAAGGCGGTGGCGCTACCGTTCCCGTGGGCGGTACGGCACCGCCCCGAGAGCGGGGGAGAAACCGTCATGCAGGCAGTGGTCAAGGGCAGCACGATGCCGGTACTGGAGATCCAGCTGGAGGCCGGGGAGAAGGTGATCTCCCACCACGGCGAGCTGTCCTGGATGTCCGCGAACATGCACATGTCGCAGACCACCAACACCGGCGGCCCCGGCGGTGGCGGTCTGCTGAACACGCTCAAGCGCGCGGTCAGCGGCGGCGGCATCTTCCTGACCCAGTACGAGGCGCAGAACGGCCCCGCCATGGTGGCCTTCGCCGCCAAGGTCCCGGGCCACATCCTGCCGGTGGACATCGCCCCTGACCGGAGCGTCATGGTGCACCGGCACGGCTGGATCTGCGGCACCCCCGGGATCACCCCGACGGTCGCGCTGCAGCAGTCCTTCCGGGGCGGCTTGTGGGGCGGCGAGGGCTTCGTGCTGCAGAAGCTGCAGGGCCAGGGCCGCGCCTGGATCGAGCTCTCCGGCGAGCTCACCGAGTACACCCTCGCGCCGGGCCAGACCATGCTGGTCCACCCCGGGCACGTCGGGATGTTCGACGAGTCCGTGCAGTTCACCATCACCAGGGTGCCGGGCATCGCGAACAAGATCTTCGGTGGTGACGGCCTCTTCCTGGTCGCGCTGACCGGTCCGGGCCGGATCTGGCTGCAGAGCATGCCGCTGTCCGGCCTCGCACACGCCCTCGAGCCGTACCTGGCCCGGGACGGCGCCGTGGCCAGTGCCGAGGGTGCCGGTATCGGCGGCATCGTCGGCGGCATGCTGCGCGGCTGACGTGGTGTCTCGGGGGCGCCCCCGCTGTGGCGGGCGCCCCCGAGAACCGTCGGTCAGTGGTGGTCCGCCGGCGTCAGCGGTGGCTCTGGAACTGCACCACCTGCTGGTAGGTCGGCCGGTTCTGCCAGGTGGTCTTGCCGTCGGTCACCCCGCCGAGCGGGCGCTGGATGATCGAGTCGGCGCACCACTGGTCGCCCGCCGAGCAGTCTCCGTCACCGGGGTAGACCTGGGTCGGGGTCTGGGCCAGCGCGCTCCTGAGGGTGCTGAGCAGCACCGTCCGGCAGGCCGCCAGGTCCCCGCCCCCGCAGTACGGCTGGGCCAGCGGGCCCGCCACCTGGTCGCCGAGGACGTGCCGCAGGTCCTTGTCGAGGTAGCTCCACCACCCGTACTGGAAGGACGAACCCTTGTGCGGGATGGACTCGTTGGCGCTCACCCCGCCGCTGGTGGCGCCGGTCTGCCCGCCCGAGGGGGACTCGTTGATCTGCACGGCCCCGGTCAGCGCGGTGAACAGCCCGTCCCCGAGCCCGGGCCGGAACACCCCGTCGGCCAGCAGCGGCCACCACGCGTCCATGGTGCGGATGGCGTCCGCGTCGGCGTAGCTGTGGCTGCCCGCCGAAGTCTCCTTCCGCTGCCCGCCGCCTGCCCGCCAGTTGGCCAGCTTCTGTACGGCGTCCGCCAGCGCGGGGTCGGTCACCGGTGCGCTGCCGATCACCCGCAGCAGGTCCGGCAGTACGTCCTCCACCCGCAGGTCGGTCAGCGCCGCGCTCTCCATCGCCTGGGTCAGCGCCACCCTGGAGACCTTGTTACCGCTGCTGACGAGGGACTTCACCCGGGCGTCCAGCAGGTTGGCCCGGTGCACCGAGCCGTTTCCGAACCCGGCGCTCGCGTAGTCGGTGGCCTGCTTGTTGTTCCAGGAGACGTAGTAGTCCTGGTCGACGGACTGCGGGTGCTCGGCGGGCGGGGTGTACCGGGCGGTGTTGGTGGCCGGGTCGAAGTCGGCCCACTCGGAGGAGGGCTGGGCCATGAGCGGCAGCCCGGGGTCGACCCCCGGAGCGCGGACCGGGTTGCTGCCCGAGTTGTAGTACGCCGTGTGCTGGGAGTCGGCGTAGAACCAGTTGAAGGTGTACCCGATGTGCTGCGCGGCCTGCTGGAAGCTCGCCGGATCGTGCACCGCGCCCGGGTCGTTGAACATCTGGAAGCCGATGATGGAGTCCACCTCGTGCCGGTAGGTGGAACGCAGCGAGGTGAAGGCCACGGGAGTGCCGCCGACCGTGCCGCGGGCGGTCACCAGGCCGTAGTTCGAGCGGTACATCACCAGCGTGTACGAGCCCGCCGGGGTGGAGTCGGCCGTGGTCGGGTTCCACGCGTCCTTCCGGTCCAGCCGGTCGAAGGGCAGGCACTGGCCGTGCCAGAGGTAGGAGTTGCTGGCCAGCGTGACGGGGGAGCCGTCGGTGGTGCAGAGCGGGACGGCGTAGGTGTCGGTGATGTCCTGCCCGGCCGAGGTGGCGCTCCACGCGTAGTCCTGGCCGCGGCCCAGCTCCACGTAGAAACTCAGCCCGGCGAAGGCCGCGCCGCGCGCGCTGATCCCCGGGCCCTGCAACTCCTCCAGCATCAGCAACTGCGGGGCGAAGTAGCCGGTCTGCGGGCCGAAGACCGCGATCGGGTGCCCGTCGTCGGTGTAACGGCCGGACACCACCAGGGCGTTGGACATCCCGTGCTTGGCGGTGAGCAGGTTGCCCGGAAGCACACCGGCCGCCTTGGTGGTGCTCTGGTTCGCCGAACCGGTGGCGTCGTAGATCAGCCGCTCCGGCACCACGGACCCGGGATCGGGCATCGCCACGCCCTGCGGATCGGCCGGCGGCTGCGCGTACGGGAAGCTCTGCCCGTCGTGCAGGGTCTGCACCGCCTCCGGGTCGTTCGACTCGCGCAGCGAGCTCCACACGGCGTCCCCGGCGGCCTTGCCGTAGCGGGCCTCGGCGGCCAGTTTCACCTGTGCGGAGGCCAGTTCACCGCCGCCGCCGGAGCCGAACAGCGCGCCGATCACCGAGGCCAGCGCCACCAGGTCGGTCAGCTTGAACGGCTCGATCCCGCCCGCGTTGGTGATCGCGTCCACATGGCCGGTCAGGTCGTACTCGCCGGGGAAGTAGCGCCCCTGGTACGACTCGTTGATGTACTGGTTGATCCCGTCGAGGTAGGCGCGGGCGTCGGTGAGCGCCTGCTGGGCACGCGGGCCCTGGGCGGCGACCGCGTCGATCTGCGCCTGGAGCTCCTGTTCCGTGTAGGGGGCGGCCTGCCAGAAGCTCTGCTCCAGCTGGCGGTTGGCCGCCGCGCCGCCCGCGAAGCCGGAGAGCTCCCCTCGCCCGACGTGCCGGAACAGGTCCATCACCCAGAGCCGGTCCTGCGCGGCGGCGTAGCCCGCGCCGAACTCGGTGCCGTAGCGGGTGGTGCCGGTGATGTGCGGAACGCCGGTCGCCTTGTCGCGCACGATGGTGACGTCCGAGCGGGGCGAGCTGGTGGACGCCACCTGGTCGGCCGGGACGCCGAACGAGGAGTCGTTGAAGAAGCTGCGCAGGGTGCTGTCGGTCAGCCCCGGATAGGCGGACGCCAGGTTCGCGTACGGCCCCAGCTGGTCGTCGGTGTGCGCCGGACGGGTGCCGAAGACCCGGTTGACGAGGATGTCGGCCAGTGTCGCGTTGCCGTTCTCGCCCGGCGGGAGAACGTCCAGACAGCGGCCGCCGCAGAGATCGCCCGCGACGGCGGGAGCAGCCTTGGGTGCTGCCGGTGCTGCCGGTGCGGCGGCCAGGGTGAACGCCGCCAGGAGAACCGCCGTGAGTGAGGCGGCCTGGAGTCTGAGCGCGCGGATGCGTCGTTGCATACCAGCTCCTCCGTTGATACTACGGGGAGTTGACGGTAGGTCTAATACTGGCCGATTGCCTAGACTCCGGACGCGCCGTTGTGTCTCCGGCGCCTTTGCGCGGCGCCCACCGCGCGGTGCACCAGCCAGCCGAACGCGGCACCCGCGACGTACCAGCACAGGTCGGGGACGTTGAAGGTGGTACCGAGGACGAGCCGGGCGAGAACGCTCCGCCGGGACAGCTCGGCGGGTATCCCGGTGGCCTGGAAGAACTCCACCGCCCAGCTGACCCCCAGGGCGACCAGCGCGGCCTTCGCGGGCCTGATCCGCGGCGCGGCCAGGACGACCAGGGTGTACACCAGGACGGTGTAGAGCACGTCCCCGGCCACCTTGCCGGCATCTCCCGGCAGCACGCTCCTGCTGCCCAGGCCTGCCGCGACGGTCAGCGCAGCCGCGATGAGCGCGCACAGACGGGACATCAGGAGCGGTTTGTGGCCCTTGGGAAGATCATTCATGCGGGACACCGTAGTGCGTCCGAGCCAGCCGGGCCGGTGTCCTCTTCGGCCGTCGACCGGAACCGCTGGAACCGGAGCGGCAGGAACGGCGTCGACCCCAGGACAACGTGCAAGATCGTGATGGATCGCGAAGGAGCCCTGGACATGACGGGAACGGCCACCCGCTACCTCTATCTGGTCCGCCACGGCGAGGCGTTGCCGGACGAGAGCGGACTGTCGGACGACGGGCGCCGGCAGGCGGTCCTGCTCGGCCGTCGGCTGGCGAACCGCCCCATCTCGGTGGTCCACCACGGCCCGCTGCCCCGGGCCGCACAGACCGCCCGCCTGATCGGCGAACACCTGGACGGCGCCGCTCTCGAGGTCTCGGAGACTGCCGGCGACTATTTCCCGCACTTTCCGCAGCGGGACGAACTGCCCTCCGACTGCGCCGACTTCCTCCTGCGTTTCCTGTCCCAGGCGACGGCCGAGGACCGTGAGCGCGGTCCGGTGCTGGCAGGCCGGGCCCTGGAGCAGTTCACCGGCCCGGTGGCGGGCGACGAGGAGCGCCACGAACTGGTCGTCACCCACAACTTCCTGATCGGCTGGCTGGTGCGGCATGCCACGTCCGCCCCGGAGTGGCGTTGGCTCGGCCTCAACCACGGCAACGCCGCCCTGACCGTCATCCGCTACTCGCCTGGGCGACCGTCGTCCGTCCTGGTCTACAACGACATGCGGCACCTGCACGCTGAACTGTGCTGGACCGGATTTCCTCCTGAGCTTCGGCTTTGAGTCCAGCGACCGATTGGAGGCCGCCCGCACGATACTCCGTGCCGCCGTCGGCTCCCTCGCGCCGGCCGAGACCCTCGACCTGCGCGTCCACGCGGAGGTCCACCCGCACCTCCCGAGCGCCTTGCTACCGCCCGGGAATCCGGCCAAATCCCGGACGCCGCCGATCAAGTAGCGGAACATGGAGGTCCGACCGAGGCTTTGCAACTCTGTACAACCGGCTCGGCGGAGGAGTGGTTTATAGGGGTCGCCGCTCTCCGCCGATGTGCTCTGGAGCGTGGCTCCGGCGATGAAAAGGTCGGCGTCTGCGCTCAGTTGGGCCAGGGCCGGGTCCGGCCCGGCATCGCCGCTGTAGGCGAGGGTCAGGCCGGGGGCGGTCAACCGTACGCCCGCGTGCGGGACATGGTGCGGCAGCAGCGCGGAGTCCAGCCGGAGAGGTCCCACCCGGTGGTTCGACGGGAGTGGGTGCACGTCGAAGACGTCGAGCAGATCCTCCGTCGGTTCCATCGCCTGGACGCGTCCGATCACCCCGGGAGGACAGTAGAGCGGCAGGCGGGCGCCCCGCTCCGTCGCGAAGTAGCGCGCGCGGCACAGGGCGCTGAGGTCGGCGCAGTGGTCGGGGTGCTCATGGGTGATCAGCACGGCGTCCAACTGCCCGTCTGCGCAATGCTCCAGCAAGCGCGGGAAGGTCGCGTAGCCCAGGTCCAGCACCAGTCGGAACCCGTCGTACTCCAGCAGGTAGCCGCTGGCGCCCCGGCCGGCCTCGGGCCAGGCCCCGCACGTCCCCAGTACCGTCAGTCTGCGCACCGGCTGATGTTCTCATGAGCGGTTCCAGCGGCCGGACTTGGGTGGACCGGGCGTACGGGCGGTCGGTACGCCGTGAAGCGGTGGACCCGTCACGTGGCCGGGAAGCGCGGCGGACATCGCGTTCACCTGGACCAGCCGGCCGTTCACCCGGACCAGCCGGCCGTTCACCCGGACCGCTCGCCCCGGTCCGCGCGGGCCCGCGCCGATGGGCGCGGTCCCGGCGCGCCGGAAGACGGGCGCCGACACTCGGATCGCATGCGCCCTAACCGTTCCATCCTGCTCACCCGTCATTAATATGACCGAACGGTTTCCGTACGGAAGTGTCGCGCGATCGGCCGGAGGCCGGCCCGGTCGTGCCGGGGAAGGGAATGTGGCTTGGAGGGGGCGGTGCGGTTCAATGTGCTCGGCGCCATGCAGATCTGTCTCGACGGGGCCGACGTCCCGGTCGGGCCACCACAGCAGCAGGCCACGCTCGCCGCGTTGCTGCTCCGCTCGGGGCGAGCTGCCTCGCTGCACGAACTGGTCGGCATGGTCTGGGGCGAGGAGGCCCCGGACTCCGCGGTAACGAGTCTGCGCACCTACGTCTGGCGGTTGCGGCAGCGACTGGAACAGGGGCGCGCCACCCCGCAGTTGCTGCTCTCCGCCGGGTCCGGCTACCGGCTGGCGGTGGCGCCGGCCGGCGTGGACGCCCACCGCGCCGAGGAGCTGGCGGCCGAGGCGGCACGCGCCCGCGCGGCGAGGTGGCACGAGGAGTGCGCCCGGCTGCTCACCGAGGCTGTGTCGCTGTGGCGGGGCGAGCCGCTGGCCGGGGTGCCCGGACCCTTCGCCGAGCAGCAGCGCTCCAGGCTCGCCGAACTGCGGCTGATGCTGCTGGAGGAGCGCTTCGATCACGACCTATTGCTGGGCCGGTACCCGTCCACCATCCCGGACCTGACCGCCTTCACCGGCGAACACCCGCTGCGGGAGCGGCCGTACGGCTTCCTGATGGAGGCCCTGTACCGCTGCGGACGGCAGGGCGAGGCGCTCGCCGTCTTCGCCAGGGCGCGGCAGCTGCTGGCCGACGAGCTCGGTGTGGACCCGGGGCCGGAACTGCGCGAGTTGCACCGGCGGATCCTGGCCAACGACCTGGCGCCACACACCGGGGCGCCCGCGCCGGTACGGATCGGCGCGGGGCCCGCCGCGCCCCCGGCCGCCGTGCCCACGACCTCGCCCGCCCCTGCCCGTCCCGCTCAACTCCCGCCGGACACGGGGGACTTCAGCGGCCGCGAGGAAGCGGTGGCGGAACTGCGCGAGGCCCTGCTCGGCGCGGACCGGACCGCCCTGACGGTCGCCTCGGTCAGCGGGATGGGCGGCATCGGCAAGAGCACCCTGGCGCTGCGGGTGGCGCACCAGGTCAAGGAGCGCTACCCCGACGGCCAGCTCTACGCCGACCTGCGGGGTACCGGGACGGACGCGGCCGAACCCGGTGTGGTGCTGGGAAGCTTCCTGTCGGCGCTGGGAGTGCCGGGCCAGGAGATCCCCCGTTCCCTGGAGGACCGGACCCGGCTCTTCCGTACCGTGCTGGACGGCCGGAGCGTCCTGCTGCTGCTCGACGACGCCAGGGACGCCGCCCAGGTCAGGCCGCTGCTGCCGGGCTCGGCCGACTGCGCGGTCGTGCTCACCAGCCGGGCCCGCCTCGCCGGGCTGCCCGCCACCGCCCACGTCCGGCTGTGCGTGTTCGAGACCGAGGAGGCGCTGGCCCTGCTCCAGCGGGTCATCGGCACCGAACGCGTCGCCGCGGAACGGGCCGACGCCGTCGAGCTGGTCGCCTCCTGCGCGAACCTGCCGCTCGCCGTGCGGATCGTGGCGGCCCGGCTGGCCGCCCGGCCGGGCTGGACGGTGGCGAACCTGGTGCGCAGGCTCGGTGACGAACGCCGGAGGCTGACCGAACTCCAGGCCGGCGAGCTGGCCGTGGCCGCCGTGTTCGAGCTCGGCTACCACCAGCTGACCGAGTCCCAGTCCCACGCCTTCCGGACGCTCGCGCCCGTCACCGGGGGGAGCATCGGCCTCGGCGCGGCGGCGGCCGCCCTGGGCCTCACCGAGGACGAGGCGGAGCCGCTGCTGGAGTCACTGGTCGACACCGCGCTGCTGGAGTCGCCGTCGTCGGGCCGCTACCGGTACCACCAGCTGGTCCGGGCCTTCGCCCGGCAGCTGCCCGCACCGGCGGGCCGGGAACAGGACGGCGGGCGCACCGGGGTGGCCCACCGGCTGCTCAACTTCCTGCTGGGAGCCGCCGGATCGGCCTTCCAGCAGATGGTCCCGGGCGACCCCGTGCACACCACGCTCACCCCGGGAGACCCGCGCGGACCGCGCTTCACCGGCCTGGCGGACGCCCGTGCCTGGGTGGCCGAGGAGTTCGACGGGGCCGTCCACGTCATCCAGCTCGCGGTGCAGGGTGGCACCGCGACTCCGGAGCTGCTGGACACCGCGGCCGACCTGCTCATCGCGCTGAGTCCGTTCGGCCGGGACATCCCCTACAGCCAACTGGCCTCCGCCGCCGCGGCGGTGGCCGAGAAGGCCGTCCGCACCGGCAACGACCGCGCCGCGGGCCGGGCTCTCTTCGTGTGCGGCAACGCGGCGCTGCAGACCACCCGGCTGGCAACGGCGAGCGCCCACATCCGGCTGGCGACCGAGGCCTGCCGCCGTGCCGGTGACACGGTCATCCTGCGTCAGACCTTCAACGACCTCGGTGTGATAGCG
The DNA here is from genome assembly GCF_053598215.1 of Kitasatospora sp. NPDC001175. Classification (NCBI taxonomy): domain Bacteria; kingdom Bacillati; phylum Actinomycetota; class Actinomycetes; order Kitasatosporales; family Streptomycetaceae; genus Kitasatospora; species Kitasatospora sp. NPDC001175. Next base: position 134,280 of record NZ_JBSFJU010000014.1, on the reverse strand, counting down.
CAGTTCGAGCAGCGCTACGACGAAGCCGTGCACTACTTCGACCAGGCGCTGGCCCTGGCCCGGCAGATGGGCCACCGCTCGGGCGAACTCGTCACCGTGCTGAACGCGGCCATGGCCAGGCTGCGCAGTGGCCGGGCCGACGAGGCCGTGGCGGCCTGTGACGGCGCACTGCCGTTGCTGCGCGAGGTAGCCGACCACCACGGCACCGCCCACGCGCTGTGCGTGCGGAGTCTGGCCCTGCACGAGCTGCGGAGGTACCCGGAGGCGCTCGCCGGGTACCGGGAGTGCCTCGAGATCTGCGCGAGCTCGGACATCCCCGGCCAGGCGGCCCAGGCCCGCTACCGCGGTGCGGCCACGCTGCGGGCGCTCGGCCGGCTGCCGGAGGCGTACCGGGCGGCGGAGCGGGCCCTGGCCCACTACCGCACCGCGGTCGGCAGTGAGCGCGACCGGGGCCACGCACTGCTGATCCTCGCCCAGGTCTCGCTGGACCTCGGCCGTGTCGAGGAAGGGCTGGCCCACGCGGCCGAGGCGCACTTGGTGCTCGGCGGCATCGGGCTCCCCGAGGCCGCCGAGGCCGCGGCGCTGGCGGGCCGGGCCCGCTCCCTCACGCTCGCGCAGGCCACGGACGGCCCGATCCCGCCGGCCTGAGCGGGAACGGCCCGATCAGACCTTGGTGTTCCACTCGGTCACGTCGCTCGGCGGCTGCGGCCCCGAGCCGCCGCCGGCGACTGCGTGACCGGTGGGCACGTCGTGGGTGACAGCGGAAGCGACCGTACCGGCGGCGGCCAGCACGGCGGCTACGGCGGCCGGGACGAGTACCGCCGCACGGAATCGGCGGAACACTGCAGATCGCTTCATGAGGAGACTCCCGGTCGGTTCAAACGGTGTGCTCAGGCCCTCATCCTCACCGCTCGCGATCTATGTCTCATATACGAGCTGGTCACAGGGGTTCGGTGACCGCCCCGGTGCTACGGCCGGGGCACCGGGCGGGCGCCGGGGCCCTGGACCAGCTCCACCTCGGCCAGGCCCGTCACCGGGTGTCCCCGTTCGCAGACCAGGGCCAGACGGACGTCCGCGCCGCAGTCCGCGTGCCGGTGCCTGGTGGCCGGACCGGCCGGGTCGCCCCGGTGCCGGTCGCCCCACTCCTTGAGCGAGAGCAGGATCGGGTACAGCTCGCGGCCGCGCGGGGTCAGCCGGTAGCCGAACCGGGTGCGCCGGCCGGCCTCCTGGTACGGGAAGCGTTCCAGCAGTCGCGACTCCACCAGCTCGTCCAGTCGCCGGCTCAACACCGCGGCCGAGACCGCCAGATGGCGCTGGATCTCGTCGAAACGCTCCAGGCCGCGTGCGATCTCCCGGACGACCAGGAGCGCCCACGGCCGTCCCACCACTTCCAGCGCGCGGCCGATGCCGCAGTTGCTGACGTCCTGTTCACCCCACTCCACGGACCCACTGTAGCCGTTCAGAGATGTTGGCTTTCGATTTGAAAGCCAGCTGCGTAGACTGCTGACCGTCCATCAGGAAGTCGGGACCGGATCGCACTGCCCGTGGCGGCCGGTCATCGGTCCGGCCCGCCGCCGGCCGCCATCAGGAGGTACGTGCCATGCCGCTCGTCCGCATCACGCTCAGCTCCGACCGCCCCGCCGAGCAGCGGCCGCAGATCGCGGCTGCGGTGCACCGCGCGCTGGTCGACGCCGTCGGCATCCCGGAGAAGGACCGCTTCCAGATCGTCCAGGCCCTGCCCGCCGAGCAGATGTTCTTCGACCACGAGTACCTCGGCGTCGACCGGCGCGACGTCGTCTGCGTGGAGATCACGCTGCGCCGGGGACGCCCGGAGGAGACCAAGCGCGCCCTGTACCGGCGGATCGCCGAGGAGGCGGGCAAGGTCGGGGTCCGGTCCGAGGACGTCCTGGTGGTGCTGACCGAGAACGGTTCGGCGGACTGGTCCGCAGGCCGCGGTGAGGCCCAACTGCTCGACCTGGAGCAGCAGATGAGCTGACGCCGGACGGTGGGGGCCGGTGGCCGGCCGGTCGGCGTGCGCGGCCCGGTGGCCAGCCCGTCAGGGCGGGGGTGGGACGCGCGATGGCCGGCCGGTCACGGCAGGGTCAGGATGCGCGGCCCGTCCTCCGTGATGGCGACGGTGTGTTCGGCGTGCGCGGCCCGGCTGCCGTCGTGGGTGAGCAGGGTCCAGCCGTCGGGGGCGGTGCGGTAGTGGTCCCGCCCGCCGGCCAGGAACATCGGCTCGATCGCGAGGACCATGCCGTGCCGCAGGACCATGCCGCGTCCTGGGCGTCCGTCGTTGGGGACGTGCGGGTCCTCGTGCATGCCGCGGCCCACGCCGTGGCCGCCGAAGTCGGCGGGGATCCCGTAGCCGGCCGCGCGGCCGACGCTTCCGATGGCGTGGGAGATGTCTCCGATCCGGGCGCCGACCACCGCCGCCTCGATGCCCGCCGCGAGGGCGCGCTCGGTGGTCTCGATGAGCGCCAGGTCGGCGGGCGCGGGCGTGCCGACGACGAAGCTGACGGCCGCGTCGCCGGTCCAGCCGCCGAGTTCGGCCCCGCAGTCGATGCTGACCAGGTCGCCGTCGCGCAGCCGGTGGCCGGTAGGGATGCCGTGCACCACGGCGTCGTTGACCGAAGCGCAGATCACCGCCGGGAACGGGGTGGCGGCGAAGCCGGGGCGGTAGCCCAGGAACGGCGAGTCGGCCCCGGCCTCGCGCAGCACCTCGCGGGCCACCTCGTCCAGTTCCCGCAGGGACACCCCCACCGCCGCCGTGCGGCGTACCGCGTCGAGTGCGTCGGCGACGACCCGTCCGGCTTCTCGCATCGCGTCCAACGCCGCGTCAGTCTTGATCTCCACCATCTCCGGTGGCCTCCCCGGTCGATCCCCGTGACCCCACAGTGGGCCAATTCTTATACCGGTATTAGTATCACGGTCATGGTGCGCACCCCACTCACTCCCTTCGAACGTGAACGCGGCGAACGCCTCGGTGCTCTGCTCCGGCAGGCCCGGGGCGAGCGGAGCATGGTCCAGATCGCGGCGGCGGCGGGCCTGTCGGCCGAGACGCTCCGCAAGATCGAGACCGGCCGGGCTCCGACGCCGGCCTTCTTCACGGTGGCGGCGCTCGCCGGAGCCCTCGGTCTGTCCCTGGACGAGCTGGTCCGGCTGTGTGCTCCCGTGGGTGAGGGGGTCGCCGGACGGTTGTCGGCCTGAGCCGAATGGCGTTCCAGTGGAGCGAACTGACGTCCAGGCGGCGAAGATGATCTGCCCCTGACATTGGCCGAGTGTTCACTCGGCACCCCCGCGCGAGGGAACTCCGCTACGGCAGACCCGTACTCGATCTGACGCAGCCATGTCTCAAGGCACTGTTGTGCGAGTGGCGGAGAGGGAGGATCTGATGTCCGGAATGACCCGACGCAGGCTGCTGGGCTCGGTGGCCGGGGTGGCGGGCGGGGCGGCGGCGATGAGTCTGCTGCCGGCGAGTGTCCAGCGTGCGGTGGCGGCGGGGGTGCCCGGGCGCGGCTCGCTGCGGGATGTCGAGCGAAGGTCTGGGCGAAGACCGCCTTCATCCTCAACTACGACGAGAACGACGGCCTGTTCGACCACGTCCCGCCGCCGGTGCCCGAGGCCGGCACGCCCGGCGAGTTCGTCCGGGGGCTGCCGATCGGCGGCGGCTTCCGGGTTCCCTGCATCATCATCTCGCCCTGGACGGTGGGCGGTTGGGTGGCATCGGAGGCGTTCGACCACACCTCGGTGCTGCGGTTCCTGGAGTGCTTCACCGGTGTCCGGGCGGCCAATGTCACCGACTGGCGCCGGGACACCTTCGGCGATCTGACCTCGGCCTTCCAGTTCGACCGCGGGGTCCACCGCCCGCCCGGGCTGCCCGACACCGCCGCCCGACTCGCCCTGGCGAAGCGGGAGGTGGCGACCCTGCCGCCGCCGCAGCTGCCGGGCGCCGACCAGGAGTTCCCGCGCCAGGAGCGCGGCCACCGTCCGCACCGCCCGGCCGGCTCCTGATCCGACGCCCGGAGCCCGGCAGCCTCGGACCGGCCGGGCTCCGTCCGGCCCCGGGGTGCCGCCAGGCCGCTGTTGCCGTCGGCGGGGGCACCGCGAGGTGCGCGCAGGTGGCTCCCGTCAGACTTCGAGCACGCGCGCGGAACCGACCGGCCACGGCGTCTGGGGAGAGCCGGTTCCGGCGTCGAGGTCGACGTAGCTGCCGTCGCAGTTGCCGCCGCGGTAGAACCGCACGGGGTGGCCGCTGTCGTTCCACACCGAGTTGAACGGGCCCAGGCCGTCCTCCACCAGGCACGTTCTGCTGTCGAACGGGGGCGACCAGTACACGGGACCACCCGACCAGCCCGTCTCGCGCCACCCACAGACGGCGCCGCCGGGGCACTGGGCCGGGTCGCGGTGGCCGGCGGGTGCGGCGGCGGCCGGCCCGGCCGGCGTGAGGGTGAAGAGCGTCGCAACGAGAGCGGTGGTGAGTCGGCGCATGGGCCGGTCCTCCGAGTTCGTGTCAGAACCATCATCGGCACTATGGAGATTCGGAATGTCGGGCACCGCGCAGAACCCGCGCGCGGGGTCGCGCTGCCGGCGTGCGGCTGCCAGGTGAGCGCCCCACGGTGTCGCGAACGAGGCGGCCGGGCGGCCGACTCGGTCACGAACGCGGGCGGGTGGCCGCGACGAGCAGGGCGACCAGGGAGAGTCCGACGGAGCCGCAGGCCGCCGCGGCAAGTGCCGGTCCCGACAGCGTGCCGGCGCGGGCGGACAGCACGATGGACACCGCGACCACGGAGGAGGCCGAGACCCCGGCGACCAGCCAGGCCAGCAGCACGACCTGGGGCCTCGGACGGTCGAGGCACGACGGCGCGCCGGGCAGCACCTCCGCCCAGTACCGGCTCTCCTCGCGCCGCTCGCTCCGGTGGTCGGCGACCGCGGCCAGCCGCAGCGCCGCGCCCGCCACCGCGCTGCCGGCGGCGAGCGCCGCGGGCAGCTGCCAGGTGGCCGGGGAGAGCAGCAGTAGACCGGTACCGGCCACGCCCAGCCACCAGACCAGACAGGCGGTCGCGGACAGCCGGACGGACCTGGGGCGGTCGTCGCCCGCCCGCAGGTCCGCCACCGCCGGGATGTACCAGACGCAGCCGGACGCGGTGAGTGCGGCGGCGCCGAGGGCAAGTACGGTGTGCGGCATGGCGGTTGTCCTCCTCGGACTCGGTACGGGATCGGGGGCCGTCCCCGCCCCGGTGGGAGAGGGTCGGGGCGGGGACGGAATCTGATTGACCGTCAGTCGGTCTTGGACGGCTCACCGGACCGGGCGGGTGCCACGCCGGCCAGGTGCTTGGCCGCTTCGCCGTGGTTCTGCAGGTAGTCCAGCGCGGCGATGTCCGGGTGGTGCAGATCGAAGGCGGGGGACTCGGAGCGGATCCGGGGCAGGGAGGTGAAGTTGTGCCGGGGCGGCGGGCAGGAGGTGGCCCACTCCAGCGAGCGGCCCCAGCCCCACGGGTCGTCGACGGTGACCTTCTCGCCGTACTTGGCGGTCTTCCAGACGTTGTAGAGGAACGGCAGGATCGACAGACCGAGCAGGAACGAGCCGATGGTGGAGACGGTGTTCAGCGTGGTGAAGCCGTCCGAGGCCAGGTAGTCGGCGTAGCGGCGCGGCATGCCCTCGGCACCCAGCCAGTGCTGGACCAGGAAGGTGGCGTGGAACCCGATGGTGAGCGTCCAGAAGGTGATCTTCCCGAGGCGCTCGTCGAGCATCCTGCCGGTCATCTTGGGCCACCAGAAGTGGAATCCGGCCATCATCGCGTACACCACGGTGCCGAACAGGGTGTAGTGGAAGTGGGCCACCACGAAGTACGAGTCGGAGACGTGGAAGTCGATCGGCGGCGCCGCGAGCAGCACGCCGGTCAGCCCGCCGAACAGGAAGGTGACCAGGAAGCCGACCGTCCAGAGCATCGGGGTCTCGAAACTGAGCGAGCCCTTCCACATGGTGCCGACCCAGTTGAAGAACTTCACTCCGGTCGGGACCGCGATCAGGAAGGTCATGAAGGAGAAGAACGGCAGCAGCACCTGTCCGGTGACGTACATGTGGTGCGCCCAGACCGACAGCGACAGGCCCGCGATGGCGATGGTGGCCGCGATCAGGCCTGAGTAGCCGAACATCGGCTTGCGGCTGAACACCGGAACGATCTCCGAGACGATGCCGAAGAACGGCAGGGCCAGGATGTACACCTCGGGATGGCCGAAGAACCAGAACAGGTGCTGCCAGAGCATCGCCCCGCCGTTGGCGGAGTCGAAGACGTGCGCCCCGAACTTGCGGTCCGCCTCCAGCGCGAACAGCGCGGCGGCCAGCACCGGGAAGACCAGCAGCACCAGCAGCGAGGTCAGCAGCACGTTCCAGCAGAAGATGGACATCCGGAACATCGTCAGACCCGGTGCCCGCATGCAGATGATCGTGGTGATGAAGTTGACGGCACCGAAGATGCTGCCGAACCCGGACAGCGCCACACCCATGATCCACATGTCCGCGCCGACACTCGGCGAATGGACCGCGTCCGACAACGGCGCGTAGGCGAACCAGCCGAAGTCGGCGGCGCCCTGCGGGGTGAGGAAACCACCCGCCGCGATCAGCGACCCGAACAGGAACAGCCAGTAGGACAGCATGTTCAGCCGGGGGAAGGCCACATCGGGGGCGCCGATCTGCAGCGGCATGATCCAGTTGGCGAAACCGGTGAACAGCGGCATGGCGAACAGCAGCAGCATGATCGAACCGTGCATCGTGAACGCCTGGTTGAACTGCTCGTTCGACAGGATCTGCGTCCCCGGGCGGGCCAGCTCCGCGCGCATCACCAGCGCCATCGCACCGCCGACCAGGAAGAAGCCGAACGCGGTGACCAGGTACATGGTTCCGATCGTCTTGTGATCGGTGGTGGTGAGCATTCGCACCAGCGCCGAACCGGACCTCCTTCCGAGGACAGCGGCCGCGGCCGGCTCTTCCTTCTCCTCGATGGCAGCCACCGGCCGCCCTCCTTCACATCCACCGAACATGGCTCAGCCGCACCCAAATGGCTCTCGGGCGGCGATTCATCCTCGGTTCGGGGCCCTCGGCGGCCACAGGGCCGATGGTCCCGGCGGCCCCCGCCGACCGGTCCACGGCTCACGTGCCGTTCGTCCGCCCCGGCCGTGGACCGGGCGAGGTGGGCATCCGCGCACGTGAACCGTCCCCCGGCGGACCGACCCGGGCACCGGACCGATAGCGTTGGACGGGCACGTACGGCTGCGCCGGCCGAAGCGGAACCAGGAGGACGACGTGGGCGGGAAGGGGATGCCCTCGCGGCTTCCGCAGCTTCGACTGGACGAACTGCTGGAGGAGTTGCAGGCCAGGATCGACGACGTGCGCGGCACCCGCGACCGGGTGCACGGCCTGCTGGAGGCGGTCCTCTCGGTCGGACGGGAGCTGGACCTCACCCAGGTGCTGCGCCGGATCGTCGAGGCGGCCAGCGCGCTCTCCGACGCCCGCTACGCCGCGCTCGGCGTGATCGGACCCGACGGGCACACCCTGTCGCAGTTCCTGACGGTCGGTCTGTCGGACGGGGAGATCGCCGCCATCGGCCCGTACCCGAGCGGCAAAGGCCTGCTCGGCCAATTGATCCGTCACCCTGAACCGCTGCGCCTGGCCGACCTGTCCGAGCACCCGGCCTCGTACGGCTGCCCGGCCCACCACCCCGGGATGCGCACCTTCCTCGGGGTCCCGGTGCGGGTCCGCGAGGAGGTCTTCGGCAACCTGTACCTCACCGACAAGCGCAACGGGCAGGAGTTCGACGCCGACGACGAGGCTCTGATCTCCGCCCTCGCCGTGGCGGCGGGTGTGGCGATCGACAACGCCCGGCTGTACGAGGAGGCCCGGCGCCAGCAGCGCTGGCTGCGGGCCAGCGGGGAGATCACCCGCAGCCTGCTCTCCGGGGCGCCCCGCCAGGAGGTGCTGGCGCTGATCGCGGAGCGGGCCCGAGAGATCACCGGTGCCGAGCTGGCGGATCTCTCGGTGCCCGTGGCGGGGGACCGGCTGCGGGTCGAACTGGCCGTCGGCGGGGACAGCGCCGGACGGCTCGGGCTGACGGTGCCGATGGACGGGACGCTCTCCGGTGCGGCGTTCGCGGCGGGTTCGCCGGTGACCACCGCGGACCTGGCCGGCGACGAACGGTACGCGGCCGGGCCGCGCCGCTCCGACGGGCTGAGCCGTTTCACCGGCCTCGGACCGGCGGTGGCGGTGCCGCTGAGCACGGCGGCCGGGCGGGTCCAGGGTGTGCTGCTGCTGGCCCGCACGGCCGGTCGACTGCCGTTCGGCAGTGAGGAGATCGGGGCCCTGCCGGGCTTCGCGGACCAGGCCGCGCTCGCCCTGGAACTGGCCGAACGCCGCCGGGACGCCGAGCAGTTGGCGCTCTTCGAGGACCGCGACCGGATCGGCCGCGACCTGCACGACCTGGCCATCCAACGGCTGTTCGCGACCGGAATGACGCTGCAGAGCGCGGCCCGGCTGATCGAGCAGCCGGCCGCCTCGGAGCGGGTGGTGCGGGCGGTCCAGGACCTGGACGAGACCATCAAGATCATCCGCTCGACCATCTTCGGCCTGCGGGCGCGGGACGGCGAGGAGCGGGGCCTGCGGGCCCGCGCGGCCCGGGCCGTCGCCGAGGCCAGGACCACCCTGGGGTTCGCACCCCGGCTGAGCATGGAGGGGCTGCTGGACACCGACGTGCCGCCGGCGGTCGCCGACCAGGTGATGGCGGTACTGGCCGAGGCGCTGAGCAACTCCGCCCGGCACGCGCGGGCCACCCGGGTGGAGGTCACCCTGCACGCGACCGGCGGCGAGGTGGTGCTCCGCGTCACCGACGACGGCATCGGCCTCCCGGCACAGCAGGGGCACCGCAGCGGCCTGCGCAACCTCCAGGAACGCGCTCAGCAGCTCGGCGGCACCTTCACCCTCGCCGCTCCCGCCGGTGGCGGTACCAGCCTCCAGTGGTCGGCGCCGCTCACCCGGCTCTGAACTGCGGGCCTCAGCGCTGCCGGGCCCGGTGACGAGGCCATGACCGCCTACCCGCCACCGCGGACCGGACCTCGCCACCATCGGGCCCGGTGACGACCCGGCTGACCATCCTGCCTGAGCTCTGGCCTGCTTCACCCTCGGACGGGAGCCGCTCCGAGAACCAGGCTACTACGGGCGGGCAGCCGGGGCGCGGAGAGCGAATGGACAGGGCATCAGGCGGCGGACGGTCCGGCCCGCGGCGGTGAGCCTCCACAACACGACGCGGTCGTCCGCCGCCGCACCGCAGCGCCGGGAGCGGATCAGTGACGACTAGCGCTCAGGGTGCGGCCTGTGACCAGCTCCGGCCGGATGCGGATCTCGACCTGTCCGGAGTGCGCCGTACGGTCCGCCGCCGCGCTGCCCGGCAGCGTGATCACCCGAGCCGGGCCGAGGACGGTGACGGACCATCCGCTGCCGTCCACAGTGTCGACGTGGTCCGCCTCGAACGCGACCAGCGAGCCGTCCACGGCCCGCACCAGGGCCTCCCCGCCGTCCGCCCGCAGGACCACCCCGTGCTCGTCCAGCCGGAACCGGGCGGGCAGCACGGCCGGCAGCGCGCCGACCGTGTAGACGACGCGGCCCACCGACGCGCTTTCCAGCAGGGTGAGGCACCGTTGCTCGGCGAGCCAGGGGAGTTCGGGTTTCATGTGGTTCGGTCCTCGGGGGGCGAAGGGCGCGCAGGCCGGGGCGGTCTGCCACCGCACGGGCGCTTGGCGCCTCGCCTGCGGAACCGGCGCGGCTCCGCGGGGTCAGCGGCGTGCCAGGCCCCCGTCCGGTGCGGGACGGGAAGGACGGTCAGGGGTGCCGCGTCCGACGGAGGACGGGGACTGGCTGCCCTGGGTGGCGATCACGGCGGCCTGGACCCGTCGCTCCACACCGAGCTTGGCGAGCAGCCGGGAGATGTGGTTCTTGACGGTCTTCTCGGCGAGGTACAGCCGTTCACCGATCTGACGGTTGGTCAGCCCTTCGCCCACCAGCTCCAGGATCTCCTGCTCCCGGTCGGTCAGTGCGGGCAGCACCGGTCGGCGGGGCGCCTCGGACTCGCCGCGCAGCCGGGCCATCAGGCGGGTGGCCGCGCCGGAGTCGAGCAGGGACTGACCGGAGGCCACCGTCCGGACGGCGGAGACCAGATCCGTGCCGCTGATCTGCTTGAGCACATAGCCGGCGGCCCCCGCCATGATCGCGTCCAGCAGGGCCTCCTCGTCGTCGAAGGAGGTGAGCATCAGGCAGGCCAGCTGGGGCATGGTCGAGCGCAGCTCCCGGCACACGCTGACCCCGTCGCTGTCGGGCAGTCGGACGTCGAGCACCGCGACGTCCGGCCGCAGCGCGGGCACCCGGGCGAGCGCCTGCTCCGCCGTGGCGGCCTCCCCGATGACGGTGAGTCCGGGCTCGGCGTCCAGGAGGTCCTGTACGCCTCGGCGCACCACTTCGTGGTCGTCGAGCAGGAAGACCCGTACGGTCCCCTCGGCACCAGCGCGCTCCGTGCCTTCCGGCATGACCCAACTCCGTTCCCTGCGTGTGCCCGCCCTGTTGGGGGCCACTGCATTGTCTCCGGAGCCGGGAGCCGTCGACAGGGCCGGAAGGCCCTACTCGACGCCGGTCCGCCGCCGTCCTCGCGACCGGGGCCGGCCGGCCTCACCGCCGTCCTCGGGACTCGGGGATTCGGCCGGCTCTCACCCGGACCGGGTGCGCGGCGGGGCCGAGCCGCCCGGCCGCGCCGGACATCCGCCGGGTGGGCCCGGCCTCCACCTCGGCGGCCCGGTGCGGAGTTCGACCCGGATGTCGGCGGTGGGCCCGCTCGGCAGACTGGTCATCGGCGATCAACCTCCTCGGTTGCAGACCAGGCTGTCCGACCGGGAACAGCGAGCCGAGGGCCGAACGTCCCTCAACCGCCGAGCCGTTCGCCCCCGGCCGGACGCCGCCGACGGCGACACCCGGCCCGCCCCGCAGGGACCTTCGACGCCTGCCGTCGTCGATCCGGGGAACGCAGAGTGGTACCGCCATCCGGACCGAGGGGACTGACGACACCATGGCCACACGTCACCTGTACTGGCTCGCCCGCCGCTGCCTGATGCGGATGGTCTCGTGGCAGCACTGAACCCTGCTCAGTCCCGTGCGGCGGCGACGAGCGGATCGTGGTGGATCCGGTCGGCCGGCACCCCCGAGGCGAGCAGCGTGGCCCGCACCGCGCCGACCATGCCCGGCGGGCCGCTGACGTAGGCGATGTGCTCGGACCAGTCGGGTCGTTCGCCCAGCGCGTCCGGCAGCGGACCCGGGCCCGGTTCGGACCCCGCCCCGCCCCCGGTCACCGGAGTCACCTCCAGCCAGGGGAACCGCCCGGACAGTCTCGCCAGCGCCTCCCGGTCGTACAGGTCCGCCTGGCTCCGGGCGCCGACGAACAGGTGCGCCCGCTGCCCCCGCGCCCGCCGCTCGGCCAACTCCCCGAGGATCGCCTTCAGCGGGGCCAGGCCCGTGCCGCCGGCCACCAGCAGCACGTCCCGGGGGTCGTCCACCGCCGTCATCACACCGCGCGGCGGCCCGAGCCGGACCGCGTCCCCGGCCCGGGTCCGTTCCACCAGCGCCTCACTCACCCCGCCCGCGGCCGTCCGGCGGACGTGGAACTCCAGCACACCGTCCGGCCGAGGGGCGCAGGCCATCGAGTACTGCCGCCAGGTGTGCGGCAGCAGCGGCGACTCGATGGTCGCGTACTGCCCGGCCCGGTACGGGTACGGCTGGCCCGTCCTGATCCGGAGCACCGCGACATCCGGCCCGCGGCGCTCGTGCCCGACCACCTGGCCGTGCCAGTACGGCGGTTCGGTGATGGCCGACTCCGCCCCGTCGACCATCGCCTTCACCGCGAACCGCAGCATCCGCAGCCACGCCTGCTCCAGCTCCACCGACCATCCGGCCCCCGCCCGGCTGCGCAGCGCCACCGCCAACGCCTCCTCGAACGCGTGGTAGTGCGCCGGCCACACCCCGAGCTTGCGGTGGTCGCCACCGAGCTGGCGGAGCACCGCGAGCACATGGTCGAGGCGGTGCAGGTTCTCGATCAGATACCTGAACATCCGCGCCAGGTGGTCCTGCTGGAACTCCATCGACTCAGGGAAGAGCGCGCGCAGATACGGCCTGCGCTGGAACATGAACGCATAGAGCTGCTCGATGAGGACGTCGAACGGCGTCACCAGGTCCAGCCGGCTCATGATCAGCTGCTGGTCGCCGTAACCGTCGTACACCGTCCCGCCCGGCCCGATGGCAGGCCGCGCGGCGGACGCCCCCTCCGGGCTGAGAATCTGCCGGCGCAACCGCATCGCATGGTGCCGGGCAAGCAGTCGGTCGTACTCGTCGGTCCTGGTGTTGATCTTCATGGCGAGAAAGCCTAACGCTTCGTCAACTATCTGAAATTCACGGCCTGTTGGGCCATGGGCGAGTAGGGCCGAACGGCCCTTGACAGTGATCGTCGCGTCGTTCCGCGCTGCGCTGCACGGCGGCCGGGCGCTCGCGCGATGGGCCGCCCCGGTGCCGGGGCGGCCCATCGCGGAGCAGTGCTCAGGCGCCGGTGGTTGCCCTGCGGGGTTCGCTCGGCGCGAGGGGCGCGGCCCGGGTGGGCGGTGGCGGGAGGACCCGGGTGGTGGTCACCGTGGCGCCGAGGGCCAGGACCACGGCCCCGAGCGGGAACCAGCGCTCGCCGAGGAGGGCGATGAACGCGCTGCCCGCGGCGCCGCCCGCGGCGGTGCCGAGGTAGAGGGCGCTGCTGTTGAGGGAGATGAGCAGAGGAGCGTTGGCCGGGTCGATGGAGGCGAGCCGGTGGGGGAGGGCGACGGAGACCGACCAGCCGGCGATCGGCGTCACGACCGCGTAGGCCAGCGCACCCGGCATGGTCGCGGCGGCCCAGGGTAGTGCCGCGAAGGCGAGCGCGGCGACCGCGCTGCCGACCAGCAGCACCCGGCGGGCGCCGAGCCGGTCCACCAGCCTGCCGCCGAGCCAGCTGCCGGCGACCGAGGCGACGCCCGTCGCGAACAGGATCAGGCTGAGCCGGCCCGGGTCGCCACCGGTGGCCGGGTGCACGGCGGTGGCGAGATAGATGTAGACGGACTGGAAGGCGAGGAAGAAGACCAGAGTGGTGGCGGCCGCGCCGAGCACGCGGCGGTCGCCGAGCGGGGCGAGGCGGGCCCGAAGACCGGGTGCCGTGGCGGATGGAGCGGGCAGGTCGCGCAGCATCAGCGCGATGCCGGCGAAGGCAGCGGCGCCCAGGGCGGTGACGAGCCACATGGTCAGCCGCCAGTCGGTCCGCCCGACCCAGGTGCCCAGTGGCACGCCGAGTGCGGTGGCGACGGTCATCCCGCCCAGCACCGTGGCCAGCGCCCGTCCGCGCCGCTCGGGCGGGACGACTGCGGTGGCGACGGCGTTGGCGGTCGGGGTGTAGAGCGCGGCTCCGGCGGCGGCCAGCGCCCGGGTGGCCAGCAGGAGGCCGTACGTCGGGGCGAGCGCACTGAGTGCGTTGGCCACGGTGAACACGGTCAGTGCGGTGAGCAGCAGCCGGCGGCGCGGCCAGCGGGCGGTGAGCGTGGCGAGCACAGGGGCCAGCAGGGCGTAGGCCAGCGCGAAGACGGTGACCAGCTGGCCCGCCGCCGCGACGGAGACCCCCAGGTCCTCGGAGACACGGCCGAGTATCCCGGCCATCACCATCGAATCGGTGCCCATGGCGAAGGTGCCGAGGGCGAGCAGGAGCAGGCGAAGGCGCACGGGTTCCCTCCCGGAGTGGCGCGCGGCCGATCGTTTGATACTCGTCAAACAATATGAATTGGTGGATGATTGTCAAACAATCGCGCCGAAGGAGGGTCGCCATGGCGGATGAGCTGTTGCCGCAGCCGGACACCGCGGACATCGAACTCGTCAAGGTGCTGCACGCCCTCGGCGACCCGGTGCGGCTGCGGCTGCTCGCCATCTACGCCGACGGCGCGGAGCACACCTGCGACCCCCGAGGGCTCGGCCTCGAGCAGCTCCACAAGTCGACCGTCTCCCACCACATGCGGGTACTGCGCGAGGCGGGCATCACCTCCACCAGGAGTGCCGGGCGCAACCGCTTCGTCCGGCTGCGCCGCGACGACCTCGACGCCCGCTTCCCCGGCCTGCTGGACGCACTGCTCCGCTCCCTCGAGCGCTGATCCGGCCGGTCGGGACCCAGGTGGATACCCAGGTGGAGGGGGCCGCCGGAGCCGGGCGGGGGGATGCCCGGCTCGCGGCGCCCGGTGGCGGACGGCCCGGGTCGCCGGCGACTGTGATCAAGTCGTGAGATTCCGGCTGCGCATCCGTCAAGTTCCGGGCGGCCGCTGACCGTTCGAGTACGGACTCCGTCGTTCCGGGCCGCGAACCAGGCCCGGTGACACCGCTGGATGGACATTCGACTATCGGGGATCCGAGTGATGGTCGCATACTCTGACCTGACCGTCGGTCCGGCGGCAAGATCTTTTACAGGCACGGGAGTACACGGTGGTTACCCCAGCACCGGTCGGTCCTGGCTCCACACCGACGGCGCGGCAGCGCTTTCGCGCGTGGATGCTGGAGGGCCTGTCCGACATGGCCAAGCATCATCCGGGGCCGGACGCCCAGGCCCCCGAAGCCCACAAGGGGCAGCGGTGGTGGAAGGTCATGTGCCTGACCGGCCTGGACTACTTCTCGACCCTCGGCTACCAGCCGGGCATCGCCGCGCTGGCGGCCGGCCTGCTGTCCCCGGTCGCGACGATCGTCCTGGTGCTGGTGACCCTCTTCGGTGCGCTGCCGGTGTACCGCCGGGTGGCGCAGGAGAGCCCGCACGGCGAAGGCTCCATCGCCATGCTGGAGCGGCTGCTGTCGTTCTGGAAGGGCAAGCTGTTCGTCCTGACGCTGCTCGGCTTCGCCGCGACCGACTTCCTGATCACCATCACGCTCTCGGCGGCCGACGCCACCGCCCACCTGGTGGAGAACCCGCACCTGACCGGCACCCTGCACGGCCACCAGGTGGTCATCACCCTGCTGCTGGTCGCCCTGCTCGGCGCGGTGTTCCTCAAGGGCTTCACCGAGGCGATCGGGCTGGCGGTGGCCCTGGTCGCGGTCTACCTGGCGCTGAACGTCGTCGTCGTGGTGGTGGGCCTGTACCACGTCATCGCCGCGCCGCACGTGATCACGGACTGGTCCAGCGCACTCACCGCCCAGCACGGCAATCCGGTGGTCATGATCGGGGTGGCCCTGGTGGTCTTCCCGAAGCTGGCCCTCGGTCTGTCCGGCTTCGAGACCGGTGTGGCGGTCATGCCGCACATCGAGGGTGACCCCGACGACACCGAGGAGCGGCCCACCGGGCGGATCCGCGGTACCCGCAAGCTGCTGACCGCGGCGGCAGTGATCATGAGCGCGTTCCTGATCACCACCAGCTTCATCACCACCCTGCTCATCCCGGCCGACGAGTTCCAGACCGGAGGGAAGGCCAACGGGCGCGCCCTGGCCTACCTGGCGCACCAGTACCTCGGCGGGGCGTTCGGCAGCATCTACGACCTCTCCACCATCGCCATCCTCTGGTTCGCCGGCGCATCGGCCATGGCCGGCCTGCTCAACCTGATGCCGCGCTACCTCCCGCGCTACGGCATGGCCCCGCACTGGGCCCGCGCGGTGCGGCCGATGGTGATGGTCCTCACCGCCGTGGCCTTCCTGGTGACCTGGCTCTTCGACGCCGACGTGGACGCCCAGGGCGGCGCCTACGCCACCGGTGTCCTGGTGCTGATCAGCTCGGCCGCCATCGCGGTGACCATCGCCGCCCGCCGGGCCGGCCAGCGCGGCTGGACCGTGGCCTTCGCGGCCATCTCGCTGGTCTTCGTCTACACGACGGCGATCAACGTCGCCGAGCGCCCCGACGGTGTGAAGATCGGTGCCTGCTTCATCGCCGGGATCATACTGGTCTCGCTGCTCTCCCGGCTGGCCCGCGCCTTCGAACTCCGGGTCACCAGCGTCAACTTCGACGACACGGCCGAGCGGTTCCTGCGGGACTGCGCCCACCGGACGATCCGGCTCATCGCGAACGAGCCCAACAGCCGCGACATGGCGGAGTACCGCGACAAGCTCCGCCAGATCCGTGCCGACAACGACCTCCCGGCGGAGGACGACCTGGTCTTCGTGGAGGTCACCGTCCGGGACCCGTCGGACTTCGAGGCCGAGCTGACGGTACGCGGAGAGGTCATGCACGACCGCTACCGGGTGCTGGCGCTGGAGAGCTCCAGCGTCCCCAACGCCCTGGCGGCGCTGCTGCTGCACGTCCGGGACCTGACCGGCCAGCAGCCGCACATGTACTTCGAGTGGACCGAGGGCAACCCCTTCGCCCAGTTCCTGCGGTTCTTCCTGTTCGGCCAGGGCGAGGTCGCACCCGTCACCCGCGAGGTGCTCCGCGAGGCCGAACCCGACCGCAACCGCCGCCCCCGCGTCCACGTCGGCTGATTCCGCGGCCCGCCGGTCGGCGCCGGCGCGAACGGCGCCGACCGGGCCCTGAGACTAGGGTGGAGGAGTTCAACCGGGCCTGGTCGGGGACTGGTGGTGGGCGATGTGATCCGCTGGGTCCACCTGGAGTCGCAGTGGCGCCGAGAGGCGCTGCGGACCAATCTGTGGGTCGTCCCGACACTGGAGGTCGTCCTCGCCGGCGGCCTCTTCGTCGTCACCTGGATGCTGGACCGGGCGGCGTACCGGGGCGCGCTGGCCCTGCCGCCCTGGGTGATCAGCGGAACGGCCGACGCGGCCCGGCAGATCCTCGCCGCCATCGCGGCGGCCCTGATCACCGTGGTCGGCGTGGTGTTCTCGATCATGATCGTGACGCTCACGCTGGCCTCCACCCAGTTCGGACCGCGGATGCTGCGGACCTTCATCCGCGACCGCACCACTCAGCTCACCCTGGGCACCTTCGTCGGGACGTTCGTCTACGCGATCCTCGCGCTGGTCTCCATCGGCCCCTCCTCGTACGGGGACTTCGTCCCGCACCTGTCGATCACCGTGTGCATGGTGCTGGTGCTGGTCGACCTGGCGGTGCTGATCTACTTCATCCACCACATCGCCACCTCCATCCAGCTGCCCCGCGTGATCGCCAGCATCGCGGTCGAACTGTCCGAGGCGATCGAGGCGGGCGCGGGGGAGCCCGAGTGGGAGGGTGAGGTCGAGCGCGGCCCGTCGGCGGCCGAGCTGCACGTCCGGCTGAACGAGTCGGGAGCGGCGGTGCCGGCCCCGGCCAGCGGCTATCTGCAGTTCATCCGTCACCGCACGCTGGTGCGCATCGCAACCGAACTCGACGCCGTCATCCGGCTGGACCACCGCCCCGGGCACTTCCTGGTCCAGGGACACCAGCTGGCCACGGTCTGGCCCGCCGCGGCGGCGCCCGAGGTGGCCCGCAGCTTCGCCCGGGCCCACATCACCGGCCCCTCCCGTACGCTCGCCCAGGACATCGCCTTCGCGGTCGACCAACTGGTCGAGATCGCCATCCGGGCGCTGTCGACCGCGGTGAACGACACCTTCACCGCGCTGACCTGCATCGACTGGCTGGGCGAGGGACTGTGCCGGATCGCGGCCGGCTGGCAGCCCAACCCGGTCCACCGGGACGAGGCGGGCCACATCCGGGTGATGGCGGTGCCGGTGAGCTACGAGCGACTGGTCCAGCGCGCCTTCGAGAAGATCCGCCAGGCGGGCCGCGGCATGCCGGCGGTACTGATCCGGCAGCTCGACGCACTCGCGCAGATCATGGCGGAGACCACCACCCCGGAGCAGCGCCGGGTGCTGCTGGAACAGGCCGAGATGATCGACCGGCTGAACGCCGAGACGGTCACCGAAGCGGCCGACCGCGCCGACGTCCACCGCCGCTACCTGGCCGTACTCGCGGTCCACGCGAGCCTGACCGAGCAACCCTGACCCGCCGGTCGCCGTCCGGCGGCATCGCAGGACCCCGCACGACTCAGCGGCGCAGGCGGTTCGCGCCAGGCCGCGCCACACACGCTTCCTCGCGGAACAGGGCGGAACAGGGCGGAACAGGGCGGAACAGGGCGGTTCGCGGAGGCGACCGGTCCGTACGCTCAGTCCGAGCGGCGGATCGCCAGCAGGGCGGCGTCGTCGTCGAGGCCGGCGCCGACGTGGGCGTGCACATCGGCGACGAGGTGGTCCAGCAGGGCGCCGGGGTCCTGCTCGGGCAGCTGGGACAGCCGCTCGGCGACGGGATAGAACCGGCCGCCGGGGTCGCGGGCCTCGGAGATGCCGTCGGTGTGGAGCAGCAGCAGATTGCCTTCGCCGAACCGCACCTTTCCGGCCTGGTACCGTCCGCCGGTCAGCTTCAGCAGAGCCAGCGGTGGAGCGTCGACGGGCGGCCGGACCTCGCTCACCCCGGTGGCGGTCCGCAGCAGCGGCGGCGGGTGGCCGCAGTTGACCACCTGGACCGGGCCCGCCCCCTGGGGGACGTCGAGCAGTACCGCCGTGACGAAGTCCTCGGCGCTCAGGTCGCGGCGCAGCGCCGAGTCCAGCCGGGTCGCGACCTCGGCCAGGTCGTCCTCGGCCCTGGCCGCCTCGCGGAACACCCCGAGGACGTCGGCGGCCGTCTCCACCGCGATCAGCCCCTTGCCCCGGACGTCGCCCAGCAGCACCCGGATCCCCCTCGGGGTGCGGACCACCTCGTAGAGGTCGCCGCCGATCCTGGCCTCGGCGGCCGCCGCCAGATACCGCACGGCGATCCGCAGCGAGCCCACCCGCGACGGGACCGGCCGCAGCAGTGCCCGCTGGGCGGTCTCCGAGACGGTGCGGACCTGACGCAGTTCCCGTTCGCGTGCGGCGACCAGTGCGACGTTCGCGCTGCTTATCAGCGCGACGGCGAGCACCGCACCGGCGGCGGTGGCATGAACGACCGGGGACACGAAGGGATTGGTGAAGACCAGGAGCAGCACCACCACCGTGGTGAGCACCCCGGCCAGCAGTGGTACCAGTGCCCGCCGGGTGCCCACCCCGGCCAGTACCGGGACCGCCGTCAGCACGGGGGAGAAGGTGGACTTCGGCCCGGTCGCGAGATCGAACGCGACGGTCGCCGCGGTCACCACGGCCCCGGCCAGCACCAGCCAGCGGAAACCCACGGGCGGGAGCGACACGTAGCGCGGTGGCCGACCTCGGGCGCCCCCGGCGTCGTCGGACACTGCGGCCGCCCTTCTTCCGGACGGCCCCACCTGCCGGAGCCGTTTCCTCTCTCCTACTGTTCACCACCCGGCGCGGGTCTGCGACAGGGAGCGAGGCGGCGCGGTCCCGGCGCCCGATGCGTCAGCCGGGGACCCGGAGCGGCTGTCGACGCCCGTACGGCCCGCTCAGGCGGCCACCCGGTCGGCCGGACCCCCGGAAGGGGCGGGCCAGCTCTCCAGGGCGCGCCGGCTGCGGAACCTGTGCTGCTCCCCGGTGACCGGGTCGGTGAACTCCAGAGACCTGGCCAGCAGTTGCAGCGGGGAGCGGAAGTCGTCCAGGGCTGTGTCCGGGAGGATCTCCGGGTAGAGCGGGTCGGACAGGATCGGCACGCCCAGGCCGCACATGTGCACCCGTAGCTGATGAGTCCGGCCGGTCACCGGGGTGAGGCGGTAGCGGCCCAGCGCACCCCGGGTCTCGGCCAGTTCGATCCGGCTCTCGCTGTTGGGCGGGCCGGGGACCTCCTGGGCGGTGAGGACGCCGTGCTCCTTGACGATCCGGCTGCTCACCGTGCGCGGCAGGTCGAGCGCCGGATCGTAGGGCGCGACCGCCTCGTACTCCTTGCGCACCTGCCGCTCCTGGAACAGCCCCTGGTACGCGGCCCGGTGCTCGGGCCGGATGACGAACATGGCGAGGCCCGCGGTCAGCCGGTCGAGCCGGTGCGCCGGGCTTAGCGTGGGCAGGTCGAGCTCCCGGCGCAGCCGGGCGAGCGCGCTCTGGGTGATGTGCTGTCCGCGCGGCGACATCGCCATGAAGTGCGGCTTGTCCGCGACCACCAGGTTCTCGTCGCGGTGCAGCACCGTGATCGGGAACGGCACCGGGACCTCGTCGGGGAAGTCGCGGTGGTACCAGAGGAAGGCACCCGGCGCGTACGGAGCGTCGGGTGCGATCGGTCCGCCCGTCCCGACCACGGCGCCCTCGCCGAGCATGGCGTCGATCACCGACGCCGGTACCGGCAGCCGGTCGACCAGGTGGTCGCGCACCGTGGCCCACTTGCGGTCCACGGGCAGGCGGAGGCGGACCGGGTCGATGCCCAGTCGTTGCGGCAGAGGGGCGGGCGGCGCCTTGGTCTTGCGTCTCATCGCGGGTCAGCGTAGCGGTCGGCCGGGCGCGCGGGCGAACCCATTCCAATAACAGGTCGATCGCACACCCACTTGCGAATGTAAATAAGACTATTTCTGGGATTCGAGAAAGGTATTGCATTGTCGATCAGTGTGGATATTTAATTGTCCCGCCCTGCTTCTCATGGAAGGAAACACGGTGTCCAAGTTCCGGAATTACTTCTCCGTCGCGCTCGCAACCACTGCGCTCACCGTCGGCGGCGTGCTGGCCGGTAGCGCGTACGCTTCCGCGCCTGCCGCGACCGGCCACGGCGTACGGGAGGGCAAGAGCGTCAGGAGCGATTCCCACTTCTACCCGACGGCCACGCTGAACAAGAACCAGGCGTGGACTTCCGGGAACGGCCGGACGGTGCTCCGGGTCCAGGAGGACGGCAACTTCGTGCTCTACAAGGACGGCCGGCCGGCCTGGCAGGCTCCCGGGGCCTGGCCGAACGGCAACGCCGCGGTGATGCAGGAGGACGGTAACTTCGTGCTCTATGACCGGAACGGCCACCCGCTCTGGGCCTCCAACACCTGGCACCGGGGCGCCTACGTGGCCGTGCAGGACGACGGCAACGTGGTCGTCTACGACCACAACAACCGTCCGGTCTGGGCCACCAACACCGGGGACTGACATCGACTCCCCGCATCACTGGACGGCCGTCGGCCTTCGCGCCCGGATTGATTCGGGTGCGAAGGCCGATGTGCCGATTCCCGGAATTACGTACCGAGGTGCTCTGATCCGCAGTCGCCGATGCCTCGGGCTCCAACAACTCATGGGCTCCGGCATCCCCGGTGGGCGTCCAGGCTCCCGATGCCCCCGGCTCCAGGTGCTCCGGGGTCGGGGATGTGCGGGCTCAGATGTCGCGGAAGGTCTCGATCTTGGCGCCGACCGAGTTCAGTCGCTCGGCCAGGTCCTCGTAGCCGCGGTTGATGACGTACACGTTGCGCAGTACGGAGGTGCCCTCAGCCGCCAGCATCGCCAGCAGGATCACCACCGCCGGGCGCAGCGCGGGCGGGCACATCATCTCGGCCGCCCGCCAGCGGGTGGGCCCCTGGACGAGCAGCCGGTGCGGGTCCAGCAGCTTGACGTCGGCGCCGAGGCGGCCCAGCTCGGTGAGGTAGATGGCGCGGTTCTCGTAGACCCAGTCGTGGATCAGCGTGGTGCCGTGGGCGGCAGCGGCGATCACTGCGAAGAACGGGATGTTGTCGATGTTGATGCCCGGAAAGGGCATCGGGTGGATCTTGTCGATCGGTGCGGTGAGCTTGCAGGGGCGCACGGTCAGATCCGTCAGCCGGGTGCGGCCGTTGAGCGCCGGGTACTCGGAGCTGCGGTCGTAGTCCAGGCCCATCTGCTCCAGCACGGCGAGCTCGATCTCCAGGAACTCGACCGGCACCCGGCGGATCGTCAGCTCGGAGGAGGTGACCACGGCGGCGGCCAGCAGGCTCATCGCCTCGACCGGGTCCTCGGCGGGCGCGTAGTCGACGTCGCAGGTGATCTCCGGCTTGCCGTGCACGGTGAGGGTGGTGGTGCCGATGCCCTCGATCCGCACGCCCAGCCGCTCCAGGAAGAAGCACAGGTCCTGGACCATGTAGTTCGGGCTGGCGTTGCGGATCACGCTCACCCCGTCGTGCCGGGCGGCGGCCAGCAGGGCGTTCTCGGTCACGGTGTCGCCGCGCTCGGTCAGCACGATCGGCCGGTCCGGCGAGACCGCGGGCGAGACGCTGGCGTGGTAGCTGCCGCCGGTGGTGGCCACCTCCAGGCCGAAGCGGCGCAGCGCGGTCAGGTGCGGCTCGACCGTACGGGTGCCGAGCTCGCAGCCGCCGGCGTACGGGATCTCGAAGTGGTCGGCGCGGTGCATCAGCGGACCGAGGAACATCAGCACGCTGCGGGTCCGCCGGGCGGCCGCGACGTCCATGGCCGCCAGGTCCAGCTCAGCGGGCGGGGTCAGTTCCAGATCGCGTCCGTCGTTCAGCCAGCGGACCTTGACGCCGATGCTGGTGAGGACGTCAAGGATGCGATAGACCTCCTCGATCCTGGCGACCTCCCGGAGGGTGGTCCGACCGGTGGTCAGCAGTGAGGCACAGAGCAGCGCGACGCAGGCGTTCTTGCTGGTGCGGACATCGATGGAGCCCGACAGCCGGGTGCCGCCGGCCACCCGCAGGTGCATCGGACCCGCGTAGCCGAGCGAGACGATTTCGCTGTCCAGGGCCTCGCCGATGCGGGCGATCATCTCCAGACTGAGGTTCTGCTTGCCCTGCTCGATCCGGTTCACCGCACTCTGACTGGTTCCCAGGGCCTCGCCGAGCTGGGCCTGAGTCAGGCCTCGGTGCTGACGGGCATCACGGATGAGCTTGCCGATACGCATGAGGTAGTCGTCGGTCACGCAGCAGACCATATCTCATATTTGAGATACGACTGGCGCGGGGAGGTTCCGGAGTCGATGCCGGGCGTCGCGCCGCAGCCCCTAGGCCGCCCCTCATGGCGACCACTCTTCCCGAGCCCGCACCGGCCACCGTCGGCGTGACCGAGCTGCTCCAGGACCTGTACGGCGGCTACGCCGCACTCCGCGCGACCGCTCCCGTGCAGCGGATCACCGGCCCCGACCGACTGCCGTTCTGGCTGGTCACCAGGTAGCAGGACGTCAAAGACCTGCTTACCCCGCGCTGCTCCCCGCCGCCGTCGAGGAGCTCACCCGCTACGACACCCCCGCGCCGCTGGCGATCCGCCGGTTCCCGCTGGAGGACCTCACCGCCGGTGAGGTCACGATCCCCGCCGGGGAGACCGTGCTGCTCTCCCTCGGCTCAGCCAACCACGACCCGGACCGCTACGAGCGGCCCGACCGCCTCGACCTCCGGCGCCGGGAGAGCACCCACCTCTCCCTCGGTCACGGGATCCACTACTGCGTCGGCGCGCCCCTGGCGCGGATGGAGACCGGCATCGCCATCGCCACCCTGCTGCGGCGCTTCCCCGATCTGGCCCTGGACGTCCCGCGCGACACCCTGCGCCGGCGGCCCTCGATCCGGGCCCGCGGGCTGCTGGCCCTCCCGGTGCGGTTCTGACCCCGGGCACCTGATCGGCCGGGCGGTGCCCTCGACCACCGCCCGGCCGATCGGACTGTCGTCGACGCGTCAGGCGCGCCGCCCCCAACTCGCAAGCCGCGCTGAGAACATGGCGGGATGAGCGGAAAGCCGACCGGTGCCGGGGAGTCGCTGCCGGCCGTCCTGATGGTTCTGACCGTGGTCAGCGGCTTCCTCGACGCGGTCAGCTTCCTCGGACTGGGCAGGGTCTTCACGGCCAACATGACCGGCAACGTGGTCCTGGTCGGCTTCGCGGCGGCGGGTGCGCCGGGGTTCTCGGCCGCGGCCTCGCTGACCTCGCTGGCCGGGTTTCTCGCGGGCGCCGTGGCGGGCGGACGGTTCGCGGTGGCGATGAACTCCCGTCCGACGCACCGGTGGTTCGGCGGAGCGCTGGCGGCGGAGGCGGTGCTGACCGGCCTGGCCGCCGCCGTCGCGGCGCTGGCCTCGGGTGAGGCGGGCCGCTACGCGGTGATCGCCGTGCTCGCGGTGGCCATGGGCTTCCGCAACGCCTCGGTGCGCAGGGCGGCCGTCGCCGACCTGACCACCACCGTGCTCACCATGACGCTGACCGGCCTGGCCGCCGACTCGCGGCCGGCCGGCGGCACGGGCCCGCGTTCCGGGCGCCGGGCCGGGGCGGCGGTCGCGATGGGGCTCGGCGCCTTCCTCGGCGCCGGGTTCCAATCGCACCACGGGGTGGCCTGGTCGCTGCTCCTGGGTACCGTCGTGGTCACGGCGTTGGCCGTCGGCCACGTGGCCCACGGTGAGCTCACCGTGCGCTGACCCGCGAGAAGCCGGCCCGGGTGTGGGGGAGCCGGCCAGGGCGCCGCACGGTGTCCTGGGCAGGACGATCACCTGTGAGATGTGGGGGTGGGCGATCGAGCACGCCGGGCCGGACACCGTGCGGCACACCGGTGGGCCGTCGGGGATCACTGCCGTCAAACCTACGCCGTACCGGATGCGGTGACGATGGACTCGATTCGGGGATCATGGTGGTTTCCTCCACCCCGGCTGCGGTACTCGCCCGGGGAGAGGCCGGTCTCGCGGCGGAAGAACCGGCAGAAGTACGCGGGATCGGCGAAACCCGCCTCCTTGGCTATCTGTCGTACCGTCAGATCCGTTCGCAGGAGTAGCCGTTGTGCATCGAGCGTTTGGCTGCGCCGGATCAGGCTGCCCGGGGTCAGGCCCAGCGCCGACTTCACGATCTCGCTCAGGTAGCCGGCCGAGATGCCCAACTCCCGTGCGTACGAGCGCACCGAGCGCTCCGCCTGCCCCGGTCGGGCGATCAGGCGGGTGAACTCGGCCACCAGCTCGGCCGGTCGTCCGCCGACCCGGTCCTCGGCCGCTGGGGCGTCGCCCGCACCGGCTGCCGCCCGCAGCGCCCACACCGACAGCACGTGCAACTGCGAGCGCAGCACTCCGGCGTACCCCATCTCGGCCGCGCGGTACTCCCGGGCCATCGCCTCGATCAAGTCGCCGAACCGTCGCGCCGCCCCCTCGTCCAGACTCAGCCACGGGCGGCTGCTCAGCTCGCGCAGCGCCGCACCGTCCTCGGGGTGGGCCAGCAGGAACTCCTCGTTGAAGAGCACCACCCAGCCGTTGACGTCGTCGGCGTCCTCCCAGTGGTGGACCTGGCCGGGGGTGATCACGCACAGGTGCGGTGGGCGCAGCGGTCTGCGGGCCAGGTCCACCACATGGCAGCCGGAGCCGTCGGCGATGTAGACGATCTCGTAGAAGGAGTGCCGGTGCGGAAAGGCCGCCCGTGACATCGGGCCGATCGAGTCGAATGATCCGATCGCGAACGGAGGTACCTGCGGGGCCGGTACCTCCAGTACGTGCAGTGGGACCGCGAGATTCCGCGCCCCGCCCGGCCCGGGGCCTCGGGTCTCGCGTGTCCGTTCCGCCACCGAGTGCCGTGCGGGCTGCTCGTCAGCCCACTGCCCGGCCGTCGGCTTCCCGGGCCGGGCCCAGGACGGGACCTGGCTCCAACGATCGTTCCATCGCAGCAGTCTGCGGGCGCCACCGGAGGGCGTCCACCCCGCCCGGCAGTCGCCGTCTCACTCCGCCGGCTCGGTCTGCTCCTTCCGGTGCTGCTGGTGCTCCCAGAGGGCGTGGCCGGCCAGGGCGCCCGCGAAGACCGTGAAGCCCACCCCGACCAGCCAGGACTGCACCACCAGCACCGTGCCGATCACGCCGTAGGAGAGCGCGTTGGAGATGATCAGCGGGCGGAAGACCAGCTCGGAGAAGAACCGCAGTCCGACCAGGGCCAGTACCGTCAGCGCGGAACCGGGGAAGAGCGCCCGCCACGGCACCCGGCCGCCGAGCAGCAGCCACTTGGTCCACCAGAAGAACAGCAGACCGCCGCCGAGCGCGGTCGCCAGGCGGAGCGCGGGCTGGGCCGGGCTGGACTGCCAGGGCACGCCGGCCCAGGAGGCGACCAGCAGGAAGCCGACCAGCCCGGCGAGCCCGATCGCCTGCCGCCAGACGGCGTGCCAGGCGGCCGGGGGCAGCCGCCAGACACGTTCGTAGCCGGTCTGCACGGCCGCCATGAAGGAGATGCCGAAGACGCTGGCGACCGCGAGGCTGAGCGCGGTGGTGGTGCTGAGCGCCTGGGTCGGGGAGGAGAACAGGTCCCGGACCTCCTGTGCGGAGCGGCCGGAGAGTCCGAGCCCGTCCACCACCCAGCCGGCGAACCCGGCTCCGTGCACGGGGGAGGCGGCGGCGACCACGATCAGCAGCGGGACGAGGGTGACGAAGCCGAGGGCCGCGAAGCCCATCGCCCGGTGCATCAGCTCCATCTCGCGCCCGTGGCGCCAGATCCGGTGGACCGCGATCCGGATCGCTCCGTGCCTGGGCAGTGGTCCGGTGAGCGCGCTCGCCCCGGTCCGGCGGTTGCCCCGCGGCCCGGGCCCGGCCGCGCGCTCGGGTGCTCCGGACATGGTCACCGATCACCTCCGTTCCCAGACTCTCATCCGGCACCGGCCCGGGCCCGGCCGGACACGGCTCGCCGCCCGTCCGGAGCCGACCGCTCTCCGCGGAGCCGTACGTCCACCCGGGCTGCCCGGGCCTTGGAGCGGTGTGTCAGGAAAGCGGTCGTGAGCCTCCACGTCACCAGAGGTCGGTGCGGTGTCCCGAGACCAACTCGCCGATGTGCGACAGGACTTCACCGGTCGGTCGCGGATCGAGCCTGCGGCCGTCCCGCAGACGCAGCGCGATCTCGTCGACGGCGGCCTCGCGGGCGCCGATGACGGCCTGGTACGGGACGAGCCGGGCGGCACGGATCCGGGCGCCCAGGCTTCCCTGCGCCGGGCCGGCCGACTCGGCGCGCAGTCCCCGCTCCAGGCAGCGCTCCACGAAGGCCGCGGCCGCCGGGGCCTCCTCCTCCGACACCGGGAGCGCCACCACCTGGACCGGTGCCAGCCAGGCCGGGAAGGCGCCGCCGTGCTGCTCGATCAGGTGGGCGACGGCCCGCTCGACGCTGCCGATGATCGCTCGATGGACCATCACCGGGCGGTGCCGCGAGCCGTCCGGGCCGATGTAGCCGAGGTCGAACTGCTCCGGCTGGTGGAAGTCGACCTGAACGGTGGACAGGGTCGCCTCCCGGCCGGCCCCGTCCGCGATCTGCACGTCGATCTTCGGGCCGTAGAAGGCCGCCTCGCCCGCCACCGCTTCGTACTCCAGCCCCGAACTCTCCAGCACCTCGGTGAGCAGCGCGGTCGAGCGCTCCCACAGCTGGGGTGCGGCGACGTACTTCCCACCCTCACCCGGCAGCGACAGCCGGATCCGCGCCGGGGTGATCCCCAGCGCCCGGTAGGCCCGCCGGATCAGCTCCAGGGCCGCCCGCACCTCGTCGGCGACCTGGTCGATGGTGCAGAAGACGTGCGCGTCGTTGAGCTGGATCGCCCGCACCCGGGTCAGCCCGCCCAGCACCCCGGACAGCTCCGAGCGGTACATGCCGCCCAACTCGGCCATCCTGAGTGGGAGTTCGCGGTAGCTGTGAGCCCGGGAGCGGAAGATCAGTGCATGGTGCGGACACAGGCTCGGGCGCAGCACCATCTGCTCACCGCCCAGGTCCATCGGTGGGAACATGTCGTCGCTGTAGTGCGACCAGTGTCCCGAGATCTCGTAGAGCTCGCGCTTGCCGAGCACGGGCGAGTACACGTGCCGGTAGCCCGCCCGCCGTTCCACCTCGCGGATGTACTCCTCCAGGCTGTGTCGAACGGCGGCGCCCGCGGGCAGCCAGTACGGCAGGCCGGAGCCGATCAGCGGGTCGGTGTCGAAGAGGTCCAGCTCGCGGCCGAGCTTGCGGTGGTCGTGCATGGGTGGTGGTCTCCCTGTGATCGGGTGGGGCGGGCGACCACGGGATCCACACGACGAAGCCCCGGGGCTCTCGCCCCGGGGCTTCGCGGTAGGAACACGAATCAGCGTGCCGGGACCGAGTCCGGCGTCGTCGTCAGGTTCACAGCGCGCTTCATGCGATCAACGCTAGCAGCGATCATGCCGTTCGGACAACGGTGTTCATCGCTCCGCGGCCCGTCGCCGTCAGCTCAGCACGTCGGCCAGCTGCGGCACCAGCTCCGGTCTGGACAGTTCGAAGGCCAGCCAGGAGCCGTCGCCGAACTCCAGGTCCAGCCGGCAGCGTTGCCGGGCCGGATGCGGCTCACCCCGGCGCCGGTACGTGCCGTGCGGCAGCTCGGCGATCACCTGGGCGTCGTACGGTTCGTCGTGCACCCGGGTGCAGGTCAGCAGGAGCAGCCGATGGCTGGTCACCGCCAGGGCGATGCGGGTGCTCAGTCCGGCGGGCGGCCGGTCGCCGGAGAGGTGGCAGGAGACGAGCAGACGCCCGGCCGTGCTCTCCCAGCCACCGGACCAGGCGCCGCCGTGGAACTTCCGCCGGATCGCCGGGTAGACCCGGTTCTCCACCCACTCCGCCGCGGCCTGGAACCAGGTGGGCGGCCAGAGCCAGACCAGGAAGCCGAAGGCCCGCTCCAGGCCGCCCGCCTCGCGGTCGGGGTTCGGCAGGTACTCCCGGGGGAGGGCGGGAAGCAGGCCGTCGAGATAGCCGGGAGCCGCGGCCAGGAGGGTCTCCCCCGGACGCAGGTGGGCCGCCACGACGGGGTGCAGCCAGGCGTCCCCGGCGGGTGCCGGGGCCGAGGCCCCCTCGGGCGGGAGCTGGGAGGTGCTCACCCGAACGCCTCCTCGATGCGGCTGCGGTCGACGTGGTACGGCTCGGGCTCCTCGGTGCCGTGCGGGTCCAGCGAGCGCTGTCCGGTGTCACTGGTGAGGAACTCCTTGAGCGGGTCCTTCCAGTTGTTCTCCATGCCGAGCCCGTGCTCCACCGCGCCCAGGGTGTGCTCGCCGAGCTGACCGGCCACCACATGGTGCGCGAGCCGGTCCCGGAAGCTGAGACCGTTGGGGTTCTTGAGCATGCTGCCGTTCTGCCGGATCACCTTGGCCGCCGCCCGGACCGCCTGCCGCGCCTTCTTGACCTCCTCGACCGACTTGCCGGCCCGCTCCGCCGCCTTCAGCTCCTTGACCGCGTCCATCAGCTCGCGCAGGGTCTTGGCCAGTCCCGCCGAGACCTTCTCGATCTTCGCGATGTACACGGCCACCTCGGCCTCGCTGACCAGGGCGTCCACCACGGTGGCGAGACCGGCCGTGAACAGGTCGAGGATGAAGCTGGTCGCGAGCATGCCGACCAGCAGGTCGATCAGCTCGGTGATCAGGTGGATCACCGTCTCCTCGGCCAGCGCGCACTCCGCGGCCGCCTGGCCGAGGATCCCGGCCGTCTGGGCCATGTCGTCGGCGGTACCGTCCATCGCCTGGACGATCTCACCCATGTGCCGGCCGAAGGCCTCCGAGGCCTGCCCGTGCCAGTTCGCCGAGAGCTGCCGGGCGCCGGTCCGCAGGTCGTCGGCGACCTTCTGCATCTCGACCGCCTGCTGCTGCCAGTCCTTGGCGGCCTCGGTGAGCAGCTCCGGGGCTCCGGTGACCTTTTCGAGCAGCTTGATGGCGCCGGTCTGCTCCAGCGTCCACTGCACGGCGTCGTCGAGAGCGCCGTCGATGCCGCTGCGATCGGGCTTCTTGGCCTCCTGGATCTGCGGCAGCGTCAGATGACCGGGCTGTTGCGCCCACTGGTACGCCCCGCCGCTGTCGGCCGGCCCGCCGGGGTCGATCATCAGGCACCCCCGCCCATGGCGCCGCTGGTCGCCGACTCGGCGTCGCGGTAGTTGCCGCTCGCGCCCGTCAGCCCCTCGACGGTCTCCCGCAGCAGGCCGTCCAGGTCCAAGCAGTCCTGCACGTCGGCGTCGGAGTGCTCCTGGTAGGCCGAGTGCAGGTTCTGTGCGTCGGGCAACAGGCCGAAGGCGTCCGAGGGGACCGAGATCGAACCGATCGCGCTCATGATCTGCGACACCCGCTCGGCCGCGTCCTCCACCTGTCCGGCGTAGACGTCGAGGGCGTCGGGATGGACATGATATCCGTCTGACACTCTTCCCCCTTTTCCGGCGATGTACCTTGCGCACCGCACTGGGGCGATGAGGTTATCGCACATGCGAGTCCGTTCAGAGCTGGCCCAACTGCGTTGCAGAAAAGTCTCGTAAAGAAATTCCCATGAAATTGTGGCCGCTTGAACCGGGCCCGCCGGGCGCCTCGGGTGGCCAGGTCGAGGTGGGGGGTGGCGGCATTCTGGTGACGCGTCACAATCCCACGGGTGAATCGGTGTGGAATCAGCTGACGACCGCGCCGAATCCGACGAAGAGGCAGATCGGCACGGACAGCAGTGCCAGTAGCGGCCAGGCGAATCGCAGGTACTGGTCGTAGCGGACCTTCGCCAGGCAGACGCCGCCGACGGTGACGGCGGTGGTCGGCACCCACACACGGCGAGCACGAACAGGAAGACCGCCGCACTGCCGTAGAGCGCTCCGTCGAAGGTCGGGCAGACCTCGCCGGTGTGCGGGTCGCGGATGCCGTAGCGGCCGTCGACGGGGGAGAGGAGCAGGTCCTCCAGGCGGCTGGTGACGGGCAGTCCGACCGAGATCCGGTGGTACGTCCCCCGGATCCGGATGCCGCTCGCGTTGCGCTGATGCTCCCCGGGCGGGATCAGGAAGGCCAGGGCCAAGACCGGAACGGTGAGCAGTGTCAGCACGGTGATCGCGCTCGGGAAGGTGACCCGGCGCTTCCCCGTCGCCCGCGGCTGGTCCGGAGGTCCCGTCGCCCGCTCCTCGCTGCTCCCGGTTCGGTGCCGTCCCCCCAGCACCATGCGCAGTGCGGCGGGCGCGCCGCCGCCGCTGCTGGGCCGTACGGGCAGGGGCGGCCGTCGAGGTGCTGTCTGCTTGTCAGCAGCGGACTCCCTAAAATTCCCTGTTGATCCATAAGTGATGTACTTTTAGGGTCAATAGCGGAGCCCGATGCGGGTGGAGCGTGGTTGGGAGGGCGTGGTGCGGCAGCTCTACTACTCGGTGGAGCAGGTGGCGGACCTGCTGGGACTGCACGTCAGAACGGTGCGCGGCTATGTGCGGGAGGGGCGCCTGAAGGCGACCCGGGTCGGCCGGCAGTACCGGATCACCCGCGAGGACCTGGAGGCCTTCACCGGTGTGCCCGCCCCCTCGGCCGTCCGCCGTACCCGCCATGCCGAGGTGTCCGGCATCGTGCAGATCGACGCGATCGGCGCCGAGGAGACCGTCCGCCTGACCAACACGGTGATCGCAGCCGCGCAGAGCCGGGGCGGGGAGAGCGGTGACCACCTGCGGGTGGAGACCGTCTATGACGAGGAGCGAGCGATCCTCAAGATCATCGCACTGGGTGGCCTCGGCACCGTGGCGGACCTGCTGAAGGTCGTCGAGGCGCTGGTCGACGAACCGCGCTGACCGGCGTTCCACGCCGGCTGAGCCGAAGGCGGCACTCCTGCCGAGGCGGGAAACCTGCTCAAGGAACAGGCGCGACCGCGCCGGAACCCCTACCCACGACAGAAGGGACACAGCCCCATGGCAGACATACTCCAGCAGCTCGAAGGCACACCCGTCCTGGTCTGCGCACCGGACGGCGCACCGCTGAGCGGCGAGCGCGAGGCGACCGACCTGATCGGCAACGGGGCCTACCAGGGAGCAGCCTGGGTCGCAGTCCCGGTCGAGCGGCTCACGGACGACTTCTTCCGGCTGCGGACCCGCGTCGCGGGCGACATCGTCCAGAAGTTCGCCAACTACCGGCTCGGGCTCGCCGTCATTGGGGACATCTCCCGGCACGTGAGCGTCAGTACCGCGTTGGAGGACTTCGTCCGCGAGAGCAACCGCGGCCGCCAGCTCTGGTTCCTGTCGGACCTGGACGCCCTGCGGGCCCGGCTCGCGGGCCGCTGACGGCCGGAGGCGTCGAACACGGGCTCCGGCGCCCGCCGGTGCGTCTGCACGCGGCGAAGGGGCCGGGCGCCGGCCCGACCCCTTCGCCGCGGTGCTGCCACTCAGCCGAGCTTGGCCTTGAGGAACCCCGCGCCGTTGTAGGAGCCCCAGCCGGTCACCTTGTCGTAGCCCTTGGCCGCGCTGTAGGCGCCGTTGGAGCCGCTGGTGACGTCGTGGAAGGCAGCGCCGTAGCCGGCCGAGGAAGCCAGCGAGTAGATGGTGCTGTTGGCGAAGCCGAAAGCGGGCTTCGACTTGGCCTTGGCCTCGCTGTTGTAGACGGCGGTGAACGCCGCCCAGTTGGGAGCGGCCGCGCTGGTGCCGCCGTAGGTGTACCAGCCGCCCCCGGTGTAGACGGCCCAGCCACTGGCGGGGTCGGCGACGGCGGCGACGTCGGGCACCGCGCGCTTGGCGCCGGTGTTCACCTTGGTCTGGTAACTCGGGGTGGCGAAGACCGAGGAGACGCCGCCGCCGCTGCCGCTCCAGGCGGTCTCCCGGCTCCAGCCGCCCGAGGAGGTGGTGGAGAGCGTGGTGCCTCCGGTGCCGGTGACGTACGGATCGGCAGCCGGGAAGTCCACCGAGGTGCCGCCGTTGCCGGCGTCGTCGGAGCCGCTGTCACCAGAGGCGGCGTAGACCGACTGCCCCTGAGCGGCGGCCTCCTTGAAGTCGGTGTCCACCGCGACCCGGTTGGACGCCGTCTCGCCCGCCTCGTAGATGCCCCAACTGATCGAGATGACCGGCACGTTGTCGCTGACCAGCTTGCTGTAGAGGGCGACCTCGCCGGCGTCGCTGTTCGGCGCCTCGTAGACCTTCACAGCGGCGCCGGGCGCCAGCGCGTGGATGACCTCGATGTCCAGCTCGACCTCGCCCTGGCCGGACAGGTCGGTGGTGCCGCCGCCGGCGCTGACCACGGCCGGGGTGGGCGGGGTGAGGCCGTAGTACTTGTCGTAGGCGGTGATGTTCGACTGCTGGAAGGCGGAGAACTCCGCCACCGCGACCGTCTGTCCCTTGCCGGTGTAACCGGCGCTGATCGCGGAGTTGAGGTTGTACGCGGTGCGGGCCTTGGCCGGGCTCAGCCCGGACGGGGCGTGGCCGGCGGCCTCGGGGAAAAGCTTGCCGGAGCTGAAGTGCCGGTACTTCGCGTAGTTGTCGAGCCCGGAGACGTTGCTCACCGCGGCGGCGATCTCGGCCGGCAGCACGGGCTGCGCGGTGTTGGCGTAGAAGTCGCGGCCGGTTCTGCCGTCGTGGAAGTTCGCCAGCCTGGTGCCGAACGCCTGCTGCACTCGTGCGGCGGTCCCGGTGGCCTCCAGGGTGAGGTGGTTGGCCGTGACCTCGCCGACCGCCAGGCCCTGGGACTTCAGGTAGGCGGACACCTTGGCCACCGTCGCCGGGGCCGCGCCGAACCGCTGGGCGAACTGGCCGACTGTCAGATAATGCTGGTAGCCGGGCGACTTCGGGTCGGTCACCTGGGCCAGGAAGGCATCAAGGCCCGCCCTGTCACGCTGGTTGAGGCTGACGGCCACGGTTATCCGCTGGTCCGCCGCGACGTCACCGAGCCGGGTCGAGTGGCTCACCGCCGGTATCACGTTCCCGTCCAGGGCGACCCGCTGGACCGCGGCGGGCGCCGCGAAGGCCGGCGCGGCGGCGAGCGCGATGATCGGCAGCGGTGCGGCGATCAGGCCGATGAGGGGCTTGAGGCGGGATTTCAAGGAGGTCCTCCAGGGACGAAGGGTGCGCCGAGGAGTCCCCGCGGGGATCCGGCGGGGACGGCGCTGACAGCTGGATGACCTCAACGGTAGGAGTGCAGAGGCTCCGTCAAAAGGGGTGCGTCCCTTGCCAGTTACATGAAGCGACAATGTCCCCGGATGTCGCCGTCATGACAGCGCCCGCGCCCGAGGAGGTCCGGCAGGGTGCGCCGAGGTCGCGGTGGGGCCGGGAGAGGGTCCGCCCGGAACCGGGCAGATTGCGCCGGCGAAATCCAATGTTCACGGCTGGTTGACCCACCGCCATGGCGCCGACACTTCACTGCCGCGCCGCCGGCACCCATCCCCCGGCTCCCCTCCGACAGCGCGCCTCACTCGCCATGATCGTGTACATCCTGCCCTGCGAGCAGACGGCTGCGCAGCCCCGGGATCCGATCAATTCCCTTCGGTGGCAGGGAGGTTACGAGAGCAGCTGGTCGATTGCGGTCCGCACCACACCGTCGGCCGCGGCCAGCGCGGCTCGGGCGGCCGCCGGGGTGGCGCCGGTGAGCAGCCGGACCAGAGCCGGCTTCAACTCGCCGTCCGCGGCCCGCAGCGCGGCGCGACAGGTCTCGGCGTCGGCACCGGTGGCCTGGACCAGGATGGTCAGCTTCCGGCCGACCAGCTTGGCGTTGGTCGCGGCCACCTCCGTCATCAGGTTCGACCAGGTCCGGCCCAGTCGGACCATCACCGCGGTGGAGAAGCTGTGCAGCACCAGCTTCTGCGCGCTGCCGGCCTTCATCCGGGTCGAGCCGGTCACCACCTCGGGGCCGGTGTCGGTGCACACGTGCAGGTCGGCGAGGTCGGCGAGCGGCGCCCGCGGATCGCAGCTCACCAGTACGGCCGTCGCCCCGGCCGCCCGGGCGGCCGCCAGCGCGCCCGCCACGTACGGGGTCCGGCCGCTCGCCGCGAGCCCGATGACCACGTCGACCGGCTTCAGCCCGGCCACCGCCCGCCGCCCGTCCGCCTCGCTGTCCTCGGCGCCCTCCACGGCCCGGGCCAGCGCACCCGGTCCGCCGGCGAGATGGGCGGTGATGCGGCCGGGTTCGAGCCCGTAGGTCGGGGCGAGCTCGGCGGCGTCCAGTACGGCGTAGCGGCCCGAGGAACCGGCGCCCACGTAATGCACCCGGCCGCCGCCGTGCAGCGCCGCCACCGCCGCGTCCACCACCTGGGCCAGCACCGGCAGGGCGCGCGCGACGGCGGCCGGCACCTCCGCGTCGGCCGCGTTGACGGCGTGCAGCAGATCGAGGGTGGACAGCAGGTCGATCCCGGTGGTGGCCGGGTTGCGGCGCTCGGTCGGCGGCAGGGCGGTCACGGGGCCTCCAGGAGCGGACGGCGTTCGACTGCTCCGCACGATACGTCCTGACGCCCCGCCAGGTCACCGACCCGCGGGCTGCCCCGGGTGCGTCAGGTGCGCGCCGGACCGTGCACAGGTGTTGCAACTTGCCGGCGACGGGCTTGAGATGGGGGGAGGCACCGACGAGAGGCGGAGGACGACCATGTCGACGGTCGAGCGGGCGCGGGAACTCCAGGGCGAACTGGCCGAGCTGCGCCGGGCACTGCACCGCGAACCCGAACTCGGACTGCACCTGCCGCGTACCCAGGAGAAGGTGCTGGCCGCACTGGACGGACTGCCGTTGGAGATCAGCACCGGACGTTCGCTCAGCTCCGTCACGGCCGTCCTGCGCGGTACCGGCGCCCCGGGCGGGGCGGTGCTGCTGCGCGGCGACATGGACGCGCTGCCGGTTCAGGAGACCACCGGTCTGGACTACGCCTCCCGGATCGACGGACGGATGCACGCCTGCGGACACGATCTGCACACCGCCGGACTGGTGGGTGCGGCCAGGCTGCTGTGCGACCGGCGGGAGCAGCTCAGCGGCGACGTGGTGTTCATGTTCCAGCCGGGGGAGGAGGGCTTCAACGGCGCCGGCATGATGATCGACGAGGGCGTCCTGGACGCGGCGGGGAAGAAGCCCGACGCCGCGTACGCGATCCATGTGACGTCGAGCCAGATTCCGTGCGGGGCGGTCTACGCCCGGCCGGGCGCCATGATGAGCGCCTGCGACGAGCTGCGGGTGACCGTCCGCGGCCGGGGCGGCCACGGGTCCTCGCCGCACCGCGCCAAGGACCCGGTGCCGGCGGTCTGCGAGATGGTCACCGCCCTGCAGACCCATGTGACCCGCACCTTCGACGTCTTCGACCCCGTGGTCGTCACGGTCGGCCGGCTGAGCGCGGGGAGCAAGAGCAACATCATCCCGGAGAGCGCGGCCTTCGACGCCACCGTCCGCAGCTACTCGGCGCAGAACCGGGAACTGCTGCGCACCGGACTGCCCGCCCTGGTCGAGGGCATCGCACGGGCCCACGGCCTGGAGGTCGAGGTGGAGTACGAGGTGCTCTTCCCGGTGACCGTCAACTCCCCGGACGAGACCGGATTCGCCCTGGACACCGCGCGCGAACTCCTCGGCGCGGAGGCGGTCCTGCCCGCGCCCAACCCGATCAACGGCTCGGAGGACTTCTCCCTGGTCCTGGAGCAGGTGCCTGGCGCCATGCTCTTCCTCGGCGCCGTCCTCGCGGACCGCGACCCGCGGACCGCCCCGACGAACCACGCGCCGTCCGCCGCCTTCGACGACGCCGTCCTCTCCCGGCAGGCGGCCCTGCTGGCCGACCTGGCCACCCGCCGCCTGGCGGCCACCGCAGGCTGAACGGTACGGCAGGCGCGGGGCGCGGAGGAGGGCGCACGGCTGGGCTCAGAGTGCGCGGACCAGCCGGAAGCGCTCCAGGACCACCAGGCTCGCGTCGTCCACGGTGAAGGCCGGATCGTCCAGTGCCGCCCTGTGCTCCGCGCCGTGCCAGTACTCCTCGTGGTCCGCCCGCCACCGGGCGACGGTGCTGTGGCCCTCGCCCTCGTCCACGGCGTGCGCCAGGTCCACCTCGGCCAGCGGGACCACGCGTACCTCCGTCACCTCGATCACGGCCACCGGACGGTCGGCGGAGTCGACCACCGCGAAGCGCTCGCCGACCCGCGGCAGGGGCTCGTTCTCGCGCTCGTACGCGGTCCGCAGGCCGGTGGTGGAGGTCTTCGAACCGTCCAGGATCGCGTCGACCAGCCGGTCGCGGAGCGGTCCGGGGAAGGCGAAGCAGGCCCTGGGCAGCGCGGCGACGTCCAGGGCGGGGAGATGATCGCTCGTCATACCGGCCACGGTAGCCGCCGGAGCGGTGCCGGCCCGACCGTTTTCCGCGTGACCCGTGCCGGCCCGACCGTTTTCCGCGTGACCCGTGCCGGCGACCGGAGCGCCGCCTGCGCACATCCGTAGCCGGCCGGCTCTCCGCGTGACCCCGGCGCGGTCTGCTCGTTGGAGAGGGCATGAAGAAGCGCAGCATGCTCGCCGTCGCGTCCCTCGCAGTCGGGGTGGTCGCCTCGCTCACGGCACCCAGCGCCCACGCGGGCCAAGCCGACGCCGGCACCTCCGGCAGCCGCGGTACCGGTGTCAGCTCACCCGACAACGTCCCGCTTCCGGACCAGTCCGCGCAGGGCGAGGTCGAGGACGCAGCCGGTCAGTGACCGGTCGAACGGTTTCTCGCGGCAGTTGACGTACAGTCAATCCGTACCGAACCGGTGCGGATGACTTTGACGGCGAGGAGAGAGACCATGGCCGCGCTCACGGTGGGCTTTGTCGGACTCGGTTCGATGGGGCGCGGAATGGCCGCCAACCTGGTCCGGTCGGGCTTCTCCGTGCAGGTCTGGAACCGCTCGCCCGGGCCGGTGAAGGCCCTGGTCGAGCAGGGTGCGCGGCCAGCCGCCGACCTGGCCGGGATCTTCGGCAACGACATCGTCGTCTCGATGCTCGCGGACGACCGCGCGGTCGAGTCCAACCTCCACGATCCCGGCCTGCTCGAGGGCGCCCGGGCGCGGCTGCACATCAACATGGCCACCATCTCGCTCCCGCTGGCCCGCCGCGCCGCCGAACTGCATGCCGAGCACAAGATCGGCTACCTCGCCGCGCCCGTCCTGGGCCGCGCCGAGGTGGCCGAGGCCGGCAAGCTCAACATCCTGGCGGCAGGCCCGGACGAGCTGCTGGAGCAGGCCGAGCCGTTGTTCGCCGCGATGGGGCAGCGCACCTGGCGCCTGGGCAGCGAGCCGCACCAGGCCAACGCCGCCAAGATCAGCGCCAACTTCCTGCTCGCCTGCGCCATCGAGTCGCTGGCCGAGGCCACCAGCCTGGCCGAGGCCAGCGGCGTCAAGCCGGCCGACTTGGTTGAGCTGCTCACCAACACCCTCTTCCCCGGCCCGGCCTACACCGGCTACGGCTCGATGATCAGCGAACGGCGTTACGAGCCGGCCGGGTTCCGCCTCGTCCTCGGTATGAAGGACGTCAACCTCGCCCTGGAGGCGGGCGGCGAGCAGCACGTTCCGCTGCCCTTCGGCGGAGTGCTGCGCGACGCCTTCCTGGACGCGGTCGCCCACGGCGACGCGGATCGGGACTGGTCGGCCGTGGCCGAGGTCGCCCGCCGCCGGGCCGGCCTGGACTGAGCCGCCACCGGGCGCGGTCGAGCGGCGGCTCCGCGCCCGGCTCCGTACTCCAATGCCGCCACGCGAGCCCTGGGAGGCCGGCACTGTGAACGATTCCACGTCACGGCGGACGATGCTGACGGCCGCACTCGCCGCAGCGGCCGGCACCGTCGCGCCACCGCTCCACTCCGCGTCCGGGGCCGCGCCGACGTCGGCGCCGACATCCGCGCCGACGTCCGCGCCGATGTCGGCGTCCGGGCCGATCCCCGCTTCCGACGGACCAGGCTCCCCGGTGGAGTACCACGCCTGGACCACCACCGCCGACTGGCGCCAGGGCGCTGACCACGGCACCCGCCCGGCCGACGGCGACCGTCCGGGCATCACCATCACCACCCCGGTGGGCACCACCGACTACCCTGACCCGCACACCGGCACCACCTCCACCTGGGAGTACGCCACCTGGACCGGCCCCGTACGGGAGTTGACCACCCCCGCCACCGAGCTG
The DNA here is from genome assembly GCF_053598215.1 of Kitasatospora sp. NPDC001175. Taxonomy (NCBI): domain Bacteria; kingdom Bacillati; phylum Actinomycetota; class Actinomycetes; order Kitasatosporales; family Streptomycetaceae; genus Kitasatospora; species Kitasatospora sp. NPDC001175. The sequence continues at coordinate 95,667 of NZ_JBSFJU010000014.1, read as the reverse complement.
GTCGCCTCCTGGAACGCCCACACACCCGTCGGCACCTGGATCGCAGTCGAACTGCGCGGCAGCTACAGCGACGGCGAGACCACCCCCTGGTACACCATGGGACGCTGGGCCGCCTCCGACCAGGACATCCGCCGCACCTCGGTGGAGCACCAGCAGGACGGCAGAAGCCGCATCTCCACCGACACCTTGGCCATTTCCGACCCGGCCGGCGGTCTGCGCCTGGCCTCGTACGCGCTGCGGCTGACCCTGTACCGCCGTCCCGGCACCGAACTCGCCCCCACCGTATGGCGGTTGGGCGCGATGACCTCGGACCTGCCGGACCGCTTCGAGGTGCCGGCCTCGGTACCGGGACCGGGTCGTGAACTGGCCGTCCCGCGCTACTCACAGGAGATCCACAAAGGCCAGTACCCGCAGTACGACAACGGGGGAGAGGCCTGGTGCAGCCCCACTTCCTCCCAGATGGTCATCGAGTACTGGGGTCGCCGTCCCGTCCCCGCCGACCTGGCCTGGATCGACCCGGCCTACGCCGACCCCCAGGTCTGCCAGGCCGCCCGCGGGACCTACGACCACCAGTACCGGGGCTGCGGCAACTGGCCCTTCAACGCCGCCTACGCCGCTACCTACCCGGACCTCCAGGCCGTGATCGCCCGCCTCACCTCCCTGACCGACCTCGAACGCCTGATCCGCGCAGGCATCCCGGTCATCACCTCCCAGTCCTTCCTCAAGTCCGAACTCGACGGCGCCGGTTACGGCACCGACGGCCACCTGATGGCGGTGGTCGGCTTCACCCCCGACGGCGACGTGATCGCCAACGACCCCGCCTCGCCCGGCGATGACCAGGTCCGCCGCGTCTACCGGCGCCGCCAGTTCGAGAACAACTGGCTGCGCACCAAGCGCTACGACGCGAACGGGCAGGTCACGAGGGGTTCGGGCGGCATCTGCTACGTCTACTGGCCCGTCAAGTCAGTACCAAGTCAGCACCAGGCGCTGCGCGCGGTCGGGATCAGCTGACGAGGACGAGGTGCCGGCCGACGGCCGTCTCGATGACGTGGTGGCAGCGGTTGCCGCCGTCTCGGGTCAGGTGGCCGTCCCGGTCCCCGGTGACCGTGATGGGCCTGGACGAGCAGACCGAGCTGATCCTGACTCAGGCCCCGCCGGTCACCAGCGCCCCGATCCGGGCGAGCGCCACCGAGGACCTCGCGGTGCTGGCGGATCGGGACGGCGATGTCGAACGGGGTCGCGGGCGAGGCGCCGTCGGAGCGTGATCCACCCCAGACTCCGCGGCGGGCAGGAGGGGCCGGGAGTAGCCGTGGTGGGCACCGTTGCCGCGTCGTGAAGGGCGGATTATCCACGTCCAGGGGATTCCCGTGCGGTTGACGCAGAGGATGGCGTGGTCACTCCCTTTCGTGGCGGCCCGGCCCGTGGGGCGCCACCCGGTCCCAGTGTGCGGGCGGGCTCTTCCTGTCCTCCTGTGCCGTTGAGCAGCATGTCGCGCATGTGTCCGAAACAAGTCGCACGTCACCAGGACGGACATCGCGGGCTCCGGGGATCGCGAGGCTTGACCCGGGTTTTGCTCAACTGCCCATGATCCGGGCAAAGGCGGCCGGATCGGCGTCGAAGCCGCGGACGCTGGCCCGGAACCGCCAGACCCCCGAGTCGTCCCGGACGAACTCCGCGACCCGCGCCGCCGTCGCCTCGCCGACGGTGTCGAAGTCCACCGCCGCGAGCTGATCGCGCCGCTCCCGGATTCGGACGTCGGGGTGGGCTATGTCCGCGAAGGTCACCCGGCCGCCGCCCTGCTGGATCGCGACGCCCACGACAACCCTACGGTAGCGGCTCGCGAGACGGTCGAGCTCCAGGACCATGCGCTCGTCGACGCCGAAGCCCCGGCCGTCGCGGCTGTCCCGGTTCAGCGTGATCGTGCCGTCGGGGGAGCGGCTGTCGAAGTACACCAGGTAGACCGGGTCGCTGTCCGGGGTGTCGGTGGCGTAGGTCGCGCCGATCAGGTCCAGGTCGTGGGGCACCGTACCGGCGGGATTCGGATCCCACTGCAGGTCCACTTCGATCCGTCCCAGACCCTTGTTGAGACTGCTCACAGGACACTCCGTCCGTCGGCGCACCGACCTTCCATGGTGCCATGGCCGACCCGTCTGACACCGAGTAACCGGCTTACAGTGACGCATAATTGACAGGAAACCGACGAGGCAGGCCGGGCGGGCCGGTGGCCGGCACGTCGGAGGCCCGCTCCGTGGCGAGGCGGCCCTGCCCGGTCTCGGTGATCGCTTCGTTGGCGAGCGCGTGGACCGCCGTGACCAGCCGCCGGCGGGGGCGATCCGTACGGAGGGACTCCTCGGCCCGCCCGCGCGCGACGAGCCGGTCGACCCGGGACATGACGGTGTCGTGGCGCACCCGTACCTGCTCGTTGCCGAGGTGGGGGACCATGGGCGCGTACCGGCCGCGGTAGCTGACGAGCGGCCAGGGGGCCTGCGCCAGGCCGGCGACGGCCTCCTCGGGGACGCCGGAGTCGAGGCCAGCCGCCACCATCGAGGCGTCGATTTCGGCCTACTGCGCGGGGAGCCGATCGTGCCCCGGGCGGAGTTGCGAACCCCTCGGCAGTCGGGTGGAGAGCAGGTCCCACCACTCGGCGAGCGTGCGGCGTTCCGCCAGCTCGACGAAGGAGAGTTCGAGCCCGGCCCGGTGCCAGCGTTCGACGAGGTGCATGAGGCGGATCGAGTCCGGGCCGAGCAGCTGGAGTTCGTCGTCGTCCGGGATGTCGGTGGGCTCTTCACCCAGCGGGACGGTGGCCTTCATCATCTCCCGGGTGAGCGGCTCGAAGCCGTCGGACATGGTGGACCTCCTGGTCGGTTGCGGTGGGTCGATGGGGAGCGTGGTCACGCGGAGGTGGCAGTGGAACCTGGGCCCGGGTTGACGTGCTGTCGTCAGCGGTGAGGGCGGCCTCGATCTCGCCGAGCTCGATCCGCAGGCCGCGCAGCTTCACCTGGTGGTCGGTCCGGCCCAGGTACTCCAACTCGCTCTGCGGCGACTGCCGGACCAGGTCGCCGGTGCGGTACATCCGGCTCCCGGGCGGTCCGAACGGGTCAGCGACGAAGCGCTGCGCGGTCAGCGCGGGCCGCCCCAGGTACCCGGACGCGAGCTGGACGTCGGCCAGGTAGAGCTCGCCGGCCGAGCCGGGAGCAACCGGCTGCAGGAACGCGTCCAGCACGTGGGTGCGGGTGTTCCAGACCGGCCGGCCGATCGGCACGGAGGCGCCGGGCCGCCCGGGATCGTGCGCGCAGGCGGTGACGTCGACGGCGGCCTCGGTGGGGCCGTACAGGTTGTGCACCGGCGCGCCCATCGCCTGCGCGGCCCTGGTGGCCAGGTCGGCGGGCAGCGCCTCGCCGCTGCAGATGATCCGCCGCAGGCGGGTCGGCAGGGCCGAGCCGGGTTCCGCCAGGTAGGCGCTCAGCATGGCGGGCACGAAGTGGACGGTGGCGATGCCCTCCTGGCTGATCATCAGCTCGGCCAGGTACGCCGGGTCCCGGTGTCCACCGGGCCGGGCGACCACCAGGGTGGCGCCGGTGATCAGCGGCCAGAAGAACTCCCGCACGGAGACGTCGAAGCCGCTGCTGGTCTTATGCAGCACCCGGTCGTCCTCGGTCAGCCCGTAGGCGTCCTGCATCCAGCGAAGTCGGTTGCAGATCGCGCGGTGCGAGACCGCCGCGCCCTTGGGGCGGCCGGTCGAGCCGGAGGTGTGGATGACGTACGCGGTGTCCTGCGGCGCGGGGCCGGCGGCCCGGGCGGTGCGCAGGTCGCCGTCGGGCAGCGCCGCCAACTGGGCGGTGGTGCACGGGTCGTCCAGGAGCAGGGTCGCCGCCTCGCCGGGCAGCGACGCGGCGACCGAGCCGGTGGTGAGCACCACGACGGGATCGGTGTCCGCGAGGATCGACGACAGCCGCCCGGCCGGGTGGTCGAGATCCAGCGGCGCGTAGGCGGCGCCGGACTTCAGGACGGCCAGCAGCGAGACCACCAGCTCGATCGAGCGGGGCAGCCGGATCTGCAGGCGCGCCAGTGGCACCTGCGACTCGCCGTGACTCCATGTGACGAACCGTCAACGCCTGGTCCACGAAAGAGCCGTCGGCCCTGCGGGCCCGGCCCCGGTGGCCTTGTGGAGCGTACGGCGGGGCCCCGGAATCCTCCGGTGTCCGGCGGTTGCGGTCGCGTACCGGGCAGCGGTCCCTCTACGGCGCCTCCGTCCTCATCCGCGGCCGTCGACGGCGTCCGTCGGAACCGCTTCCGACGGTGCCGGGAGCGCGGCGGAGGGCGGGCCGGCGCGGAGCGCCAGCCGGTAGGCCGAGGGTGAGATTCCGTAGTGCGCGTGGAAGGCCTGGCGCAGAGTCTCGGTGGAGCCGAAGCCGCAGCGTCCGGCGATGGCGGCGAGCGGGAGCGCGGTGGTCTCCAGCAGCCGGGCGGCCGCTTCGGTGCGGGCGGTGCGGACGAAACGGGCCGGAGGCTGGCCGAGTCGGTCGAGGAAGAGACGGGACAGGTGCCGTTCGCTGATGTCAGCCCGGGCGGCGAGGGCAGCGGTGCCGAGGTCGGCGTCGAGATGGCCGGTGATGTGCAGGACGAGCCGGCGCAGGACCCGGTGCTCGGGCGGCGGGTCCTTGACGTAGATGGACAACTGCTCCTGGTTTCCAGGCCGTTGCATGTAGGTGACCAGCCAGCGGGCGACCAGTCGGGCCAGCTCGGGCCCGTGGTCGGCCTCCACGGCGGCCAGCGTCAGGTCGAGCGCGCTGGTCACACCGGCCGAGGTGCTGACGTCGCCGTCGACGAGGTAGAGCGGGCGCGGGTCGACCGTGACCTTCGGGTGCCGGACGGCCAGTTCGCGGGCGTACGCCCAGTGGGTGGTGGCCCGCCGGCCGTCCAGCAGGCCGGCCGCGGCGAGGATGCTCGCACCCGTGCAGACCGAGGCCACCCGGCGGCTGCGGGCCGCCAGCCGCCGGACGTGGGAGACGAGATCGGCGTCCGCGGCCGCCGTCAGATGGCCGAGGCCGCCGACGACCAGCAGGGTGTCCAGGGGGCCGCGGACCCGCTCGACGGCGGCCTGGCTCATCAGGACGAGCCCGGTGGAGGAGCGGACGGGCCGGCCGTGAGGTGTCGCCAGCCGCAGGTCGTAGGCGGGTTCGGCGCCGAGCCGGTTGGCGGCGTCCAGGGTGTCGGCGACGCAGGCGATGTCGAGCAGGTCCGCTTGGTCGTAGCCGATGATCACCACCTGGCGGGCAGTCGTCGTCACGGCCGCCAGCCTACGCCCGCCGGTCCGGCGGCCGGGGATCGCAGGATTCCGGACAACCGGACGGGGTGCCGGTTGCCGCATCCCCGGGCCGGCGGCGACGGTGGCTTCGAGGGGCCGGAGCGCGACCGGGACGCAGCCGGAGCGCTGCCGCCGATGCCATCCGCAGCCAGCGAGGAATTCAGCCATGACCACCATCACCGAGACCGCGCAGCCGGCCCGGACCGTCGCCTTCGTCGCCTACCCGGGAATCACCGTGCTCGACCTGGTCGGTCCGCTCCAGGTCTGCGCCGCGCTGGCGGACACCGTGCCGGGCATCCGGACCGTCGTGCTGGGAGAGCGGATCGAGTCGATGGGCACCGATACCCCGCTGTCCGTGCTGCCCAGTCACACCTTCGACGAAGTCCCCGACCCCGATGTGCTGGTGGTGCCCGGCGGTCTGGTGCCGACACTCGCCGCGATGGCCGACGAGACGCTGCTCGCCCGGCTGCGCCGGGCCGCCTCAGGCGCGTCGGTGGTCGGCTCGGTCTGCACCGGCTCGCTGTTGCTGGCCGCCGCCGGGCTACTGGAGGGGCGCAAGGCCACCACGCACTGGCTGTTCCGCGACCTGCTCGTCCCTTTCGGCGCGACCCCGGTGGCCGACCGCTGGGTCGAGGACGGACGGTACGTCACGGCCGCGGGTGTCGCGGCCGGCATCGACATGGCGCTGCACCTGGCCGGCCGACTGGCCGGAGAGGACGCCGCCCGGCAGGTGCAGCTGCTGATCGAGTACGACCCGCAGCCGCCGTTCGGCGGGATCGACTGGGCCGCCACCGACACCGCGAGCTACGCGCCGTTCGGCAAGCAGGTGCTGACCGAGGCCCTGGCCGGTCACCCCGAGCTGCTCGCCCGGCTCGGCGGCGGGCCGTTTCTTCGCAAGTAGGCTGTTCACCAGGGGGATTCACACCGTGAGCCGTCCGGCCGGATCCGCCACGCCGGTACGCGCCGGGTTCCGCCCCGTTGCTCGGCACGTCCGCGGAGAGCGGCCGAACGGGCCCGGGCGGCCCAGCGGTTCGTCCCGGCCGGTCCTCGCGCAGGCCACCGGACGCTACGCCTCGGGTGTGAGGGCGGGCGAGCCGAACAGCCCGACCACCCGCTGGACCGCCGCGTCACCGCTGTCCGACCGGTGCACGGCGGCGATCGCCGTCCGAAGGTGCGGCGAACTGCCGCGCAGTGGACGGTGGACCACACCGGACAGGCCGAGCGAGCGCACCTGTTCCGGCGCCAGGGCCACGCAGAGGCCGGCGGCGACGTAGCTGAGCAGGCCGGGCAGGTCGTCGGCCTGTCCCAGCGGCCGGGGGGTGAAGCCTGCCTGGGCGCAGGCGAGCGCGACCTGCTGGGCGAGCCCCGGCAGGGCGCCGGGGCGCAGTACGGCGAAGTCGTGGTCGGCGAGGTCCGCCAGCGCCAGCGAGTCCTGCGCGGCGAGCCGGTGGTGCTCCGGAAGCACGGCGATCAGCCGCTCGACGCCCACCTGGTTGACCGTCAGTTCGTCGCTGCCCGAGATCGGGAGCCGGACCAGGGCGAGGTCCAGCGCGCCGGCGTGCAGCATCGCGATCAGCTCGACCGAGGGGTGCTGACGCAACTGCAGCCGCAGCCCGGGGAGTTCGGTGTGGGCTCGGCGCAGCAGATCGGGCACGTAGTGATAGCCGAGGCTGCTGATGAAGCCGAGCCGCACCTCGCCCTCCCGTCCGCTGGCGACGCGCCGGGCCCGGTCCACGGCGGCGGCCTGGGCCTCCAGCAGCCGCCGCGCGTCCTCGGCGAAGGCCCGGCCGGCCGGGGTGATCCGCACGCCGCGCGGCCCGCGCTCGAACAGGCTGACGCCGAGTACGCGTTCCAGTCGCTGGATCGCCTGGCTGAGCGGCGGCTGGCGCATGGTGAGCCGATCGGCGGCCCGTCCGAAGTGTTGCTCCTCGGCGAGCACGACGAACTGTTCGAGGAGTCGCTGTGTCAGTTCCATATGGCACAGCATATGGAATGGCACGTCAGGAAGTATTGGACGATATGAATTCCCCCAGAGTTGACTGATGGCATGTCAACCGGCGACCGGCCGGTTCCCAATGACACCGGAGGGCAGCGATGTCGCCAGAACAGGAGCGGGGGGCGGGCCCGCTCGCCGGAGTGCGCGTGGTCGAGCTGGCCAGCGTGATCATGGCACCGTACGCGGCCCAGCAGCTGGGCGACCTGGGCGCCGACGTGATCAAGGTCGAGCCGCCGACCGGGGACATGACCCGGCACCTCCCCCCGCAGCGCCACTCCGGCATGGGGGCGGGCGCGCTCAACCTCAACCGGAACAAGCGCAGCGTCGCGATCGACCTTAAGGCCCCGAACGGCCGCGACGCACTGCTGGCCCTGATCGCCACCGCGGACGTGTTCATCACCAACGTCCGCCCGCACGCGCTGGCCCGCCTCGGACTCGGCTACGACGAGGTCGCCGCGGTCAACCCGGGGCTGGTGTACGCCAACGCCCAGGGATTCCGCAGCGATTCGGCCCTGGGCAACCACGCGGCCTACGACGACATCGTGCAGGCCGCCTCGGGCCTGGTGTGGCTCAACGAGCAGGTCAGCGGCGAGCCGTACTACGTGCCCACCGTGCTGGTCGACAAGGTCTGCGGCCTGGTCATCGCGCAGTCCGTACTGGCCGCGCTGCACCACCGGAACGCCACCGGCGCCGGCCAGCACGTCGAGGTGCCGATGGCGGACACCATGCTGGCCTTCAACCTGGTCGAGCACCTGGCGGCGGCCACCCTCGACCCGCCGGAGGGGCCGATCGGCTACCCGCGCGCGCTCAGCTCCCGGCGCCGGGCCTCCCGCACGGCGGACGGCTGGATGTGCATCCTGCCCTACAGCGACCGCAACTGGCGGGACTTCTTCGCGTTCGTCGGCCACCCCGAGCTCGCCGATGACCCCCGCTTCCGCTCGCTCGGCGACCGGGCCCGCCACGCCGACGAACTGTACGAACTGGCCGGGCAGTTCGCCGCCCGGCACAGCAACGCCGAGTGGCAGCGGTTCTGCGACTCGGTCAGCATCCCGGCCGCGCCGGTGCTCAGCCTGACCGAGGCCGCCACCAGCGGGTACGCCCGGCAGGGTGGCCTTCTCCAGCGGGCCGAGCACCCCACCGAGGGCGGCTACCACCTGATCGGCCAGCCCGTGCGCTTCTCGCGGACCCCGGCCGGCCTGCACCGGCACTGTCCCCGGATCGGGCAGCACACCGAGGAAGTGCTCGCCGAGATCGGCTTCCACCCCGCCTCCTGACCAGCCGTCGACCACGAATCGAGCAGCCGTCATGACCGAGCAGGAACCCCTGCACGTCGAACACCGACCGAACGGGGTCGCAGTGCTGACCCTCACCGACCCGGACCGCCGCAACCCGATGACCGGCCGACTCACCGAGCAGTGGCGCGCCGCCGTACAGGCCCTGAGCGGGACCCCCGACCTGCGGGCCGTGGTGGTGACCGGCACCGGCCCCGCGTTCTGCTCCGGGGCCGACCTCGGCGACCTGGCCGCCGGGCACGGCCTCGGCATCGCGGCGGCCCGGGCCCATCTCGCGGCCTTCTACCGGGCCTGGTTGGCCGTCCGTGACCTGCCCGTGCCCACCATCGCCGCCGTGGGCGGCCACGCCATCGGCGCCGGACTCGCCCTCGCCCTGGCCTGCGACCTGCGGTACGCCGCCGCGGACGCGAAGCTCGGCGCACCCTTCGTCCGCCTCGGCCTGCACCCCGGGATGGCCACCACCGCGCTGCTCGCCGAAGCGGTCGGCCTGCCGCGCGCGCGCGAACTGCTGCTCACCGGACGGCTCGTCGACGGCACCGAGGCCGCCGCGATCGGCCTGGTCCACCAGGCACTGCCCGCGGACCGGGTGCTCGCCGCCGCACTCGCGGTCGCCGACGGCATCGCCGCCGCGGCGCCGCTCGCGGTGCGGCTGACCAAGGACGGTCTGAACCGCCCTTTGATGACCGTCGAGCAGGCCCTGGCCTGGGAGTCCCTGGCACAGCCGGTGACGACCGCCACCGCCGACTTCCGCGAGGGCGTCCAGGCCCGTCGGGAGCGCCGCACCCCGCATTTCACGGGCAACTGACCCCGCCCACGACCAGAGGAGCACCGCGATGACCCCGCCCACCACCGGCGCCCGCGCCGTCCAGCTACGGCCCGAAACACAGCGGCTCCGACGGGAAGTCCGGGACTTCCTCGCCGAGGAACGCGCCGCCGGAACGGTCATGGGCCGCCCCGACTCCTGGCTGACCGGCTGGGACCCGGGCTTCACCCGCCGGCTCGCCGAGCGCGGTTGGGTCGGCATGGCACTGCCCAAGGAGTACGGGGGCGGTGGGCGCGGCAACCTCGAACGCTACGTCGTCATCGAGGAGCTGCTCGCGGCCGGCGCACCGGTCTCGGCCCACTGGGTCGCCGACCGGCAGGCCGGCCCGTCGATCCTGCGTCACGGCACCGAAGAGCAACGCCGCCGCTTCCTGCCGCGAATAGCCGCCGGCCGGTGCTTCTTCTCCATCGGCATGAGCGAGCAGCACGCCGGCTCGGACCTGGCGGCGGTCCGGACCCGGGCGGAACGGACCGACGACGGCTGGCGGTTGACCGGAACCAAGACGTGGACCGGCGGCGCCCACCTGAACGACTACGCCATCGTGCTCGCCCGTACCGACGACGAGTCCGGCGACCGCCACGCCGGGCTCAGCCAGTTCATCGTCGGCCTGCGCGACCCGCGGGTGCGGATCGAGCCGATCCGCCTGCTCAGCGGCGAGCACACCTTCAACTACTTCCACCTGGAAGGCGTCGAGCTCGGCGCCGACGCCCTGCTCGGCCGGCCCGGGGACGGTTGGCGGCAGGTGACCGGTGAGCTGGCACTGGAACGCAGCGGGCCCGAACGGTTCCTGTCCACGGTGCCGCTGCTCACGGCACTCGTCGAGCAGCTGCGGCGAGGGGCCTGCACCCCCGAGCAGCACACCCGGGTCGGCCGGCTGACCGCGCGGCTGTCCTCGATCCGGCAGCTGTCGCTGGGTGTGGCCGCCGCCCTGGAGGCCGGCCGCCCGGCGGACGTGCAGGCCGCCCTGGTGAAGGACCTCGGCACCCGCTTCGAGGGCGAACTCGTCAACGAAGTACGGGAGATCCTCCCGACGGCCGCCCGGACCGACACCACCAAGGGCAGCTACCCCGAACTGCTCGCCACCGCGATCCTGCACTCCCCAGGCTACACGCTGCGCGGCGGCACCAACGAGATCCTTCGCGGAATCATCACCCGAGGCCTGGAGCTCCCCTCATGACCACCGATCACCTCCGTACGCCCGCCGCCGTGCTCGCCCGGCACCCGGGCGACGCCCTGGACAAACCCGCCGCTGCCGCCCGCGCCCTGTGGGACGCCCTGACCACGGCCGACGCGCTGCCCCCGCCGGACACGGACCCGCACGCCCTGGTCGCACTGGTCCGCGAGGCCGGCCACCACGGCTGCCCGGCACCGCTCGCCGAGACCCTGCTGGTCGCCGGCCCGCTGCTGGCCCGGGCCGGGCTGGCCGTGCCGGACGGGCCGCTCACCTTCGCCCGCGGCCCGCTCGACGTCCGGTTCGCCAACGTCGACACGGCCAGCCGGGTCGGCCCGCCGGGAGCAGCCGGCACCGACGACGCGGTGCACGTCAGCGGCACGCTCTCCCGGGTGCCGTGGGCCCGGGCCGCGCAGGCCGTGGTCGTGCTGACCGAGGGGCCCGGCGGGCCGGTGCTGCTCGCACTCGAACCGGACGAGTACCGGCTGCTCGAGGGAGCCAACCTCGCGGGCGAGCCCAGGGACGGGGTCGTCCTGACCGACACGGCGGTTCCCGCCGACCGGGTCCGCCGCGTCCCGGAAGCCGTCCTGGCCGAGGCCGAATGGCGCGCCGGGCTGGCCCGGGCCGCGCTGATCGCGGGTGCCGCGCGGCGCTGCGTCGAGCTCACGGTGGCCCACACCGCGGCCCGGTCCCAGTTCGGCCGTCCGCTCAGCCACTTCCAGGCCGTCAAGCAGGAGGAGGCGAAGCTGATCGAGGAGGCGGCCCTGGTCGGTGCGGCGGTCGAGGCGGCTGCGACCGCACTGGGCGACCCGGGCGGCGCCGCCTTCGCGGCCCAGGCCGCCGCCGCGCAGGCATCCGCCTCGGTGGGCGAGATCACGCGCATCGCCCACCAACTGCACGGCGCGATCGGGTTCACCGAGCTCAGCCCGCTGCGCCTGGCCACCACCCGGCTGTGGTCGTGGCGGGACGAGGACGGCAACGAGCAGGCCTGGTTCGCGCGGATCGGCCGACACGTGGTGGAGAGCGGTACGGGCCGCCTGTGGCCGCTGGTGACCGGCACTCCCGCGGCCTGACCGCGGGGCCGGACCGGCGACGCCGAAGACCGGGGATGCCCGGCCGGGGTTTCCTCCCGGCTGGGCATCCCCGGTCTTCGGCGTCTGATGGCCGATCATCCTGGCCCGGCGGTCGGCACGGTGGTCTCGTGGACGGCGCCTGCTGAATGTGAACGGTTCGGAGCGTCACCCAACGGCCTGAGGTGCGCGACGGGGCCCTGCAATTGACCACAACGGCTGTGGTGCTACGGACATCGTGAAGATCGCCGAGTGGTCCGGCAGGTCTGGAGCTTCTATGGGGCCCACGAAGGCCAGGTGAGAGTGTGCAGGTGCACGGGGCCGGAGAGACCGGCCGGGCGGGCGAGGGCGGCCGCCCACGCCGGCCCCAGCGGGAGATCCCGAACCTCCCAGCGCGTGCGGATACCCGGTACCCGGCCGGTGACTTCCACTGCCGTCCCGTCTCCCGCACGGCCCGGGTGAACGTCGAAGACGCGGAGGTCGGCGGCCATGCCCACCCCGGCCCCCTTCAACACGGCCTCCTTCCGGGTCCAGCAGCGCAGGAAGGCCCGGTCTCGTTGTGCGGGATCCGGGAGCGCGTCGATGTGGGCCCGCTCCGCAGGTGTGAGCACCTCCGGTGCCAGAAGCTCCGCGTCCACGCCGCCGTACCGTTCGACGTCCACCCCGACCGGATCGGCGGCGACCGCCAGCAGACCACACCCCGAGGTGTGGGAGATGCTGATCCACAGTGAGTTCCGGGGATGCGCCACCACCGGCGGACCGTGTCCCGGATCGCCGCAGCCGGGACACGGCCGGCGCCCCAACCGGACCGCGAGCGGGGGCGTTGCCAGCAGGTCGGCCAGAACGAGCCGGACCGCGACCCGGGTGGCGACGAACTGTGCCGACTTCGCGGCTGTCCGCAGTCTGGCCGCGCGTTGCCGTTCGTCCGCCGTCAGCAGGCTCAGGTGGACCGGGCCGACCGCCCGCGGGAGCGCACAGTGCCAGATGTGCACCGGACCGCCGGAGGTGAAGTCCGCCGGCGCGACCGGCCTTTCGACCGCAGTCACCGATGTCCCCGTCCTACAGCCGGAACAGCAGTCCGCCCGAGTACCAGCCGGAGCCGACTGCCAGGGCGAGCACGAGGTCACCACGCTGGAACGGGCCGGATTCGAGGTACTCGGAGAGGACGACGGGGATGGAGGCGGAACCGGTGTTGCCGCGGTCGGGGAAATTGGTGACGAACCTGCCGGGCTCGACCCCGATCGCCTCTCGGACCGGGCCGTGGACCGCATCAGTGCCCGGATGCGGTACGACCCAGTCGATGTCGTCGATGGTGAGCCCGTTCCGCTCCAGCAGAAGCCTGGCCGCGCCCGCCTGGCCGGGAACGGCGTGCCGCGGCAGGTCCGGTGAGACCTCGATCCAGCCGGTCGCGGCAGGCACGGCCACGACGCCGGACCTGGTGCCGTCGCTCACCAGCAGGGAATCCAGCAGCGCGGAACGGGACGCCGGGCCGCGCCGCAGGACCACTGCGCCCGCGGCGTCTCCGAGGGTGACGCTGCCGTACCTCGTGGGGTCGACACGGCGGGAGAACTGGTCCGCCGATACCACCAGCGCCGTCCGCCAGTCACCTGCGGAGGAAAGGAAGGCCGCCGCGGTCTGCACGCCGTGGACGAATCCGGTGCAGGCACCGCACAGGTCGAAGGCAAGGCCCCGACGGCTTCCGAGCGCCGCCGCCACCTGCGGCGCCAGATCGGGGACGTACAGCCGCTCGGTCCAGTTGGTCAGGATCAACAGGTCGATCTCGTCCGGAGCCACCGCGGCGTCGCGGATCGCCTGCCGGGCGGCCTGGAGGGCCATGTCGGCGACGGTCTCCGTGGCGCTGGATCGGTGCCGGGACTTCACGGTGATGGTGCCCACGGCGGGGTCGACGCCCTCCCCGGTGGTCTGCGCGGCGCACTCCTCCCGGTGCGGTGGGTAGTAGTGCCCGTAGCCGAGGATCGCGATGCCGGCGTCCTGCCAGTTCGGCGCCGCGGTGCTTGTGGTGGTCATGGTTCTCCTGGGGACGTCGGACGTGGGCATCAGGGCGCGGGCCGGCCGAGGGTCACAGTGGCGATCCCGCTGACCCTCGCCAGCACGAGACCGTCGGCGGTGACGGCCACCCCCTCGTTGCGCGGCGCACCGGAGTCCAGGTCGGACAGGTCGTGAGCCGAGCCGTACAACCTCAGGTCGCCCCGCTCGGTGGGCGCGTCGAACAGCTCGATCCGCCTGATCGAGCGGGGTACCCGGATCTCGGCCGGCTCGCCCGGGGCCTGGATCACCGCCAGCTGCACCAGGGCCTCCAGCACCAGCTCGGGGGTCAGCGCGTTCGGGAACCAGCGGTGCCGTGCAGCGGGGTCCAGCCGCAGCCGGCCCCGTCGTCCGTCCGGTTGCACGGACGGCTCGGCCACGGGGCGGAACATGCCGGAGAGGCGGATGCCGGGGGCATTCCCGTACAGCGGGTGGACGGCCTCACCAACCCGGGCTTCGGCAGGTTCCGGCCAGCGTGGCGCCGGCCGGGCCGCGTCACCGAGTCGCACCTCCACGCTGCCGTGCAGCTTGTCGCGGACCAGCACCCGCCCGCCGGGGGCCACGACATCGCCGGTGATCCGGACCCGGACGACGGAGTCCGCGCCTTCCCGCGCGTGCAGCCGTGCCGAGACCCGCACGGTCTGCGGTCGGTCGGGGCCCGGCACCCGGAGGAAAGCGGCCAGGACGAGGTTGTCGAAGGCGACGGGCACCATGCCCGGGAGGAGCCGGACCGCGGCCTCGGCGGCGAGTTCCGGGTAGAACGACCCGGGCAGGGTCGGCAGACCACGCACCAGGTGGTGGGTGAGGTAGCCGTCCCGTTCGAGGTCGAAGGTCCGCAGCAGGGTCACACTCTGTGCGGTCGACTCCTCGACGTGGTAGGCGGACCCGCTCCGCGCCGACGCCCGGGACGGGGCCCCGGTCGTACGGTCGCACCAGGGGAGGTAGCCGGGAGCGGTGCGCTCCAGGACCGCGCGTTCGCGGTCGCCCAACTGCACCGTGCCGACCGGGCGATCGGGTTCGGCGAGTTCGGCGAGGAAATGCCTGACCCCCTCCTGCGAGTTCATCGGGGTCAGCTCTCCCGACGTGTCCAGATAGCTGCGCCACAGCGGCCCGCTGGCGAAGCCCGCCTCGCCCCAGAGGCCGAACCCGACCGTGTACTGGTCGTGGCCGCAGGCGGCGGCGTACTGGGCCGCGCTGTGCAGGAACTCGTTGCCGGCGGCGTAGTCGGTGTCGCCCGGCTGGCCGAGGAAGCTGTTGGCCGATCCGAAGTTGCACCAGGTCAAGGGGAGTTGGTCGCCGAACGCGTTGGCCAGGTTGGTGTGGGCGAGCAGCTTGAGGTCCCGC
Organism: Kitasatospora sp. NPDC001175; assembly: GCF_053598215.1. Taxonomy (NCBI): domain Bacteria; kingdom Bacillati; phylum Actinomycetota; class Actinomycetes; order Kitasatosporales; family Streptomycetaceae; genus Kitasatospora; species Kitasatospora sp. NPDC001175. Next base: position 80,617 of record NZ_JBSFJU010000014.1, on the reverse strand, counting down.
ACCGCGGTGAAGTCGGCCAGGGACTTGTTCCCGACCAGGGCGGTGCTGATGATCCCGGCCACGTTGAGCAGAAGATCGACCCGGGGCTCGGCGTGCAGCACCTGCTCGATCGCGCGGCGGACCTCGTCGGCGTCACGCAGGTCGCAGGCCAGATAGCTGACCCGGCCCTCGCCGCAGTGCTCGGTGAGTTCGTCCAGCGTGTCGCGGACCTCCCTGGCCCGCACGAGCCGTTCGAAGGCCCGGTCGGCCTGTGGCACGGTCAGGGCGTGCGGGCCAGTGGTCCGGCTCCTGATGAACTCGGCCTTTCCGGCCTCGACCGCCGCCAGATCGAGACCGTCGACCGCGGTCGACCCCAGCACGAACAGTCGTGGCGCCGCGTCGCGGGCAAGGGACTTGAGCACCTCGGCACCGATGCCCCGGGCACCGCCCGCCGCCACCACCACGGACGACCTGGTCAGCGCGGCGGGTCCGGGACGGGCGGACCGGCGTTCGGCGCGCACGAGGAGACGCTCGCCGCCCGCGTAGTAGACATCGGGCAGCAGGCGCTCCGCGTCGGCTTCCGCCCGCAGGTCCTCGGCGGCCGAGGCGAAGTCGGGCGCCTCGTGCACCACGGCGTAGACGGCGGAAGGGCCGAACTCCTGGGCGAGAACCCTGACGAAGCCGGTGAACAGTCCCGACAGGGGGTGCGGGGTGCGGTCGGACCGGATGCCGCCGAGCACCAACACCGTGAACGAATGCCCGGTCGTCCACCGTGCGGCGGCGGCCCTGGCGGCCAGGAACATGGCGTCGTGCAGTCTGAGCACGGCGCGGTGCTCCGGGCCGGCGGGGTCGAATCCCGCGGCGACCCGGCTCAGGTCGCAGACGATCTGCAGCTGGGCCGGATCCGACCCGGCCAGCAGGTCGTCGAAGGCGTCCTCGGTGAGTTCGACCTGCCGCACCGACCCGTCCCGACGGGCCACCGCGCCGTCGTGCCCGACCTCGACGACCGTCGCGCTGTTCCCGTCCAGGCCCGTCGTCGCCGCGTTGTTGGTGAGCAGGACGGCCGCAGCCGGGACGACCCGCCGCGCGGGCCGCACCGGCCGGCGCGGGTGCGGCGCGAGAGTCAGCACGTGGCGGTCCATCCGGGTCACCGCCGCTGTGGCCTCCTCGGCCGTCCCGCCGTGCCTGGATGCCGCACCGGCGGCGGGTGCCGCGCCGTCCTCCCGGCGCAGACTCAGCACGTGCGCCCGTTCCCCGGGGCCGGGGCGACGGCTGATCCGTGCCTCGGGAGCCTGGCCGAGCAGGAAGGCGACCAACTCGTCCCCGCCCTCGGCGCCCTGGAGGCCGCCGGCGGACCGTGCAGCGGGCTCGTCGGCGACGCCGACGTCCCGGATGGCCGCGAGGACCGGCAGTCCCTCCTCGGCCGCCACGCCCCGGGTGGTCACCGCGAAGAGGTAGGCGCCCTCCCGCAGGGGTTCCGGTCCGAGCGTCGCCGCCTGCCACTCGGCGAGGCTGTTGCCGCTCACCCCGCCGACCAGGGCGATCTCCAGATCGCCGAACTCCAGGTACCGGCAGGCGAGTTCGAACGCCTCCAGGAGCGAGGCTCCGCCCTGGTCGACCGTCGCGTTGAGTCCGCGCAGATCAAAGCAGTTGGCGAGGCGGCCCGCGATGACATTGGGCATCTCCCCCGGGGAGGAGTCCTCGGTGGGCGGTGGGATCAGGCCGGTGACCCTGTCGCGGAACGCGCCGAGGTATTCCTTGACCCCCGGTCCGGCGCCGGCCTCCGCCGCGACCCGCTCCACCTCGTCGAGGTGCGCGCGCAGCCGGTACAGCAGCGCACTGCGCGTGGGGCCGGCGTGCCCCACCACCACCCCCGTGCGCTCGCCCCGGCGGGAGAGCGCTGCACGGACCGCCGGGGCCAGGCGATGGACGCACTGGACCAGCATCAGTTGGGTCCGGTCGAGCCTGCGGACGGCCGGCGGCGGCAGACGCAACTCGTCGCGCCCCGGCGGCGGGTACTCGTCGCCGAACCCGGTCGCGCCGTCGGGCAGTCGGGCCGCCCACCCGACCACGACGAGGTCGTCGTGCTCGCGCCTGCGGTACGGGGAGGCAGCGGGCAGGTGCGGACCGTGCTCCCGCACCAGGAGGTGCGCATTGGTGCCGCCGAACCCGAACCCCGAGACGGCGCCGATCCGGGGGCGCCCGTCGCTGCTCCAAGCCACTGCCGCCCCGGGGACGGCCAGCCGTGAGCCGTTCAGCCCGGCCGCCTCGGACGCCGCCCGGAACCGGTGCTGAGCCGGGATCACCTGGTGGCGCAGGGCCAGCATCAGATGGATCACGGAGACCACCCCGGCCGCCCAACCGGTGTGCCCGATCAGTGACTTGTTGGACACCACCGGGACGGTGCCGCGCCCCGGGTAGCACTCGCGCAGTCCGGTGAGCTCCGCGAGGTCGCCGGCCGGGGTGCCGGTGGCATGCGCGACGATCAGCCCGACCTCCTCGGGTGACACACCGGAGTTCTCCAGCGCCCGAGTGATGGCCAGCTTCTGTCCGGCCACGGCCGGCTTGTAGATGGAGGTGCCCTTCCCGTCGGCCGACAGCCCAGAGCCGACGACCACCCCGTGGACGGTGTCGCCGTCCGCCAGGGCGCGGTCCAGCCGCTTGAGGACCACGACGGCGGCGCCGTCGGAGAACAGGACCCCGTCGGCGTCGGCGTCGAAGGAGCGGACCCTGCCGGTCGGCGAGAGGCCGCCGTTCTTGGCGAACAGCACGGACATGGTCGGCGTCAGGACGAGGGCTCCGCCGCACACCGCGATGTCGACGTCCCCGGCCAGGATCTCGCGCACGCCCAGGTCGACGGCGTAGAGGGAGGACGAGCACGCGGTGTCGATCAGGTGCACCCTGGTGTCGGCCGGCAGGATCCGGTGCACCGCGTCCCTGGCGATCCGGTGCGGCAGGTACCGGCCGGGCTCGCCGGCACGGGGGAAGTGCCGGCGCATCATCGAGCGGAGCTGCCCGGTGTCCGCCTCGTCCAGGCCGTCGGCCCCGGCGAGGAGACCGGCGGCCAGGAGGGCCTCCTCCTGGTGCTGGCTGCCGTCGGCGGTGTAGCCGAGGCAGAGGCTGTACCGGTCACCGTCGGTGCGTCGCACCTCGGCCATCGCCTGGTCGACACAGTGCCGGAGCCAGACCTGGGCGTAGTCGTCCCGGCCCGGCAGGGTGCCGGTGACGAAGCCACCCGCCTGTTGGTACGTCTTGTCCGGAGCGGACCGGTCGGAGCTGACGAAGTCGTCGGTCCGCCAACGCTGCGGCGGCGGATCGGCGAGGAGTTCCGTGCCCTCCTGGAGGAGGTTCCAGAACTGCTCCGGGCTGGTGGCGCCGGGCACGGTAAGGCCCATCCCGACCAGTGCCACAGCGTGCGACGCGTGGTTCCGGTCGGTGTTCGGAGCGGGTTCAACGCGCATGGGCGGCACTCCCCGACACCCGGGCCTCGACCCAGTCCAGCACGGCGCCCACCGTCTCGTAGGCAGCGGCCCGGGCGCCGTCCGGTTCGGCCGGCAGCCCGAAGTGACCGCGTACCCGCACCAGCAGCTCGGTCTGCTTGACCGAGTCGACGCCGAGGTCGGCTTCCAGATGGGCGTCCTCGGTGAACACCTCCTCGGGGTACTCCAGTGCCTCGGCGTAGAGAGTCCGGATCTCCGCGAGCAGCTCGGTACGGGAGCGGCCGGCCGTGGTGGGCCCGCCCGCCTCGAAGGAGGCGGGCGGGGGTACCGCAGGCCCCGGTTCAGGTGCTGCGGGAACCCCGCTCGGCGTGTCCTCGGGCCGTACGGTCACGGGTCGCGCGTCCACGGGATGCCGCGGCTCCCGGGGTGCAGAGGCCGCCGACGCGGTAAGACCCGGTTCGCGCAGGAACGCCGCCGTCTCCGCCAGGCCGCGGGCCTCGTCCCTCCCGGACAGCGGAGCCAGTGCGGTGATCTCCGGGAACGCCGCCCCGGCCAACCCGGACAGTGTGCTTCCGGCGCCCATCTCGACGAAGATCCGGGCTCCCGCACCGTGCATCCGCCGCACGGCGTCGCCGAATCGGACTGGTGTCACCAGATGCAGGCTCAGCAGCTCCGCGAGCCGGTCCGAGTCGCGGTAGAACCGGCCGAGGATCGGCGAGAACACCGGCACGGCCAGCGGACGCTGCCGCACGTCACGGATGCGGCGGAGCACTTCGACGCGCACCGCCTCCATCTCGCGACTGTGGAACGCGACCGGCGCGAGCAACCGTACGGCGGTGACCCCGATGGTGTCGGCGATCTGCTCGACCTTGCGCAGGCCGGCCAGCGGACCCGAGAGGACGACCTGTCCGGGGCCGTTGACCACGGCGATCCCCAACCTCGGCTCGGCGACCAGGTCCAGGAGCTTGCCGGCCCGATGCTCGTCGCAGGCGAGGGAGAGCATCCCGCCGGCCGACGATCCGAGCCGGGTGGTCACCGCGATCCGATGGCAGATCAACTCGGCGCCGGCGCGTGCCGAGAACGCGCCGGCGCAGACCAGCGCGGTGATCTCGCCGAGACTGTGCCCCATCAGGACAGACGTGGAAGCGTCCCGCGCCTGCAGCAGGCGGAAGACTCCGAGCGAGGTGCCGAACACGGCGAGTTGGAGGATCTCCGGGTCCTCGGTGAACAGCCCTTCGGGGCCGAGCGGGTCGCGGGCGAAGAGTCGCGGGCTCACCTCCTTGCCGAGGATGTCCCGGGCAGCCGCGTCGACCTCCGCGAAGAGGTCCCGGAGGACCGGGTCCCCGCTCGACCAGATCGCGTGCAGAGCTCCCCTGCGGTAGCCGCCCTGACCGGGGAACAACCCGACCGTGGTCTCGATGCCTGACAACACGAAGTACTCCAATGCAGTGGAACGGAGGGCGTTGGCACCCGGCGGCCGGGTACTCGGCCACTCATCCCGGACCGTGGCCGCCCCACGCCGGAGGGAGCCGAGTCCCGGCGCACCCGGGTGGCTCGCCGGGAGTCCTTACGCACGTCAGCGGCCATGGGTTCACGACGGATCCGGGAAGCCGCGCTGAGGGCCGGTTCCTCCGGCCGGACCCCCATCGGCGCGAGGGAGGCCGCCCAGCAGGAGCAGCTGGCGGAGCACCGTGACCTCGTGGCGCAGCGCGAGGTCTCGGCGTTCTCGGTCGCGACGGATCCGCCGAGCAGGGCCGGTCGTGCGAGCACCCCGGTGGCGAGCAGGCCGAAACGACGACCCGGGTGGCGAAGCGCACCATGGTGGTGACGCACGACACGCCGCCGCCCGGTCCGGCGTGGCGGCGCGCAAGCCAGGAACGCTTGACGGAGGGTCGGTCACGCGCACATCCGAACCACCAGGGACGCGGACCCGCCCAGCGCGTACACGAGGGCGCTGTAGGTGATGAACGGGAACTTCCGGTAGTGCCGGCGGACCTTCAGGAAGAACGCGCCCGCGATCAGGGACATCCCCACGGAGTACACCAGGCCGACGGGGGCCCGGTCGAACCCGGCGTATGCCAGGACGGTCACCGCGTACACGGCCGCGTTGACCACGAGGGCGGCCTGTGAGCTCCCGGCGGACGACTCGTCCGGGTTCCTGCTCTCGGTGATCAGCAGGCTCGTGTTCATCAGCAGGGCACCGGCGAAGAACATCGTGTTGCCGGTGTAGAAGTCGTTGAAGAACAGGCCGCCGCAGAGATCACCGGTGAAAGCGTCGGGATCGCAGTACTCGTTGAAGGCGGCCGAGGCGACTTCGTGCAGGCCGTTCCCGGTGGCATAGAAGTACACGCCGGTGGTGAAGAGGAGGAAGAGCCATTTCCCCTCCCTCGACCGCAGGGCCGAGAAGTCGCGGGAGACCTCCCTGAAGATCAGCGCCGGAATGATCACCGTGACGAGGATCAGTACGGTCACCTGTAGCAACTCGTGCAGGCGCAGGAAACCGTACGGTTGCAGCAGGACTTCGGTGGTGAAGGAGAAGCGCTCGACGGCGACGAGCACGACGGACAGGGAAGTGAGCGTGAACAGCAGATTCATCCTGCTCATGGCTTGCACGGCATCGAGACCTTCCGGGCTGGGGTGGTGACGGCGGGTTTCGCACGGGCTTACGCACCGCTGCGGCCTCTCGTTCAGTCGACCGCCGTCGCTCGCCGCGTACGGTGCCGTCGGCGGCCGGTGTCGGTCAACGGCAGGTCGCGCCGAAGCCCTTCGGCCGGTGGGCCGGTGGTGCTGACCTGCCGCTGTGAGCGGTGGGTGCCGTGACGGGCGTGTGAGGCGGATCACGTGGATGGGCCGGGTTGTGGTTGAGGAGTTCACGGGCCGGCTCCGTAAAGGAGCGCGGACGGCTGACGGAGGAACGGGCAGCCGGTGGAACTACCTAGGGAAACGAAATGATCCGAGCACGTGCCGCGACACTGGCGGCCGTCCTGGCAGCGGGGATCGCAGCGCTGACGGGCTGTTCGCCGAGCGGGACGACCGCGAAGCCGAAGCCCGCCGAGAGCGCGACGGCGTCCTCGCCCGTCAGTTACGTGCCGGGCACGGCGCGGGAGAACAACGCACCTGCCGACACCGGGGACTTCGCCGCCGGGGCGGCGAACACGGCGGCCGCGATGAAGTGGGTGCAGCTCAGCGTGGGCGCGGCGGGTCCGCTCAATCCGGTCGTCCACAACGCCGCCGGGTTCACGCTCTACCGGTTCGACAAGGACACGGCGAAGCCGTCGAAGTCCACCTGCGATGACGCCTGCGCCACGACCTGGCCGCCGGTCCTGGTCCAGCCCGGCTCGCGGATCTTCCTGGACGGCGTGTCGCGGTCCGACGTCGGTGCCGTCAAGCGCGACGACGGGACGTTCCAGGTGACCATCGGCGGCTGGCCGGTGTACCGCTTCAGCAAGGACACCGCTCCGGCGCAGGCCAACGGCCAGGGCGTGGGCGGCACTTGGTTCGCCGTGACGCCGGAGGGCGGCAAGGCCAGCCAGTCCCGGCAGGGTACCGACGCCGATACCGGCCTGGACTACAAGAACGGCACCGCGAAGGAGAACAACGCGCCGCCGAACACCGGGGACCAGTACTCCGGGCCGCGCAACAGCCCGGAGGCGATGAAGTGGGTGCAGCTGACGGCGGGTTCGGCGGGTGGCCTGACTCCGATCGTGCACGACGGCGCCGGGTTCACGCTCTACCGGTTCGACAAGGACACGGCGAAGCCGTCGAAGTCCACTTGCAATGACGCCTGCGCCACGACCTGGCCGCCGGTCCTGGTCCAGCCCGGCTCGCGGATCTTCGTCGACGGGGTGCCGACCTCGGAGATCGGCATCGTGACCCGGGCCGACGGCACGCGTCAGGTGACGATCGGTGGCTGGCCGGTGTACCGCTTCAGCAAGGACACCGCTCCGGGGCAGGCGAATGGTGAGGGGGTCGGCGGCACCTGGTTCGCGGTGTCCCCGCACGGCGGGAAGGTGCTGCGCCCGGCCGCCGAGAGCGGTGCGCCCGCCGCGTCCGCTTCGCCGACGTCCGCCTCCGCCGCACCGAGCGCGTCCGCAGCCGCTTCGCCGAGCGCGTCCGCTGCCGCGCCGTCGAGCACGGCCGGAACCCCGGTGGCCCTCGGAAGCGGCGTGGTCACCCTTGACACCGGCGTCAACTTCACGGAGCCGAAGGGATCGGAGGCCGTCGCCGGCCCCGGCTGCAAGAACGTCCAGAAGGGGGACCAGGCCTCCTCACTGGACCTCAGCGGCGGACCGGTCAAGATCTGGACCGGCCGCGACTGCACCGGCTCCTCGGCCGTGGTGACCTCAAGCGTTCCGGACCTCGGCGCGATCGGCTTCGACAGGAAGATCGCCTCGATCCGGTTCGGGGACTGAGCGGTCCCGGGTGCCTGGGCCCTGTGGGCCGATCGAGCGGGACTCCGGTGCCGGGCCTGTGGCCCGGCCGGGGTCCCGCTCGGCTTTCCGGGCGTCCGGCCGATCGTCGGACACCAGCCGGTTCTCCCCGATGACCGGCGGGCTCTCGCGTCGGCACGGGCGAGCGGGTCGGGGTGTGAACGCGGACGACCGCCCGGCGCGGTGCCGGGCGGTCGTCGCAGAGATTGCCGCAGGGGTCAGGAGACACGGACGACGATCTTCCTCCTGGCGCGCTTCGAGGCGCTGTGGCGCAGGGCGTCGACGGTCTCGTCGAGGTCGTAGCGCGGTCGATGAACGGCCGGACGGCGCCGGTGTCGACCAGGGCCGCGAGCGTCTCCAACTGCTCGCCGCTGGGGCGCATGAAGAACGGTTCGACCCGGATGCCGTGGCGGGTGGCCACCTCCTGGGCCCGTGGGACCCACACGGTGGAGACACGTCTTATGCGCGCTGCGGGCGGCGGGTTCAACGGGTCATGCCCGCAGCTCGGGGAACTGGTCGTCGCGCCACTCCAGGTCGAGTGCCGTACCGGCGTCCGCCGCCCGCTGTTCGCGCTCGCGCAGCTCGACCCGGCGGATCTTGCCGGAGATGGTCTTGGGCAGCGCATGGAACTCGACCCGGCGGACCCGGAGATACGGCGGCAGGTGCTCGCGGGCGTGCCGCAGGACGGCGAGCGCGGTCTCGCGGTCGGGCTCCCAGCCGGGGGCGAGGGAGACGTACGCCTTCGGTACGGCGAGGCGGATCGGGTCGGGTGCGGGGACGACGGCGGCCTCGGCCACGGCCGGGTGCTCGATCAGTACGCTCTCCAGCTCGAAGGGCGAGACCTTGTAGTCCGAGGCCTTGAAGACGTCGTCGCTGCGGCCGATGTAGGTGATGTGTCCGTCGGCGTCCCGGACCGCGACATCGCCGGTGCGGTAGTAACCCCCAGCCATCACCTCGGCGTTGCGCTCGGGGTCGCCGAGGTAGCCGGTCATCAGGTTGACGGGGTGCCGGGAGAGGTCGAGGCAGATCTCGCCTTCGTCGGCGGGCTCTTGGCGGACCGGGTCGACCAGCACCACCGGAACTCCCGGCAGTGGACGGCCCATCGAGCCCGGCTTGACCGGGGAGCCCGGGGTGTTGCCGACCAGCAGGGTGGTCTCGGTCTGCCCGAAGCCGTCCCGGATGGTCAGTCCCCAGGCGCGCTCGATCTGCGCGATGACCTCGGGGTTGAGCGGCTCCCCGGCCGCGACCAGCTCCCGCAGCGAACCGGGGCCGGCCGACAGGTCGGTCTGGATCAGCATCCGCCAGACCGTCGGGGGAGCGCAGAAGGTGGTGACCTCGGCCCGGTGCAGCTGCTCGACCAGGCGGGCCGGGTCGAAGCGCGAGTAGTTGTGGACGAAGATGGTCGCCTCGGCGATCCACGGCGCGAAGAAGCAGCTCCAGGCGTGCTTGGCCCAGCCGGGGGAGCTGATGTTGAGGTGGACGTCGCCCGGGCGCAGCCCGATCCAGTACATGGTCGTCAAGTGCCCGACCGGGTAGGAGACCTGGGTGTGCTCGACCAGCTTGGGCTTGCTGGTGGTGCCGGAGGTGAAGTAGACCAGCAGCGGGTCGTCGGCGGAGGTCGCCGCCGTGAACGGCGCCGGCGACTCGATGGCGTACGCCTCGGTGTACGACGCCCAGCCGGGGACCGGGCCATCGACCACCAGACGCGAGTAACCGCCGGGAACCGTCGCGAACTTGGCGGTGTCGGCGGCGTTCGCCAGCACATGGCGGGCGCCCCCGCGTTCGATCCGGTCGCGCAGGTCGGCCCCGCCGAGCGCACTCGTGGTCGGCATGATCACCGCACCCAGCTTCATCACCGCGAGCATGGACTCCCACAGCTCGACCTGGTTGCCCAGCATCAGCAGCACCCGGTCGCCCCGCCGCACGCCCTGCCCGGCCAGCCAGTGTGCGACCCGGTCCGAGCGGCGGGCCAGGTCGTCGAAGCTGTACTTCGCCTCGCTGCCGTCCTCCTCCACGATCCACAGTGCGGTCGCCGGATTGCCCCGCGCGATCACGTCGAACCAGTCGACCGCCCAGTTGAACGGCCCCTTGAAGACCGGCCAGCGGAACTCCTCCAGCGCGGTCCGATGGTCTCCCAGCATCTGCAACAGCACGTCCCGCGCGGCTCGGTAAGGCTGGGTGGCGGAGTACGTCGTCACGGCAATCGGCTCCTGAGGGCAGGTGAAACGGCCGGGCCTCGGGCAGGCCCGGCGCACGGGTACCAACACCGCGCGTCGGCCAGGTGCCGCTCGGATCGGGCAGGCAGCCGCGCTGACGCACGGAACAACTGACGTGTCGACAGCCGTCCGGGTTCAATCCGGTCGTGCTCGGTCCGCGGGCCGCTCCTGTCCGAGGAGGGCCTTTCTCCAGGGTGGAGAGCGTACGCGGGCCGACCCGGCACGACAGGTGTGACTCCAGGGCGTGCATCGGCTCCTCGTCCAGACGTGCACGCGCCGCACGGCAGTGGCCGTCCAGGCCAGGTGCACCACCTTCTGACGGGTGCCCGGTCGGCGTAACTGGACAGATGATCGAAAACCGGGATAGCTGTGCCGTATGGAAGCGCACGGCGATCGTATGAACGGAAATCTCCCGGCGGACCTCACCAGCTTCGTCGGACGTCGGCGCGAGCTCGACGAGGTGCGTCGGCTGCTGTCGGCCGCCCGGCTGGTGACCCTGACCGGCGTCGGCGGGGTCGGCAAGACCCGGCTGGCACTGCGGGCCGCCGCCGAGCTGTGGCCGGGGTTCCCGGACGGGGTGTGGGTGGAGCTGGCGTAGCGCAGCACCGTCGGTCTGAGCCAGCCACCGGGAGGTTCGCACAGGCAGCCGCCAAGTCGATCGGCATTCTCCTCCGGTATCGTGGCCGGGCCCGTAGCCGCTGGTCAGCGGCGGTGTCGGCGAGGAGGGGAAGCGGGTGTTCGGTCGGGCGGGCGAACGGGAACGGCTCGACGGGCTCGTCCGGGAGGTGTCCGGCGGGCGGGGGCGGGCCGTGGTGTTCCGCGGTGAGCCGGGGATCGGGAAGACCACGCTGCTGGATTTGGCGGAGACCCTCTGCCGCGAGGCCGGGATGACCGTACTTCGGGGCAGCGCCAACGAGATCGAACAGCGGCTGCCGTTCGCCGCCGTGGTCGACTGCCTGGGCGCGGCCGAGCGCCCGGAGGTGGTCCGGATCCGCGTGCTGCTCCGAGGGGACGCACCTTCTGGGGCATTCCCCGGGGCCGCCGGTCAGGAGCCGCTGGTGGCCGAGGCGCTGCAGGCGCTGTTCGACGCCTGGTGTTCGACGGGCCCGGTGGCCCTGCTGCTGGACGATCTGCACTGGGCCGACCAAGCGAGTCTGGCCGTCGTCCACCGCCTGACCCGCTCGCTGGACCAGCTGCCGTTGCTCGTCGTGCTGACCAGCCGCTCCTGCGGAGAGGACAGCGGCTTTGGCCGACTGCTGGCGGCACTCGCGGACCGCGGGGTGCCGGTGGTCGACCTGGGACCGTTGGCCGAGCCCGACGTGGCCCGGCTCGTGGCCGCGCAATCCGGTGGTCGGCCGGACGGGCGGCTGCTGAAGCACGTCGCCGGTGCCGCCGGGAATCCGCTGTACGTGAGGGAGCTGGTCTCGGGGCTGCTGGACACGGGGCAGATCAGGGTGTGCGGCCCGGTGGCGGAACTCGTTTGCGACCGGCTGGCTGTTCCCGCCTCGCTCAGTGCGGCGATCCTGCGCCGGATCGGCTCCCTGCGCGGCCCGACCCGCGAGCTGGTGGGCGTGCTCGCACTGCTGGGCAAGGGTTTCACGGCGGAGGAGATGACGGTGGCGGCGCAGCGCTCCGTGTTCGAACTGGTGGAGCCGGTGGCCGAGGCCCTCATGGCCGGAGTCCTGGAGGAGCGCGGCACCGGGCTGGCGTTCCGTCACGACCTCGTCCGCCGTGCCGTCGAGGAGAGCCACCCGCCCGCCCTCCGAGCGGCGCTCCACCAGAGGATCGGGCGCTCACTGGCCGGGGCCAACGCGCCGGCGGAACGGGTGGCCGAGCACCTGGTGATGGCTCCCCGACTGGGTGGGCAGGACATGTCGTGGCTGCGGTCCGAGCTCGACCGGCTGCTCGCGCGTGCGCCCGGCCTCGCCATCGACCTGCTACGGCGGGGCATGGGGGAGTCGGCCGAGCGTGACCTGGAGGTCGACCTGGTCCGGGCCCTGCTGTGGGCCGGCCGGTTCGCCGAGGCCGAGGAGGAGGCGCGGTCGTTGTTGACCGGCGCCGTCCTGCCCTCGCGGTGGCGGGGGACGGTCCGGTGGTGGCTGGCCCAGGCGTACTTCCGGCAGGGGAGGCTGACGGAGTGCGAGGAGACCGTCCGTACGGCGGAGCGCGCGGACGTCCTGACACCCGGCCAGTCGGCACGCTTCCACGGGCTCGCCGCGCAGTGCAGCTATCTCCGGGCCGAGTACGACGCCGCCGAGTGGAGGGCGTCTTGGGCGGTCGCGATCGGCCGGGAGAGCGGCGACGCCGATGCCACGGCCTACGGCCTGTGCCTGCGCGCGTCCGTGCTGCTGGTCGGCCGACGCTCCGAGGAGGCGCTGGCCCTCGTCGACGAGGCGCTCGCTGCCGTGGGTGGCGGGGAGCCGGGGTCCGACGTGCAGATGGCCCCGCACCTGATCCGCGGCTACTGCCTGGTCGGCACCGACCGGCTGGCCGAGGCGCGTACGGCCTTCCGCGCCGGATCGAGGACCAACGACAGTGGCACGTTCCTGACCTGGTACCACTGCGCGCTCGCACAGTTGGAGTTCCTCCGCGGAGACTGGGAGGCCGCGCTCACCGAGGCTCAGACCGGGCTGGAGGTCCCCGACTTCCACGGGGTCGGGCCCGACCTGCGGGCGGCGGCCGCGCTCGTTCAGATACACCGGGGCCGACGTGACGAGCACACCGATTTCATTCGCGACCACGAACCGGACCTGCGCGGACGGACCGTCATCGGATACTGCCACCGCTGGGCGCACGCCATGCTGTGTGAGGCCGAGGGGGATGACGAGCGGGCGTTCCAGCTGCTGGAGTCGTTCCATCGGCGACCGGACCAGCAGGGCAGGTTCTCGGTCGCCGACTTCGTCGTCCCGGACACCGCGCGGCTGGCCCACTCGCTCGGACAAGGCGACCGGCTCCGCGCGCTGGCCGCCTCCGCCCGGGATGTCGCGGACGCGCAACCCACCGCGAGCAGAAGGGCCGTGGCCTTGCTGTGCTCCGGACTGGCGGGAGGCGATCCGACCTCGGCGGCCGAGGCGGCGGAGCTGTTCCGGGAGGCGGACCGTCCGTTGTACGCGGGCATCGCCCATGAGAGCGCCGCACTGCTGTCGGCGCGCGCGGGCCTGCGTAAGCAGGCCCGCGAGGAACTCGCCCGAGCGGTGGAGGTCTACGGCGCACTGGGTGCGGACTGGCCCGCACGCCGGGCCGAGGAGCGGCTCCGGGCCGAGGGCGTGAGGCCGGCCGGCGGACGGTCCGCGAGCACTCCGGGGACGGGTTGGGAGTCGCTCACCGCAACCGAGCGGACGGTGATCGCGATGATTGCCGAAGGGTGCTCCAACCCGCAGATCGCCGACCGGATGCACCTGTCCCGCCGGACGGTGCAGACCTACGTCTCGCGGATCCTGGCCAAACTCGGCAAGTCGTCCCGGGTCGAGCTGGCGGTGGTCGCGTCCGAGCGGGCCCGGGAGCCGTGAACGAGGCGGCGTTACCGTATGCCGTCCCTCGGCGCGCTGTCACCGGCGGCCCGAGACCACACTGGCCCGGTGCTCACCTCGACCAGCCGACCGGTGGTGGCGAGCGGTCCTTCTCCCGCTGCGTGTCGGCGCGCTGCAGGGGGAGCGACCGTCGGACGGATCGTCCGGGCGGGTATCCGGCGGAGCGGCTGTACGGTGCAGCACTCCGACCGCCTCCGCCCGCAGAACCCCGCGGTGAGGGGCGGCGACCGGGTCGTTCCGTCCTCCGCGCCCGGCACAGACAGGCAGGTGGAAGGGGTTTTCCCGGAACCAGCGCCAGTTGGCGGATGTTTCGCGCATCGACCTCGGTCAGGGTCGTCCCGAGCACCCGACCAGAGGATCGATCCACCATGAGCCACACCCGGATGTCAGACGCCGACTTCGACCAGCTCCTGACGGCGCACCACCGAGCTGTGCACGCCTACCTCGCCAAGCGCACCTTCGGTGATCGGCAGCTGGCAGAGGACCTGACCCAGGAGACGTTCGTCCGTGCGCTGAACCATCCGGAGATCCTCACAAGTGGTCAGGCGACACCGCTGCCCTGGCTGTACCGGGTGGCGCGGAACCTGCTCATCGACCATCTCCGGGCCCGCGGCAGCCGTCCGGCCGAGGTCGGCACGCCGGACCTCGCGGCTGTCGCCGGGGAGGAGGCGCTGGGGAACGAGATCGACCGGCTGCTCAACAGCTGGTCGGTCCGGCAGGCGGTGGCCTCGCTGAGTCCCGCCCACCGTGCCGTGCTCACCGAGATCCACTTCAACCACCGTTCGGTCCCCGAGACCGCCGAGCTGCTGGGAGTACCGCCGGGTACCGTCAAGTCCCGCTGCTTCTACGCGATCCGCGCGTTGCGCCTGGCGCTGGAGGAGCACGGCCTGGCGCCCTGAGCCGACCCGCGCCGGCACCGAGGGGACGGGGAGCCCGCTTCGTACCGGTATTTTCTGGATCATGAAGCACGGCAGCGCCCACCTGATCGGCCGCGAGGCGGAGACCCACAGACTCGAGGAAGTGCTCTCGGCGGCTGCCGAGGGCACCGGCCGAGGGGTGCTGTTGCTGGGTGAGGCCGGGATCGGCAAGTCGGCCCTTCTGGCCCACTGCGCCGCCCAGGCCCGAACACGCGGGTTCTCTGTGCTCCGGGGCGAAGCCAGCGAATGGGAGCGGTCGTTTCCGCTGTGGCCCTTCCTCGATCTCCTCGGCACTCCCGACCGGGCCGCCGTCCTGGCGTTGCTGCAGGCCACCGGGCGGGGAGCGGCGGATCCCGTACCGGCGGCCGCGGAACGGCTGTTCCAGATCGTCGAACGGTGGTGCACCCTCGGGCCGGTCCTCCTGGTGCTGGACGACCTGCACTGGTCCGATGAGGCATCGGCGTCGCTCTGGGGCCGCCTGGCCTGCCAGGCCGAGCAGTTGCCGCTCGTGGTGGCTGCCGCCGCCCGGTCCGGAGAGGGCCAGGCGGTGATCGACCCGCTGCTCGGGGCGCTGGAGCGCAGCGACGGTCTGATCCTCCCCGTACGCCCGCTGGACGAGGAGGAGCTGGCCGAACTCGCGGCCGTCCGGCTGGCCTCCTCTGCCGGGCCGTCCCTCCGCCGGGAGCTGGCACGCACCGGCGGAAACCCGCTCTACGCCACCGAGTTGCTGGCGCTGCTGCGCCGCCAGGACGCCCTGACGGTCGGCTCCGACGGACTGGAGATCCTGCCCGGGCATCAAGTACCCGCGCCGACGGCGGCGTTCACCGATCGGATGCAGCGGCTCTCCACCGGACTGCGCGAGGTGCTCCGGGCAGCAGCCGTACTGGGTGTGGAGTTCCGGCCGGCCGATCTCTTCGCCGTCCTGGACCGCTCGCCGACCGACCTGCTGCCGCTGATCGACGAGGCGTTGACAGCGGAGATCCTGGTACCGGCCGACGACCGGCTGGCGTTCCGTCACCACCTCATCTGGCAGGTCTTCACCGAGGCCATCCCCGTGGCGCTGCGCGGCGCCATGCACCGGCAGGTCGCGCGGACGTTGGCCCGGGCGGACGAGGACTTCGACGCGGTGGCCACCCACCTCTTGCAGGCCGACGGGCTCGAAACCGACGACTGGGCGTGCGGCTGGGTCCGCGACAACGCGGCGGCACTGGTCGACCGTTCCCCACAGGCGGCGGCGCAACTGCTGGAGCAGGCACTCCGCGGTCCGGGGCCGACCGCGTCGGCGGTGTTCCTGCGGCTGAGGCTGGTCGAGGCGCTGATGAGGTCGGGGCGCGCAGCCGAGGCCGAGACCATGGCCCGCGCTATCGCCACCGGGTCGGCCACCGAACCCGAAGCCGCAGCCGAGGCGTCCTGGCTGCTCGCCGAGACCATCAGCCGGACGCGTTCGCTGAGCGACGGGATCCGCGAGTCGGTGGAGGTGCTGCGCGTCGCGGTGGGGCTCGAAGGACTCGGAGAGCGGTGCGCGGCCCGGCTGTACGCGGAGAGCGCCCTCTACCTGAATGCGGCCGGGCACACCGACGAAGCGGCCTCGGCCGCGGAGGCGGGAGTCGCCCTCGGTAAGCGCAGCGGAGACGACTTCGCCATCGCGTTCGCCACTCGGACACTGGTCGAAATGAGCCGGTTCCGAGGCGATGACGCCCAGGCTCTGGTGTTGACCGACCGCGGCCTGGCGCACTGCGCCGACGGCGCGCTGGTCCGGGTCGAGGCGGTTCTCAGGACCCAGCGGCTCAAGGTCCTGTCGTCCGTCGGCCGGTCCGGCGAGGCGGAGGCGGAGATCGGCCGGCTCCAGACGGCACGCGAGCGGATGCCCGTCCCGCACGTGGGGTCCTCCATCGCCATCGCGGACCACCACTTCGTCGCGGGCGAGTGGGATGACGCCCTCGCGGAGGTCGAGTACCTGGCAGAGCCCACCTACCGGGTCGTGGCGGGCTCCTGGCACGGACTGGCGGGTCTGGTGGCGGCTCACCGGGACGACCGGGCCCGCTGCGAGGTCCACCTGAGGGCGATGCGCGACCAACCGCTCGACGGGGTGACCGGGATCAGCGTGGCCGACTGGCTCCTCATGGCGCGTGCGGTCGCGGCCGAACAGGCCGGACGGCCGGAGGAGGCACTTGCGACCCTGCGACCGGTGCTCGACCCCGACGCCGCGGTCCAGGTTACCGAGGGCCCCGAGTGGATACCGGTGATGGTGCGGTTGGCCCTCGGCCTGGGTGACCGTGCGACGGCCGAGGAGGCGGCCGGGCTCCGGCCGCCCTTCGCCGAGGAGCACCTGTCCGACCGCTGGCGGCACGCCGCGGCCTACGGTCGCGGCCTGCTGGCGGCCGACCCGGCCCCGGCGCTGGCGGCTGCCGCGTACTATGCCGCGCACGCCCGTCCGCTGCGCCACGGGATGGCGTTGGAGGACGCGGCCGAACTGCTGGCCAGGCAAGGCGAGTCGGCACAGGCGAAGCGCCGGCTGGACGAGGCGGTGGAGGTCTACACCCGGCTGGGAGCCCGTTGGGACATCCGGCGGGCGGAGACCAGGCTGCGCGCCTGCGGGGTGCGCCGGGGTGCCCGCGGCCCGAGGTCGCGGGCGACCTCGGGCTGGGAGAGCCTGACGCCCACCGAGCTCCGGGTGGCCGAACGGGTCGCCGCGGGCTTGTCGAACCCGGAGATCGCCGCCGAGCTGCTGCTCTCGCCGCGCACCGTGCAGACCCATGTCTCGCACATCCTGGGGAAGTTGACGGTACGATCGCGGGTCGACGTCGCCCGTGAGGCAACCCGGCGAGGCGTCCTGTCGTAGGGCCCGGAGTCGAGCGGAGACGCCCGCACGAGTCGCGGGGACAGCCCCGGCCCGAGGCCGGGGACCGGCCAGCCGGACGACGCCTCGGTGCTCCTCATGTTCGGTGCCCGCCTTCACCACGAGACCGGCTCCGCAGCTCACCGCGTCGGGAGGCGATGGTGCGTGCCCCCTGCCGGGACCAGTGGTTGATGCCGAAACAGCCGGTCAGGCGGCGCAGTTCGGGGAACCGGTCCTCGCCCCACTCCCGCGCCAGGCCCGTGCCCGCGTCCACCGCCCGCTGTTCGCCGTGGGTGCAGTACCAACATCCGCCGGAACTCCGGACCATGCCCCATTCAGGGCCGCCGGGTTTGTTCACTCAGCCGTCGGCCGGAGGGGATGCTCGACTTGCCCAGCCGTGCGACGGCCTGGCTCAGCACGGGCACGGGGAAGTCGAGGCGCTTTGCACGGGGGATCAGAAAAGCCGCAGACCGGACGGCACGCAGGGCCGTGTTCGCCACCGGCGCCGGTATGCCGGGCTGCCCGTAGCTCTCGCGGGCCCAGGACGGCATCAGTGAGTACCCAAGACGCGAGGCCACGGTCCACGCCGGGCGCATTGACCGGTGCAGCCCGTGGAGCGGCGGCCGCGCGACGAAGCGGTGTATCGCCATCGCCTCGGCGGTGGCGGCCAGCACGGGCCGCATGCCGCAGAGGTAGTCCTCCAGGTCCGCCACCGACCCCGGGGCGTCACCGGACGCCAGGCCCATCAGGGCCGCGACCTGTCGCTGCTCGCGGACATAGCGATCCGCCTGCCGGGCCGAGAGGTCCAGACCGCCCCGCAGAACCGCATGCAGATTGGACCTGACCAGAGCGCAGTGCACCCAGAGCAGCAGGTCGGGAGCGTCGACCCGGTGGACCGCTCCGGTCTCGGGGTCGCGGATGCGCAGCCGCTCGTGCACGAGCCGGACCCGGGCACCCGCTCGCTCCGCCTGTTCCCTGGTGCCCCAGGTCGTTGCGACGATGAAGGAACCGGTGCCCGTGAGACGGCCGAAGGGATCGTCCTCGAAGGAGGAGTTCTGCACGATGCCGAGAGCCGCTACCGGGTGCAGCGCCTGCAGATGGAGCGCGCTGATACCGCCGATCCACATCGCGGGGTCCGCGTGGAGGTGCCAGGTCACCGAAGACGGCCCGAAGAGCCCCGGATCAGGGGCGTCCGGATCGCGGGGGACGGAACGGGTGATCATGGGCGGCCTTCGCTGGTCTGCTTCGGCAGGGACCTCCTGCGCGTGAGGCTTTACGCGTCGGCCCGGACATGGGTTCACCTCCGGCTGTCGCAGCTGATGCGCCGGGCTCTGCCGGCGGCTTCGGCCTTGATCCGGGTGCGGACGGCCCGCAGCCCGGTGAGGCGCTTCTCGCGCCGGTCCAGCCGAACCAGCCCACCGAGGGTCTCATCGGTCACCAAGAGTCGCTGCGGCAGTGATCTTCCTGCACTGTGATCGCCGACATGCCGCACACCTTGGCACATCCCACTGACAGACACCGCTGGCGGCCGCCCCGCGCCGCCCGGCCAGCTCTATGCCGTGCCACGAATCCGTGGAACGCGGCCACCCGCACCACGGGCCCGAGCGGCTCTTCGCCGACCGCAGCGGATTCCGGGCAGCGCTGAACCGGTTACCGTCCTCGTTCGTAATGCATGAGTGCCCGGTCGCCAGCGACGTCGGCCGGGGCCCCGCGAGCACGAGGACGGCCAGATTGACGAACCGTTCAGATGAGCGCCACCTGGCGCAGGCGCTCTACGCCCGACACGCCGGCGACGTGTACCCGCATGCCCTTGCCGTAGCCGACGGCGACCGGGCGCGGGCGGCGGAACTGCTGCGCCTCGCGCTGCTGGCGGTCGTTCGCCGGCCCGTGGTGGCACAGGGACGCGCGGTCGGCGAGCGGCTGACTGCGGAGGTCAGCCGACTGGCGGCCCCGGCCAACGCCACGCAGCGGAGGTTTCTGCTGCGGCGGAGGCCGAACCCGCTCCCGCTCACGCGGCCGGAACCGTCCGAGGCCGGCCTCGTGGCGGTGGTGTCGCCCCGTCGGGAGCTCGCCGCCGGGCCGACCGCGCCCGCCGCCGGAACGCCGCGGCGGCCGGCCATCGCCGAGGCCCTGGCCGCGCTCCCGGCGGAGCACCGAGAGGCGATCACCGAGTCGTTCCTCAGGGGCCGAACCGTCCACCAGGCCGCCGAGCTGCTCGGCCTGCCACCGCAGGCGGTGAAGTCCCGCGTCTTCTACGGGCTCCACCGCCTCGCGCTCGCCCTCGAAGAACAGGAGTCGGCGTGAACCGGAGTGCCGCCTGCGCCGAACTCGGTGCCTATGTGCTCGGTGGATTGGACGCCGCGGAGGCAGACCGGTTCGAGGAGCATCTGCTGACCTGCGACTACTGCCTGGGCGAGGCCGATGCCTTCCAGAAGGTCCGGGACCTGCTGCTCCCGCTGGTCGGGCAGCCGTTGGAGGCCGTCGAGCCTGAGGACGGCCGCGGCACCGCACCGGATCCGGCCGCGGCACCGCCCGCCGTCCCCGACGAGGACGTGCTCACCTCGCTGTTGGCCGACGTCGCCCGCGAGCGGCACCGCCGCAGGTGGCGTCTCGCGGCGGTGCTCACCGCTGCCGCCGCGCTGGTCGTCGCGCTGCCGTTCGTCGCGCTGCGCGCGGGTTCCGGACACACGGTGGCCGCGCCCGCCGTGAGCCCCACCCCGAGCCCCGCCGTGATGCTCATGATGACCGGCGAGCAGCACCGGGCCGCCGATCCCACCACCCGGGTCTCCGGTTCGGTGGGGCTGGAGGACAAGGGGTGGGGAACCCATGTCGCGCTCCAGTTGAGCGGGGTCGGCGGCCCCCTCACCTGCTCGCTGGTCGCGGTGTCGAAGGGCGGCCAGCGGGAGACGGTGACCAGCTGGTCCGTGCCGCCCGCTGGCTACGGCGTGCCCGGCCACCCGGATGCCCTGGTGGTGCACGGCGGCACCTCGTGGTCCCGTGGGCAGCTCGACCACTTCGAGGTGTGGACGGCGGACGGGCGGCAGCTGCTGTCGATCCCCGTCTAGCGACGCCTGCCCGAAGGGACGGCCCGATCCAGTCGGGCCCATCCGCTCCGCCGTCGCCGGCCCGCTGAAGGCCGCTCGCCGCTGGGCCAGGCGACACCGCCGTCCCCGGCGCCCGAGGATGTCCGCCGGATGGCGCAGTTCCCCGGCCCAGCGTGGCCGCCGGAGTGCTCGACGATCCGTCGGCGCCCGGCCGGAACCACGTTTCGGACGCGTCGGCCAGCCCCTCGGACGATCCGGCGGCGGAGCCGGCCGTCGGATGTCTGCGCACGCCTGCCTCGTACAGGCTCGATCACACGGTGCGGCCTGCTGAATTACCGTCACCACTCCATAGCTCCATGCCGAGCGCGCCGCGCTTGGCGCTGCAGGGGGTACCGCTTGGCGCCCTGACGTCCGCGGAAGCATGACGAAGGGGTCGCCCGCGCGGTGTGGGCAACTCCTGTCTGCTCTGTCGGCGATCAAGTCTCGGACATCGGTTCAGGCCTGAGGTGAGCTTGCTCCGCTTCGACGGACACTGCTCAGCAGATGGCCGCGCTCCGCCGTCGGACCGGGCCCCGGCAGGAGAGGAAGACCCGCCGGAGCCGGCCCGCCGCGTCACATGACCGTCACCTCTGCCGCCGCACCGCGCCCCAGGAGGCCGTGGAGGAGCGGGGTGGCGGGCAGCGACGGGTGCAGGTAGACATGCTCACGGCGTTGTTCGACGGCGGCGAGCAGGGTGCGGAAGGTGGCCTTCGCCTCCTCCGTGCGCCCGGCGCGGTGCTGGGCCTGGCCGAGCAGGCCCAGGTGCAGCGGGTGGCGCAGGCGCGTGCTGGACCCGCGCAGTTCGGCCAGCGAGGTGTGCATCAGGCCGAGGCCGTCCGCCTGTCGCCCCGAGTGCGTCAGGCCCCACCCTTCGAGCAGACCGAGCATCGCCTTCCAGTAGAGCAGCCCGTGTTCGCCCGCCAGCCGGACGCCCTCGGCCGCGGCGGCGCACGCCGTGACGGCGTCGCCCTCCCAGGCCGCGATGACCGCGTCCACATAGAGGGCGAAGCACCGGTCGGAGGGCCTGCTCTCGTACTCGGTCAGCCGCAGCAGCTCACGGCGGCGCGCCCCTGCGGCCCGCCGGTCGCCCAGGAGCCAGCGGGTGAAGGCGTCGTACGAGCGCAAGGAGACGCGAGGGTCGTGCTGGAACGTACGGGCCAGCGAGTGGCCCTCACGGGCGAAGCGGTCCGCCATCTCGACGCCGCGCTCCAGCTCGGCCAGCGCTTGCGGCAGTTGGCCGCTGACATGCAGCACGATGCCCTCGCCGTACGCGGCGCCGAGCATCGCCACGGGCTCGTGGGTCCGGTCCGCGATGTCCCGCAGCAGGCCGGACAACCGCCGGGAGGCGTCGTACCGGCCGGTGACGAGATAGGCCGCGCACAGAGCCCAGAGCGCCGACGGGTCCTCAGGTGCCTGAGTGGCCTTGCCGAGGGCCCGGCCGCGTGCGAGCTCCGCCTCGGCCTCGGGGTGGCCGTAGCCCCGGGTGGTGGCCAGTACCTGGCCGAGCTGGATGTGCAGCCGCTGCTTCAGGCACAGGGTCGTGGGGTCGTCGAAGGGCAGGGAACCGACGAGGTGCACCGCCCGGCGCAGCCAGGTCTCCACCTGTTCGTACGCCAGCTGCTGTTCGGCGTGCTCGGCGGCGCGCAGCAGGTGGGGGAGTGCCTGCTCGGCGGGGAGCGCGTTCTTGGCGTGCCACGAGTGGTGGGCCACCCGCTCGATCTCCTCGTCCGCCACCTGACCGTGCCTGCGGGGACACAGGGCCTGGGCGACCCGGGCGTGCAGCCGGTGCCGGTCCTCGCGCGCGAGCTCGTCGATCAGTGTCTCCCGCACCAGCGCGTGGGTGAAGTGGAGCCGCTCGGGGTGGTGCGGGTCCTCGCCGAGGAGCCCGGCGCGGATCGCCGACTCCAGCGCCTCGGCGACCGGTTCGTCCTCGGTGGCGGTGCGCTGGAGCAGGTCGGCGTCGACCTCGGCGCCGATGACGGCGCACAGCCGTAGCACGCGCAGGACGGGAGCGGGCAGTGCCGCGAACCGCTGGTGCAGGGCCTCGCGCACGCCGGTCGGAATGCGGGCGAGGAGCACGTCCGCCGCGTCCGGGCGGTGCAGGCTGCGCGCGTTGTCGAGGAGGGAGAGCAACTGCATGACGAAGTACGGGTTGCCCTCGCTGCGCCGGTGCAGCACCTCGATGACCTTCGCGTCGACGCCAGGCCCGGCCTGCGCCCAGACCAGGGAGGCGACGGCCTGCCGGGACAGTCCGCCGAGCCTGAGGGTCTCGGTCCTGGGGCCGCGCAGGATCTCGGTGATCAACCGGCGCACCGTGGCGTCGGACTCGACCTCCAGCTCACGGGCGGTCAGTACGATGCCGAGCGGGTGGCCCTGGCGGCGGATGCTCAGGAGCCTGAGCAGGTCCAGGGAGGCGGTGTCCGCCCAGTGCAGGTCTTCGAGAAGCAGCGCGAGCGGCTGCTGGGCGGCCAGGGTGAGCAGGACCTCGCAGACCGCGTCGTGGGTGAGGAACCGGGCCTGGCCCCAGTCGGATCCGGCGCCGCCGGGTCCGGCCGAGCGCTCGGGGATGAGGGGGGCGAGCAGGGCGCCGAAGGGCTCCGTCGCGCGGCGGAAGGCGTCCGGGCGGGTGACGGAAAGGCGCCGCAGGACCTGGGTCCACGGCCAGTAGGGCGGGACGCCCTCGCCGGGGAAGCAGTGGCTCCAGATCACTTCCAGGCCGGCGCCGTCCGGGCTCTCGCCGGCGGCCTCCAGCCGTGGGGCGAGTTCGAGGAGCAGGCGGGTCTTGCCGACCCCGGCGGGGCCGAGAACGCCGGCCACGTGTCCGTGGCCGACGAGTGCGCTCGCGGCCGCGGTCGTCAGGCGGTAGAGCTCCACGCAGCGGCCGGTGAACGGTGAGGGGGAGCTCGCTCGCCCGAGGCTCACCGCGTCGGCCGCGGGGGCCTGGGCCGGCTGCCGGGCCGAAGTGTCCCGCGTGGTGCGTCCGGCCTCCGGTCGTCCCTCGGTTCCCCCGGCCGCCGTACGCTCCCGGTCGGTCCCGGCCGGAGTGGCGGCGCCGAACTCGCCGGCTCCGTCGGCCGGTCCGTGCCCCGCGGCCCCGTCGGGCCTCTCGCGCCCCTCGGCTGCTCCGGGGCCCCCGGCGCCACCGCTCCTCTCGGGCCCTTGCGCCGCGACGGACGAGGCGCCGTCGCCTGCCTTCCGTGCCCCGTCGTCGTCGGGCTTCTCGGCCGTGCGCTTCCCGGACCGTACGGGCTCTCGGCGTTCGGGGCGAGGTTTGTCGGCGGATCCGCACGTCTCCGGCTCCTGGCGGAGGATCGCGGTCCGGATCCGCCGGAGTTCAGGGGCGGTGTCCACGCCGAACTTCTCGACCAGGTGGAGACGCGTCCGTTCGTACACCTCCAGCGCCTCCGCCTGCCGTCCGAGCCGGGATAACGCGGTCATCAAGTGGCCGACGAGGCGTTCTCGCGTCGGGTGGCTGCGTGCCTCGCGCTCCAGTTCCGCGGCGACCTCCTCGGCCGCTCCCAGGGCCAGCTGGGCTTCCGCGCAGGATTCCACGGCGGTGAGCCTGACCTGTTCCAGCCGTGTGCCCTCGTCGCTCAGCGGCGGGTGGCCGTCGAACTCCCCGTAGGGCGAGCCGTGCCACAGCCCGAGCGCCTCGGTGAGCCGGTTCCGGGCGGTGAGCGGTTCACGCCGTTCCAGCAGCCGCCGCCCGTCGGTCACCAGGCGCTCGAAGCGGCAGACGTCGATCTGTTCGGGATCGAGTTCCAGGACGTAGCCGGGGGCCCGGTGACGCAGCACCGACGGGCGGCCGGGCCCGTCCGCCGGGTGCAGTGCGCGGCGCAGATGGGAGACGTGGCTCTGGAGCGTGGCGACGGCCTGGCGCGGTGGGTCCTCGCCCCACAGTTCCTCGACGAGCAGTTCCGTCGGCACCACGCGCCCCAGGCGTATGAGCAGCAGGGCCAGCAGCGCGCGTCTGCGGGGTGGGCCGAGTGGGAAGTCCTGTCCGCCGTGGCGTGCCGACATCGGGCCCAGAACGTTCAGCAGGGGTTCCGCGGGGCCGGTCGCCGGCGGACCCGGTATCGGGGATGTGGGCATGTGGCTCCCAATCGTTCTTGCACGCGCGACTGTGCTGACGAACGGTCGACGATGCGAGGCCGGACCATCAATTGGATCTTGGCATAGTGCACGACGCATTCCAAGACCACGACTCAGCGGTCGGCAAGGTAACGGCAGGGATTTCACAGAGGGTTCGTCAAGGATGCCGGAATTCGGCCACAAGCGGTGGCAAGGGACAGCCAGCGTCCTGACCAGGGGACCGCAAGGGTGGTGACGCAGGATTCCCCGTGTCGGGAACCGCCGCCGAAACGGGAGCGCATGAACCGGCCTGATGACAGCCGTCGCCATGCCCTCCACTGAACCGTCGGATCGCCAAGAGGCATTCACCTGAGGAGTACCGCCGTGTCGTTTGCCCGCCACGATTTCGGTGGCTCTCGCGAAGCGGGGCGCACCGGCGCTCGTCACCTGTACGGGGAAGTCGGCCATGACCCGAGAACGGGCCGACAGGAGTCCGGCGTGAGGGATTCCACCGCGGGAACGCGCTCCGTGCTCTTCCCCGGGCAGGGGTCCCAGGCCCGGGGAATGGGGGCCGGACTCTTCGAGCGTTTCCGGCAGCCGACCGCCATGGCCAACGACGTCCTCGGCTACGACCTCCCCCGGCTGTGCCTGGCGGACCCCGACAGGCGATTGAACGACACGCGCTTCACCCAGCCCGCGCTCTACGTCGTCAACGCCCTGTCCTACCGGGATTCCCTGGAGCGGGGCGAACCCGAGGGTGACTACCTGCTCGGCCACAGCCTCGGGGAGTACAACGCCCTGCACGCCGCCGGCGCCTTCGACTTCGAGACCGGCCTCAAGCTCGTCATCAAGCGGGGCGAGCTCATGGCCCGGATCTCGGACGGGGCCATGCTCGCCGTCGTGGGGATGAGTGAGAGCGACCTGCGCGCCTTCCTCGACGAGGAGGGCCTTTCCCGGCTCGATGTCGCCAATATCAACACCCCCACTCAGATCGTGCTGTCCGGGGCCCGTGACGAGATCGAGCGGGCCCGCCGGGTTCTCGACGAGCGCCGGATCAGGGTCGCCCCGCTGAAGGTGTCGGCCGCGTTCCACTCGCGGTTCATGGCTCCGGCCCGTGACGAGTTCGCGGCCTTCCTCAAAGGCTTCCGGTTCTCCCCCTTGCGGGCCACGGTGATCGCCAACCTCACCGCGCGGCCGTACGTGGAGCAGGACATCGCCGCGACGCTGAGCGAGCAGATCTCCGGGTCGGTGAGGTGGCTGGAAAGCATCCGCTACCTGCTGGAGCGCACGTCCGCCGAGGACTGCCGGCAGGTGGGCGAAGGACAGGTCCTGACACGCATGGTCGAGCAGATCCGCACGGCCGCCGCGCCCCCTGCCCGCGCGGCGGGCACGGCACGGCCCCGGCTGTTCTGCGTCGCCTACGCCGGAGGCGACGAGCGCGCCTACGCGGGCCTGACCGAGCACCTCCCGGACGTCGACGTGGTGACGCTGGAGCGGCCGGGCCGGGGCCGGCGGTCCTCCGAACCCCTGCTGCGGGAACTCCCGGCGATTGTCGACGACCTGCTCCGGCAGCTGCGGAACCGGCTCGACGCCCCGTACGCCCTCTACGGCCACAGCCTCGGCGCCCGGCTGGCCTTCCTGCTCTGCCACCGGCTGCGCGAGGAGGGCCTGCCCGCACCGGCCCACCTGTTCGTCTCCGGCGAGAGCGGACCGGCGATACCGAGCCGGGAGCGCCATACGTGGGAGTTGCCGACCGACGCCTTCTGGGCGCACCTGAAGCAGCTCGGCGGCATCCCGGCGGAGCTATGGGAGCACGAGGACCTGATGGCCTACTACGAGCGCGTCATGCGGGCCGACTTCGCCGCGCTGGGCGCTTATGAGCACGAGGACGCGCCGCCACTGGACGTGCCCGTCACCGCCATGACCGGTGAGAGCGAGTGGTTCACCCAGGCCGACGTCGACGCCTGGCAACGGGAGAGCACCCGTCCCCTGACCACCCACCGGTTCCCCGGCGACCACTTCTTCATCCGGGCCCAGTGGCCCGCGCTGGCCCGGGTCGTCCGCGCCGGGCTCGCGGTCGCGTAGCACCGCGCCGAAGCAGCGAAGCATTCACGGGCGTCGGGCACCGGCGCGCGTCCGGACCAACCATTTCGACGGTGAGGACAGCCATGAAGCAGGAAATCAAGAAGTACATGGAAGAACGGCTGATGTTCGAGTTCGACTCGGAGATCACCGAGGACACCGACCTGTTCAAGGCGGGCATCCTCGACTCGTTCGGCTACGTCTCGCTGATGGCCCACATCGAGCAGGAATACGACGTTTCCTTCGGTGAGGAGGAACTCCTCGGCAACATCATGGTCTCGCTGTCCGGCATCGTCGAGTTCGTCGACGCGGCCCGTGCGCGGACCGTCGGGAGCCGGTGACCCGATGTGCGGAATAGCCGGCTTCCACGAAAGCTCCCTGCACCCGCGGGAATACCAGCACGTGATCCACGACATGCTCGCACAGATCGAGCACCGCGGCCCGGACGAAGCGGGCTGCTTCCTCGACGACCGCCTGGCCATGGGCACGGTACGGCTGAGCATCATCGACCTGTCCAGCGGCTCGCAGCCGGTCGGCAGCGCCGACGGCCGCTACTGGCTCTGCTACAACGGCGAGCTGTACAACTACCGTGAACTGCGCGACGAGTTGACCGGCCGCGGCTTCACCTTCCGCACCGGGTCCGACACCGAGGTCGTCCTCAACGCCTGGGCCGCCTGGGGCCACGACTGCCTGCCCAGGTTCAACGGCGCCTTCGCGTTCGCCGTCTTCGACACCACCACCGGCGAGCTGCACCTGGCGCGCGACCGGTTCGGCAAGCGGCCGCTGTTCGTGGCCCGGCACGAGGGCGCATGGCTGTTCGCCTCCGAGATGAAGGCGTTCCTGGCCTACCCGGGCTTCAGCTTCGACTTCGACGCACGCGAACTGTCCTCGATCTACGCCACCTGGGCCCCGCTGCCCGGCCAGAGCGGCTACCGCGGAATCGAGCAGATCCCGATGGGCGAGTACCTCTCCGTGCGCGGGGACACGGTCCGACGCGGCCGCTGGGCGAGCCTCGACCTGACCGCCGGCCCGGCGCCGGAGTCCGAGCAGGAGGCCGTCGGGCTGGTCCGCGCGGAGCTGGAGGCCGCGGTCGACGTACGGCTGCGCAGTGACGTGGAGGTCGGGGTGTACGCCTCCGGCGGGTTGGACTCGTCGATCATCGCGCACATCGCCGCGCGGCGGACCGACCGCCCCCTGCGGACGTTCTCGATCCAGTTCGAGGACGCGGAGTTCGACGAGTCGGCCGAACAGGACGAGCTGGCGAAGCACCTGGGCACGCGGCACTCCACGGTACGGGTGAAGGACTCCGACATCGTCGACGCCTTCCCGGAAGCTGTCCGGCACGCCGAGGTGCCCGTCTTCCGTACCGCGTTCGTACCGATGTACCTGCTGGCCGGCCACGTGCGGAGCGAGGGCATCAAGGTCGTCCTCAGCGGCGAGGGCGCGGACGAGGCGTTCCTGGGATACGGCATCTTCAAGGACACCCAGCTGCTCTCGGCGTGGCACGAGCTGGACGACGACACCCGCATGCGCAGGATGGGGCAGCTCCACCCCTACCTGCGCCACTTCAACGGGGCGGACGGCCACCGCCGCATGCTGGGGCTCTACCGGCAGTTCACTGAGGAGAGCCTGCCCGGCCTCTTCTCGCACCAGATGCGGTTCCAGAACGGCCGGTTCGCCGCCCGCCTGCTGCGGGACGCGGGCGATCCGTTCGCGGCCGTCAAGGAGCTGGTGGCGCGCGAGCCCGGTTACGCGCGGCTGTCCCCGGTGCAGAAGGCACAGTGGCTGGAATTCCGCACCCTACTGAGCGGCTATCTGCTGTCGACCCAGGGCGAGCGGATGGCGCTGGCGCACGGTGTGGAGAACCGCTGCCCGTTCCTCGACCCCGCCGTGGTGCGCCGGGCGGCGTCGCTCAACCTGCGGTTCGGGGACTCCTTCGACGAGAAGTACCTGCTCAAGCAGGCCTACGCCGATGTGCTGCCCGAACGGATCGTCAGGAAGGGGAAGTTCCCCTACCGCGCCCCGGACAGTGCCGCGTTCGTCCGGTCCCGCCCGCACTACCGCGAGCTGCTGACCGACCCCGGCACCCTCGAGGAGATCGGTGTGCTGGACCCGCGCTTCGTGCGGCGGTTCACCGACCGCGTCTTCGACAGCCCCCCGGAGGGGATCGGCACAAAGGAGAACCAGGCGTTCGTCCTCCTGGCCTCGACGGTCTGGCTGCACCACTGGTACGTGCGCGGGCACGCGCGCCGCCACGCTCCGCTCGGTATCCCTTTGAACGTCGTCGACCGGCGCAGCAGTGCCCTGTCGGCCAGGACGGAGAACGTGCTGTGAAGACGGAATCCGGCGCTCCCGCCGAGGACCAGGACATCGCCGTCGTCGGTCTGTCCCTGCGGCTGCCCGGCTCGCGCACCCCGGAGGAGTTCTGGGACCACCTGGCCGCGGGGCGCTCGCTGATCAGCGAGGTGCCTGCGCGCCGCTGGCGCAAGGAGGACCACCTCGGGCACCCGCGCCGCGAGTTCAACAAGACCAACAGCGTGTGGGGCGGCTTCGTCGACGACATCGACTGCTTCGATGCGGACTTCTTCAAGATCTCTCCTCGCGAGGCGCAGTCCATGGACCCGCAGCAGCGGATGGCCCTGGAACTGAGCTGGCACGCGCTCGAGGACGCCGGATACCGCGCCGACCGGATCGCGGGTTCGCGCACCGGCGTCTTCATGGGGGTCTGCCACTGGGACTACGCCGAGCTGATCGAGCGGGAAGTCGAGGAGATCGACGCCTACTACCCGACCGGCGCGGCCTACGCGATCATCGCCAACCGCGTGTCCCACCACTTCGACTTCCGCGGCCCCAGCGTCGTCAACGACACCGCGTGCGCCAGTTCGCTCGTCGCGGTGCAACAGGCGGTGCAGGCGCTGCACAACGGCGACTGCGACCAGGCCCTCGCCGGCGGGGTCAACCTGACGTGGTCGCCCCGGCACTTCATCGCCTTCGCCAAGGCGGGCATGCTCTCGCCCGACGGGCTCTGCCGCGCGTTCGACGCGGACGCCAACGGCTATGTGCGGGGCGAGGGCGGCGGCGTCGTCCTGCTCAAGCGGGCCGCGGACGCCCGCCGTGACGGCGACGCCATCCACGCGGTGATCAAGGGCATCGGCAGCAACCACGGCGGGCGCACCAGCTCCCTGACCGTCACCAACCCGGCCGCCCAGGCCGAGCTGATCACCGACGTCTACCGCCGGGCGGGCATCGAGCCCGAGAGCGTCACCTACGTCGAGACGCACGGCCCCGGCACGCCCGTCGGGGATCCGATCGAGATCCGCGGTCTGAAGCAGGCCTTCGCCGAGCTGAACGCGGACCGGCCCGCGGCCGAACACCGCTGCGGCGTCGGCTCGGTGAAGACCAACATCGGGCATCTGGAGGGTGCCGCAGGGGTGGCGGGCATGCTCAAGGTGATCCTCGCCATGCGCCACCGCAAGCTGCCCGCCACGGTCAACTTCCGCAAGCTCAACCCCCTCATCAAGCTGGACGGCAGTCCGCTGTACGTCGTGGACCGCCTCGTCGACTGGGGCGCCGGGGAATCCGCACCGCTGCGTGCCGGCGTCAGCTCGTTCGGGTTCGGCGGGACGAACGCCCATGTGCTGCTGGAATCCGGTGACCCGGTCACCGTCACCGAGGACACCGGCGAACAGTGGCTGCCGGTGTCGGCCAAGGACGAGGAGCGGCTCCGCGAGACGTGCGCCGCGCTCGCCCACTGGGCCCGCGGCCGCGTCGAGAACGGGGATCCGCTGTCGTTGACCGATGTCGCGCGCACGCTGCGCGAGGGCCGGGTGCCGATGCGCGAGCGGGTGGTGTTCCGCGCGAGCGGCCTCGGCGAGTGGGCGGCCCAGCTGGAGAGCGTCGCCGCGGGGGAGACGCCCCCCACGGACTGCCTCCGCGGCCGCGCGGACGCAAAGGGCCCCGACGGGCTGGACGCGGACGACCTGGCGGCGCTGGCCGAGCGCTGGCTGGAGCAGGGCCGCAGGGAGAAGTTCGCGGCGGCGTGGGCCCAGGGCCTGCCGGTTGACTGGGCACAGTGGCCGGAACAGGGCCGGCGCGTGCACCTGCCGGGCTACGCGTTCGCACGCACCCCGCACTGGTTCCGCCCGGCCGGCGAGCCGGAGCCGAGTCGTACGGCGGAGGCTCCCGCGCCGCTTGGCGAGGGGCGGGCGCACGACGGTGGCTGGTCGTTCCCCGTGCGCTTCGACGCCACGCAAGGATTCGTACGGGACCACGTGGTCAACGGCGTCCGGATCGTCCCGGGCGTGGTGGCGCTGGAACTCGTCGCGGCGGCGGCCGGGCAGGCGGTCGTGGCGGGCACCCGCGCCGGACAGGCGCCGCGCGTCCGCAACGCGGTATGGATCCGCCCGCTGATCGTCGCGGACACGGTGCTGTCCGCACGGCTCCTGCTGACCGCCGCGGGCGAGGGCTACGACTACGCGATCACCGACGAGCAGGGCACGGCGTACACCAGCGGCCGGGTCGAGTACGGCGCGGCCGTGGTGGACACGACGGATCTGGGTGCGCTGCGCGAGCGGCACCCCCGGAGCGTCGACGTCGCCGAAGGGTATGCCGCGCTGCGGGCCAGCGGCATCGAGCACGGCCCCGCGCTGCGCGCTCTGCACACGCTGCACCGCGGACAGGAGGGTGTCCTGGCCGAGTTGCGGCTGCCCGCCGACGCCCCGGCGGGCATGCGGCTTCAGCCCGCGATCCTCGACAGCGCCCTCCTCGCGGCCCTGGCCCTGGGCTCGGCGGACGGCGGCTGGCGTGAGCCGTCCGCGCCCGCGGTGCCGTTCGCCCTGGACGGCCTCCTCGTCCACGCGCCGACGACCCCGACGATGTGGGCGTGGCTGAGGCCCGCGGACAGCGCCCGGGGGAACAAGGCGGCGGTCGACATCGACCTGATCGGCGAGAACGGCCGGCTGTGCGTGCGGTTCACCGGATACACCTCCAGGGCACTGCCCGCCGCCGGGTCCGTGAGCGCTGCCCCGGAAGGTGAGCTCATCGAGGTCACCGGCCGCTGGTCGGAGGCCGTGGCTCCCGTGGCCGGACCGACCGGGCCGATGACGGTGCTGAACGCCGCGCTGGACCCGGACCTCGTCGCGGCGAGTGCCGCGCGACTGGGCATGGACGTCGAGCACCTGGCGGTCCCCGCGGGCGCCACCGACGCGACCGCGATGAAGGCCGCGTTCCAGGCCTGTTACCCGCACGTCCAGCGACTGCTCGGGCAGGGGCGGCGCGTGCTCGTCGTCGCGCCCGGAGCGCCCGAGTCGCCGGTCTACGCCCCACTGGCGGCGCTGTTGAAGACCGCGCACCAGGAGAACCCGTCCTTCACGGGCGCGCTGGTGCTCCTCGACGGGTGGGACTCCCGCGACGCCGTCCGCTTCGAGCGCGTCGTACGGGCGGAGGCGGGCGCCGGGGAGGACACCGAGGTCGCCTACACCCCGGACGGCCGCCGACTGCGCCACGAGACCGTCGAACTGCCGCACGCCGACGTGGGGGAGAGCCTGCTCCGTGACGGCGGCGTGTACTGGATCACCGGGGGAGCCGGCGGGCTCGGCCAACTGCTGGCCGAGCGGCTGTGCCGACGCTACGGCGCGACGGTGGTCATCAGCGGCCGGTCGGCCGGGAGCACGGCGGTCGACGAGCTGCGGGCGCGACTGCCCCACGGAGCGGTGGCGTACCGCCGGACCGACGTCACGGACGCGGACGGCGTACGGACGACGGTGGCGGCCATCCGCGCGGAGCACGGCCGGCTCGACGGGGTGTTCCACGCGGCCGGTGTGCTCGACGACGGCTACCTCGCGAACAAGCCGCTCGCGGGCACCGCCGCCGTGCTCGCGCCCAAGGTGGACGGCGTCGCGCACATCGATGCCGCGACCCGCGGAAGCGGCCTGGACTTCCTGCTGTTGTTCGGCTCGGTGGCAGGCGCGTTCGGCAACGCCGCGCAGGCCGACTACGCCGCCGCCAACGCCTTCCTCGACGCGTTCGCCGCACGGCGGCAGGCATCCGGCAGTGTGACCCGCTCGGTCGACTGGCCGCTGTGGGCCGACGGCGGCATGCGGGTGGACGACGCCAGCCTGGCCTACCTGCGCAAGCGCACCGGCACCGTGCCGCTGCCGAGCGAGGCCGGTCTGGACGCGCTGGAGCGCGCGCTGCGCACCGACACACCCGTCCGCCGCGTGGTGCTGTTCGGGGACAGGCCCAAGCTGCGCGTCTACGCGGGACTGGACCGCGCCGCGCGGCCCGTACCGCAGCGGACGAGCGCCGCGCCGGCCGTCCTGGACGAGCGTGAACTCGGCGCCCGCACGCAGGAGCACCTGCGCAACCTCTTCGCCGAGGTGACCCGGCAGGACGCGGAGCACATCCTGGTCGAGGAGAAGCTGGAGACCTACGGCATCGACTCGATCTCCATCGTCGACCTGACCAGCAAGCTGGAGGACACCTTCGGGTCGCTGCCCAAGACGCTGTTCTTCGAGCACGTCGATCTCCAGGGCGTGGCGGACTACTTCGTCGCCGAGCACCGCGACCGCCTGCTGGAGCTCTTCGCCCCCGAGGAACCCCCTACCGGGCACACGGTCCCAAAGACGCCGGTCGTCGAGGCGCCCGCTGCAACGGCACCGGTCCCGCGGACGTCCGCGGCCGTCGAAGCACGCACCCCCGCGCCGTGGACCGACCCGGAGCGGCACGACATCGCGGTGATCGGCATGGCCGGGCGCTATCCCGGCGCCGACACGCTGGAGGAGTTCTGGGAGCTGCTCAGCGAGGGCCGTCACAGCTTCGAACCGGTCCCCGAATCGCGGTGGCGGCACAGCGACATCTACTTCGACGAGCGTGACGTCCAGGGGAAGACGGTCGTCAGGACCGGTACGTTCCTCCGGGACGTCGAGGCGTTCGACCCGCGCTACTTCAACATCTCCCAGCGCGACGCCGAGCTGCTGTCCCCGGAGGTCCGGCTGTTCCTGCAAGCGGGCGTGACGGCGATGGAGGACGCGGGCTATTCACGCGAGACGCTCAAGCGCCGCTACGACAGCGACGTCGGCGTACTGGTCGGCTCGATGAACAACAGCTACTCGTTCTACGGCTTCCAGAACATGCTGACCCGCGGCACCGCCACCAGCGGCAGCGAGATCGGCGTGATGGCCAACATGCTGTCGTACCACTACGGCTTCACCGGGCCGTCGGCGTTCCTCGACACGATGTGCTCCTCCTCGTCGGCATGCGTGCACCAGGCGGTGCGGATGCTGCGCGGCGGCGAGTGCCGCATGGTCGTCGTCGGCGGCATCAACCTGATGCTGCACCCGTTCGACCTGATCGCCACCTCGCAGGCGCACTTCACCACCAAGTCCGCCGGTGTCGTGCGCAGTTACGGCCTCGGTGCCGACGGCACGATCCTCGGTGAAGGCGTCGGCGCGCTCGTGCTCAAGCCGCTGGCGGAGGCGGTGGCCGACGGCGACCACGTCTACGGCGTGATCAAGGGCAGCGGCATGACCAACGCCGGGGTGCGCAACGGCTTCACGGTGCCGAGCCCGCGGCAGCAGGCACGCGCCATCGAGAAGGCGCTCGACGACGCCGGAGTGGACGCGCGGACGATCAGCTACCTGGAGGGTCACGGCTCGGCGACCTCCCTCGGCGACCCGATCGAGATCAAGGGCGCGAGCCTGGCGTTCGGCCGCGACACCCAGGACCGGGAGTTCTGCGCGATCGGCTCGGTCAAGTCCAACGTGGCACACCTGCTGTCCGGTTCGGGCCTGGCCGGCCTGACCAAGGTGCTGCTCCAGCTCAAGCACCGCACACTGGCGCCGTCGCTGCACGCGGAGACGCTGAGCCCCGCGATCGAGTTCGAGAATACGCCGTTCGTGGTGCAGCGTCACCGTGCGGAGTGGCGCCGCCCCCTGATCGGCGGCGAGGAGGTCCCCCGCCGGGCGGGCGTCACGTCCATCGGCGCGGGCGGCATCAACGTCCACATCGTCGTCGAGGAGCACGACGGGAGCGTCGTCGCGGCGCCGGACAGCGGCCGGCCGCAACTGCTGGTGTTCTCCGCCATGACTCCCCAGGCCTTGCGGACGGTGCTGCGTGACACGCATCAGTACGTGCGGGACACCGCACCGGGCCTGGACGCGCTCGCCTACACCCTGCAGACCGGCAAGAACGAACTGCCGTGCCGACTGGCGTTCGTCGCCGATGACATGTCCGACGCGCTCACCCGGCTCGCCCGGCTGTCCGAGATCGACTGGACCGCCGAAGCACTCGATCCGCCCCGCGGCGTGCACTTCACCGTGAGCACGCTGAGGCAGCGGCGCACCGCCGACGCCGCCATCGTCGAGCAGGCCCTGCGCGACGCGGACCTGTCCGCGCTGGCGCGCCACTGGGCGGGCGGCGCCGGACCGGACTGGGACCTGCTGTGGCCGACGGGAACCCGCCCGGCCAAGCTGTCGCTCCCGGCCTACCCCTTCGACCAGGTGCGCTGCTGGTACCCCGAGTACGACGACGCGCCGAGCGTGCTGCGGCCGTTGGCCTTCACCCGGCGGGCACACCCGTGGATCGGCGCCAACCGGTCGGACCTGAACGGCGTGCGCTACGCCTTGGAGCTGCGCGGGGACGACCTGCTCGACTACGTCCACACCGTCGGCCGCAAGCGTCGCTACGCCACCGTGGCGCTGCTGGACGCGGCACTGGCCTTCGCCCGGCTCGCCGGGCTGGAGGGGCCGCTGCGGCTGCGCGACGCCCGATGGGCCGCGCTGCCGTCGCCCGCGGACGCCGTGGAGACGTTCGAATGGCGGCTCGGCACGACCGGGTCGGGCTCGCACCGCGTCGAACTGTGGCACGCAGACGAGGCCACCCTGGGGTTCGCCGCCGACATCGAGCAGGCGGCGCCCGAGGCGACCGCGTCGATGCCGCAGCCGCTCGGCGACCCGGCCACCCTCGACCAGGACGGCTTCTACGCCGGGCTCGCCGAATCGGACATCGACGCCCGGCCGTACGCGCGCAGCGTCGAGAGCGTCACCGAGTTGGACGGGCACCGGCTGCTCGTCCGGGTCGCCGAACCCCCGATGTGCCAGGACCCGCACAAGCAGCGGGTACAGCTCCCGGCATGGGTGCTCGTCGGGCTCGTCCAGGGCGTCCAGCACGCACTGGGCCGGACGGAGGCGGCCGTGACACGGGTCGGCTCCGCGTACGGCGAGCGGGTGGAGCACACCCGGGCCATCGTGCTGGAGCGGACGTCCGGTGCCGTCTTCCAGGCGGCCTTCCTCGACGAACACGGCCGCGTACTGGGCCGGATCGAGGACGCCGAGTTCACCGGCGGCACGCTCCCGGCGGCGCTGCGGGGCGAGGCCGATCGGGCGCCGGTCGCCCTGCCCCGGGCGTCGCGTGCGGAGCCGGACGGACAGTCGACGGCCGACCGAACGGCTGCTCCCCCTCCGGCACTCGAGGCCGCGGCGGACGGGAAGTCCGCGCTCGTCGACATCCTGCGCGAGACCGTCGCCGACCTCCTCAAGTTCGACCTGGCCGACATCGACGTCGACACGCACTTCCACGCGTACGGCTTCGAATCCATCACACTGGCCAAGCTGTCCTCGGAGCTCAACGGCATCCTCGGCGCGGACCTCACTCCGGCGGTCTTCTTCGAGTGCCCCGACATCCGCAGCCTCACCGAGCACCTGCTGGAGCGCTACGGCTCGGAGCTGACAACCCCCGCGGCACCCGAGATGCCCGCGGCACCCGAGACACCCGAGCCGGCCCGCCGGTCCGAGCCCGTTCCCGACGACGGCGCCGTGGCGATCGTCGGCGCGGCAGGGCGCTTCCCCGGCGCGGACGACCTCGACACCTTCTGGCAGCGGCTGCGCACGGGCGCCGACCTGATCGGCGACTACCCCGGCGACCGGTTCGACGGGCGCTACGCCGAGACCGTCGCTCGGGCGGACTTCCCGAAGTTCGCCGGCCGGATCGAGGGAGTGGACCGCTTCGACGCGGACTTCTTCCACCTCTCGCGGCTCGAAGCGGAGCTGATGGACCCGCAGCACCGCCTGGCGCTGGAGACCGTCTGGGCCGCGCTGGAGAACGGCGGCTACGCCCCGGCCCGGCTGCCGGAGAACACCGGCGTCTACTTCGGCGTCTCGGGCAGCGACTACCACCACTTGCTCAACGCCAGCGGCGTGGCTCCCGACGGCTTCACCGCCACCGGCAACGCGCACTCGATGCTGGCCAACCGGATCTCCTTCGTCCTGGACGTGCACGGGCCGAGCGAACCGGTCGACACGGCCTGCTCCAGCTCGCTCATCGCGCTGCACCGTGCCGTGGAGAGCATCCGGTCGGGCCGCTGCGACATGGCCCTCGCGGGCGGGGTCAACCTGCTGCTGAGCGTCGACACCTTCGCCGCCACACAGATGGCGGGGATGCTCAGCCCGGACGGCCGCTGCAAGACCTTCTCCGCCGACGCGGACGGCTACGTTCGCTCCGAGGGCGTCGCCGTGGTGCTGCTCAAACCGCTCGCCCAGGCGCAGCGGGACGGCGACGCCATCTGGGGCGTCGTCCGCGGCAGCGCCGAGAACCACGGCGGCCGCGCCGGATCCCTGACGGCCCCCAACGGCAAGGCACAGGCCGCGCTGATCCAGGACGCCATGCGCGGCATCGACCCGGACAGCATCGGCTACGTCGAGGCGCACGGCACGGGCACCGCGCTGGGCGACCCGGTCGAGGTCAACGCCCTCGCCAGCGCCTACCGCACCCTGCGCGCCGCGGACGGCAAACCGCCGCACGGTCCTCGGCCGTGCGCGCTCGGCTCGGTGAAGACGAACATCGGTCACCTGGAGTCGGCCGCGGGTCTGGCCGGAGTGCTGAAGGTGCTGCTCGCCATGCGCCACGGTGAGCTGCCGCCGACTCTGCACTGCGACCGGCTCAATCCGCACCTGCCGCTCGCCGACGGCGGTTTCGACGTGGTGCGCGAGCTGCGCCGCTGGGAGCCGCGCGCCGACGCTGCCGGGCGGGAGTGGCCGCTGCGGGCCGGGGTGAGCAGCATCGGCTTCGGCGGGGCCAACGCCCACGTCGTGCTCGAGGCACCCCCCGCGCCCCGGATCTCGCCGGCCCGCACGACCGTGCCCCAGGCCATCGTGCTGTCCGCCCGGGACGGTGACCGGCTGCGGGCCTCGGCCGGACGGCTGCGGGACTTCCTCGAACAGGCTCGCCGCGACGCACGTACCCCCGACCTCGCGGACCTGGCGTTCACCCTCCAGGTCGGCCGGGAAGCGATGGAGCAGCGCCTGGGCTTCGTCGCCGGGAGCATCGAGGACGTCCTCGGTGTGCTGGGCCGCTTCCTCGCCGGGGACGCGCGTTCGGGCTGGCACACCGGCGGCATCAAGCGGTCGCGCGGCACCGGGGTGCGGCGTGAGCCGGAGCAGACCGCGGAGGTCACCCGGGCGCTGCGTGACGGGCGGCTCGACGACGTGACGTCCCTGTGGTGCGACGGCGCGCTCGTCGACTGGCGGGCGACGCATCCCGCCGGTGAGCGGCGCACCGTGCGGCTGCCCGCCTACCCCTTCGCCCGCGACCGCTACTGGGCGCCCGCGAGCGACGAGGCCCCCGCCCCGCTGCCCGGCGGCGGTACCGCCTTCGACTCCGCCGCAGCCGTGGCGCTGCTCGACGCGGTCCTCGACGGGCGTGCCTGCCCGGACGCCCTGAGCCGGCCCTGAGGCTTTCCCTCCCTGCCTCCTCCCTGGATCAGGCGGCCCCGCCGCCCCACGAACCCAGAACGGAACGAACTTGAGTCGAAACATCCTTCGTGTGCCGAGCTGGCGCGACGAACCGGTGCGAGGGAAGGCCACGCCGGCAGGAGCCCGGCGGCTGGTCGTGCTGTGCGACGTCGCCGAGCAGGACGTGACAGTCCTGCGCCGGGACCTGCCGGGCGTGTCCGTCGCCCGGGTGGAGAGCCGTGCCGACGGGCCCGCCGCGGCCTACGAGCACGCGGCGACCCGGCTGCTGGGAGAGCTCCAGCGGCTGATGGACCAGCCGGCCGGCGGCCCCTGCCGGGTGCAGGTCGTCTGCCGTGAGGCCACGCCGTACGGCTACGCGGGCCTGATCGGCATGCTGCGCACCGCCACCCAGGAGGACCCCGCGCTGCACGGCCAGTTGATCGAGTTCACGCGGTGGCCGTCGGGCGAGGAACTCGCCGAGGTGCTCCAGGCGGAGTTCGGGCAGGAGCAGGAGCACATCCGCTACACCGACGGCCGTCGCCAGGTCCGCGCATGGGATGCCGCCCCGCAGGTGACGGACGCACCGGTGTGGAAGGCCGGCGGGGTCTACCTGATCACCGGGGGAGCGGGCGGTATCGGGCGGCTGCTCGCTGCCGACATCGCGCGGCACGTCCCCGCCGCCCGGATCGTCCTGTGCGGGCGTTCGGCGGTGCGGGAGCCCGGCCCGTGGGGCGAGTACCGCCGGGTGGACGTCACCGATCGCGCGGCCGTGGCGGAACTGGTCGGCGACCTCGTGCGCAGGTACGGCCGACTCGACGGCATCGTGCACGCGGCCGGCGTGATCAGCGACGCCTTCGTGATCCGCAAGTCCCACCGGGACGCCCAGCGGGTGCTCGCGCCCAAGGCCGCCGGGCTGGTGCACCTCGACGAGGCCACCCGCGACCTGCCGCTGGACTTCCTCGCGGCGTTCTCCTCCGGCGCCGGGACGCTGGGCAACGCCGGCCAGGCCGACTATGCCGCCGCCAACGGGTTCCTGGACGCCTACCAGACCCACCGCGCCGCTCTCGTGGCCGCGGGGGAGGGCCACGGCCGGAGCGTCTCGATCGCCTGGCCGCTGTGGCGCGACGGCGGGATGAGCGTCCCGGCCGAGGACGTCCCCGCGCTCACCGAGCGGTTCGGCCGCCCCCTGGAGACGGACACCGCGCTGCGCGCGCTGTACGGCGCGCTCGCGCTCGGCACACCACACCTGCTGGTCATGGAAGGGGAGAGCGACGTGGACGAGGAAGGGACGCAGGCCGTGCGACTGCGGGCACGGGTGCTGCCCCGGCTGAAGGAACTCGTCGCCGAGACGCTGCGGCTGGACGCGGCGAGGCTGGACGCCGCCGCGCCCCTGGACAGCTTCGGCATCGACTCACTGGCCGTCACCCGGCTCAACCACCGCTTCACGCAATGGTTCGGCGCGCTGCCCAAGACGCTGCTCTACCAGTACCCGACGCTGCACGAGCTGGCCGGCCACCTCGCCGAGCAGCACCCGGACGGCTGCCACCGCTGGCTCGGTGACACCCCGGCCGGGAGCGTGGCGCCGGACCGCCCCGCCGCCCAGGCGACGGCTCGGCCGCGCCCGGGGGGCGCGGCCGAGCCGATCGCCATCATCGGCCTGAGCGGGCGCTACCCGGACGCGCCGACCGTGGGGGCCTTCTGGGACAACCTGCGCGCCGGCCGCGACAGCGTCCGCGAGATCCCGGCTGAACGCTGGTCACTGGACGGCTTCTTCGAACCGGACGCCCAGCGCGCCGTGCAGCAGGGCGCCAGCTACAGCAAGTGGGGCGCGTTCCTGGACGACTTCGCCCGGTTCGACGCCGCGTTCTTCGGAATCGCGCCCCGGGACGCGGCCGACATGGACCCGCAGGAACGGCTGTTCATCGAGAGCGCGTGGTCGGCGCTGGAGGACGCCGGCTACACCCGGCAGCGGCTCGCCGATCGGCACGCCTCACGAGTCGGCGTCTTCGCCGGGATCACCAAGACCGGCTTCGACCGGCACCGCCCCCCGGCGACGGACGGGGTGCCGCCGGCCCCGCGCACCTCCTTCGGGTCGCTGGCCAACCGGGTGTCCTACCTGCTGGACCTGCGCGGCCCGAGCATGCCCATCGACACCATGTGCTCGGCGTCGCTCACCGCGATCCACGAGGCGTGCGAGCACCTGCGCCACGGCGCCTGCGAACTGGCCATCGCCGGCGGGGTGAACCTCTACCTGCACCCCTCCACGTACGTCGAGCTGTGCCGCTCCCGGATGCTCGCCACCGACGGCCGCTGCCGCAGCTTCGGTGACGGCGGTGACGGGTTCGCCCCCGGCGAGGGCGTCGGCGCGGTGCTGCTGAAGCCGCTGTCCAAGGCCGAGGCCGACGGCGACCCCATCCACGCGGTCATCCTCGGCTCCGCCATCAACCACGGCGGCCGCAGCAACGGCTACACCGTGCCCAACCCCCGCGCGCAGGCGGCGCTGATCCGCGAGGCGCTGGACCGCGCCGGGGTGTCCGCCGCCGACATCGGCTACATCGAGGCGCACGGCACGGGCACGAGGCTCGGCGACCCCGTCGAGATCGACGGCCTCACCCAGGCGTTCACCCCCGACGCCGTCGGCAGCGGCGCGTGCGCCCTCGGCTCGGCCAAGTCGAACATAGGCCACCTCGAAGCGGCCGCCGGCATCGCGGGGCTGACCAAGGCCGTACTGCAGCTGCGGCACGGCGAGTTCGCGCCCACCCTGCACGCCGAGCGGCCGAACCCGGACATCGACTTCGCGGCCACCCCGTTCACCCTGCGGACCTCCGCCGCCCCCTGGCCGCGGCCCGAAGGCGGTGGGCCGCGGATGGCCGGGATCTCCTCCTTCGGCGCGGGCGGCGCCAACGCGCACGTGATCGTCGCCGAGCACCAGGGCACCACGGCCGTCACGCCCGCCGCCCCGGCCGGTCCGGTCCTGCTGCCCCTGTCCGCCCGTACGCCCGAGGACCTGCGCGCACGGGCCGCCCAACTGACCGCCTGGCTCGACACCGAGACCCCGGTCGACCTGGCGGCCGTCGCGGCCACTCTGCAGACCGGCCGCGAGCCGATGGACGAGCGCGTGTGCTTCGTCGCGAGCACGGCCACCGCATGGCTGGAGCAGCTCCGCGGCTTCCTCGCCGACCCCGAGGCCGCGGGTCCGTGGCACCGCGGCCGGGTCAAGGCCACCCGGGAAACCCTGGCCGCCCTGGCTTCGAGCGACGAGCTCCGCGAGCTCGTCGCCCGGTGGATCACCAGTGGTGACCACAGCGAGCTCGCCGCCTCCTGGGCCAAGGGCATGCCCCTGGACTGGACCCGCCTGCACGGCGGCGACACCCCCGCGCGGGTGCACCTGCCCAGCTACCCCTTCGCGGGCCGGCGCTTCTGGTTCGACCCGGTCGCCGGTGAGAGCGAGCGGCCCGCGCCGGTGACCGCCACTCCCCGCACGGCGGCGGCCGGGGCCGCG
This sequence comes from Kitasatospora sp. NPDC001175, assembly GCF_053598215.1. NCBI lineage: Bacteria > Bacillati > Actinomycetota > Actinomycetes > Kitasatosporales > Streptomycetaceae > Kitasatospora > Kitasatospora sp. NPDC001175. The sequence continues at coordinate 38,802 of NZ_JBSFJU010000014.1, read as the reverse complement.
GACGTGGAGCGCGTCCTGCTCGACTCGCTGGGCGAGGCCCTGCAGATGCCGGTCGCCGAGATCGAGCGCCGCCGCCCGTTCGCGGACTACGGCCTGGACTCCATCCTCGGTGTGAACCTGGTGCACACGCTCAACGCGGCCTTCGGCACCGAGCTGGAGACCACCGACCTCTTCGACCACGGCACCGTCGAGCGCCTGCACACGTTCATCACCAGCGCCTACGGCCACACGCTGCGCACCCAGGCGGCGGCCCCGGCGCCCGCCGCGTCCCCGGCCGACGACGCCATCGCCGTGGTCGGGATGGCCGCCCGTTACGCCGACGCCGAGGACCCGCGCGCCCTGTGGGACCACCTGATGGCCGGGCACGACCTGGTCGAGCCGGTCACCCGCTGGCCGCTCGGCCCGGACGTGACCTGCCGCTCCGGCAGCTTCGTCCGCGGAATCGACCAGTTCGACCCGGTGTTCTTCGCCATCTCCGGGGTCGAGGCCACTTACATGGACCCGCAGCAGCGCATCTTCCTGGAGCAGTGCTGGAACGCGCTGGAGGACGCCGGCTACACCGGCGAACGCCTGCGCAACCGCAACTGCGGTGTGTACGTGGGCTGTTACACCGGGGACTACCACGACCAGCTGGACGCGGATCCCCCGGCGCAGGCGCTGTGGGGTACGATGGGGTCGGTCGTGGCGTCCCGGATCGCCTACCAGCTCGACCTCAAGGGCCCCGCCCTCACCACGGACACCTCCTGCTCCAGCTCGCTCGTCTCCCTGCACCTGGCCTGTCGCGACCTGCGCGACGGCACGGCAGACATGGCGATCGCGGGCGGCGTGTTCATCCAGACCACCCCGCGGCTCTACGAGTCCGCGAGCCGCGCGGGCATGCTCTCGGCCGGCGGTCGCTGCCACAGCTTCGACGCCGATGCCGACGGCTTCGTGCCGGGCGAGGGCGCGGGCGCGGTCGTCCTCAAGCGGCTCGCCGACGCCCGGCGCGACGGCGACCACATCTACGGCGTCGTCCGCGCTTCGGGCATCAACCAGGACGGCACCACCAACGGCATCACCGCCCCCAGCGCGGCCTCCCAGGAACAGCTCCTGCGCGACGTCCACGCCCGCGGCGGCATCGAGCCGGGCGGCATCCAGCTCGTCGAGGCACACGGCACCGGCACACAGCTGGGCGACCCGATCGAATTCCGCGCGCTCACCCGCGCGTTCGAGGGCGCTCCGACCGGGAGCGCGGTCCTCGGCTCCATCAAGACCAACCTGGGACACACACAGTTCGCCGCCGGAATCGCCGGTGTCATCAAGTCACTGCTGGCCCTCGAACACCGGCAGATCCCGCCGATACTGCACTTCCGCGCGGCCAACCGGGCCGTCGCCCTCGAAGGCAGCCCCTTCACCGTCACCACCGCGCCGCGCCCGTGGGCGACGCCCGCGCACGGGCCGCGCCGCGCAGCCGTCAGCTCCTTCGGAGCCTCCGGTACCAACGCGCACGTGGTGCTGGAGGAGTACCCGGCCCCCGCGGTCGGCGGACCGAGCGGGGAGCACGCGTTCCTGCTGTCCGCGCGCACACCGGCCGCACTGCACGCCGTCGTCGAGCGGCTGCTCGCCCACCTCGACCGCGAACCCGGACTGCCCGCCGCGGCGGTCGCCTACAGCCTCGCTGCCGGACGCGGTCACTTCGCCCACCGGCTCGCCGTCGTCGCCGCCGACCTGCCTGCCCTCGCGGCACACCTGCGCGCCTGGCAGTCCGGCACCGTCGGGGACGCGGTGGCGCAGGGCGAGACCGCCGCCGACCCCCGGCCCGTCGGGGGCGTACGCGAACTGACGCCGACCGCACTGGCCCGGGCCTATGTACGCGGTGAGGTCGACCGCTTCACCGAGAGCTTCCCGCCCGCCGCGCGCCGCCAAGTCCCGCTGCCGACCTACCCGTTCGAGCGGCAGCGCTACTGGATCGACACCCCGGCCCCGCAGGCTGCCCCGGACGGCCCCGCCTACCGCCTCCACCTCACCGGCCAGGAGTTCTTCCTGGCGGACCACCACGTGGGCGGCCGGGCGGTGCTGCCCGGCGTGCTGACGCTGGAGGCCGCGCGGCGTGCCGCGAGCGGGGACTCCTTCACGCCGGTGGGCCTGCGCGACGTCGTCTGGCCCGCTCCGTTCCCCGTCGAGGAGAACGGTGCCGAGCTGTGCGTCGACCTCGACGGCGACGCCTTCCGCGTGCTGCGCGACGGCTCGGCCGTGCACGCCCAGGGACGGGTCGCACGGCCCGGCACGCCCACGCCGGCACCGCTGGACGCGCTGCGTGCCCGCTGCGGCCCGCGCACGCTCTCCCGGCAGCAGTGCCACGACGCCCTCGAAGGCGTCGGCATCCGGCACGGCGACCGCCTGCGCGCCGTCGACACCCTCGCCGTCGGCGACGGCGAGGTCCTGGCCCGCCTCGTCCTGCCCGCCGGTGCCGACGGCGCCTTCGCACTGCACCCGGCGATGCTCGACAGCGCCATCCAGGCCGTCGTCGCGCTCCACGGTGACGCCACCGGCGCCCTCGCCGAACACCGCGGCGCGCCCGCGCTGCCGTTCGCACTGGACGCCGCCGACATCTTCGCCCCCACCACCGAGCGCATGTGGGCCCACCTGCGCCACACCGAGGGCTACGCGCCCTCGGCCGACCGGGACGTGACCAAAGTGGACATCGACCTCTACGACGACGAGGGACGGCTCGGCGTGAGCCTGCGCGGCTACGCCTCCCGCCGGATGACCCCGGTGACCGGCGAAGCCCCCCGCGCGGCACTGCTGGCACCGGTGTGGGACGCCCTGCCCGCGACCTCCTCCCCGCGGCTGCCCGCACCGGGGGCCCGCGTGGTCCTGCTGGGCGGTACCGCCGAGGAACAGGCCGAGCTGCGCCGCCACCACCCCGATGCCACCGTCCTGCACACCCACGACGACGAGCCCGCCGACCGGCTCGCCGCGCGGCTGCCCGCCGGCACCGAGCACGTCTTCTGGCTCGCCCCGGCCGGCACCCCCGGCGATCCGGCCGGCGCCCGGCCCGGCGGCGCGCTCGCTGTGTTCCGTCTGATCAAGGCACTTCTGGCAGACGGCGCGGACGCCCGTGACCTCGGCCTGACCGCGATCACCCGGCAGGCCCGCCTGCTCCCGGGCGACGACCACGTCGACCCGGCCCACGCCGGAGTGCACGGCCTCCTCGGCACCCTGGCCAAGGAGTACCCCCACTGGCGCGTCCGCGTCGCCGACATCGAGGCCGGTGCCCCGGTGCCCTGGACGGCACTGCTGGAACTGCCCGCCGACCCCCGCGGCGAGGCCCTGGCCCACCGGCACGGCGAGTGGTACCGCCAGCGCCTGCTGGAGGTGTCCGAGCCGGGTACGACGGACCTTCCGTGCGAGCCCGGTGGCGTGATCGTGGCCATCGGCGGCGCGGGCGGCATCGGTGTCGTGTGGACCGAGCACATGATGCGCCGCCACGGCGCCCGGGTGGTCTGGATCGGCCGCCGCCCGCTGGACGTCGCCATCGCGGCACGGCAGGACGCCCTGGCCGCGTACGGCCCGAAGCCCGACTACGTACAGGCCGACGCGACCGACCGCGACGCCCTGCGCCGCGCCTGTGACGAGATCGTGCGGCGGCACGGCCCCGTGCGCGGCGTCCTGCACACCGCCATCGTGCTCGGCGACCAGAGCCTGGCCCGGATGGACGAGGACCGGTTCCGCGCGACCTACGAGGCCAAGGCGGACGTGGCGGTGAACCTGGCCGACGCCTTCGCGGGCCAGCCGCTGGACTTCGTCGCGTTCTTCTCCTCGATGCAGGCGTTCTTCAAGGCACCCGGGCAGGCCAACTACGCGGCGGGCTGCACCTTCGCCGACGCCTTCGCCGAGCAGCTGTCCACCAGGCTCGACTGCCCGGTCAAGGTGATGAACTGGGGCTACTGGGCGGGCGTCGGCATCGTCACCGCCGACGGCTACCGCCGGCGCATGGCCCAACTGGGCCTGGGCTCCATCGAACCCGCCGAGGGCATGGCGGCCTTCGACGCGCTGCTCGCCTCCCCGCACCCGCAGCTCGCACTGCTCAAGGCCACGGACACCCGTAGCATCGACGGCATCCACGGCGACGACGCCCTCACCCACCTCGCCGCCGCGACGCCCTCGCTGATCACGGCCCTGCGCGAGGAGAGGTCCGACCGGCGCGCAGAGATCGAGCGGCTGCGCGAGAAGGCCGACGGCCACGCCGGAGCCATGCAGGACGCGCTCGTCAACATGACCTGGGCGCTGCTGCAGTCGCTCGGGATGTTCCGCGACGGCCGCGCGGCCACCGCCGACGAGTGGCGTGCCGTCGGCGGCGTCGGGGACCGCTACGCGCGGTGGATGTCCCACAGCCTCACCGTGCTGGCCGACGCCGGCCGCCTGCGCCGCGAAGGCGAGGAGCGCTACGCGGCCCTCGACCCCCGGACCGGATCCCTCGACGACGCCTGGGCGGACTGGGACCGTGAACACCGGCGCTGGCTGGCCGACGAGGCCAAGCGCCCGCAAGCGGTCCTGGTCGACACGACGCTGCGCTCGCTGACCGACATCCTCACCGGCCGCCGCCCGGCCACCGACGTGATGTTCCCCAACGCCTCGCTCGAACTGGTCGAGGGCGTCTACAAGAACAACCCCGTCGCCGACTACTTCAACGACGTGCTCGCCGACACCCTCGTCGCCTACCTCGAACGCCGGCTGGCGGACGACCCGTCCGCACGCCTGCGCATCCTGGAGATCGGCGCGGGCACCGGCGGCACCAGCGCCGCGGTGTTCCGCAGGCTGCGCCCGTGGGCCCGGCACATCGAGAAGTACAGCTACACCGACATCTCCAAGGCGTTCCTCCTGCACGCCCAGCGGGAGTACAGCGAGATCGCGCCCTACCTGGACCCGCAGCTCTTCAACGCCGAGAAGCCGCTCGCCGGCCAGCCGGTGGCCCCTGGCGAGTACGACGTGGTGATCGCCACCAACGTGCTGCACGCGACCCGCAACATCCGCAACACGCTGCGCAACGCCAAGGCCGCCGCCCGCACGAACGCCCTGCTGCTCCTCAACGAGCTGAGCGACAACATCCTCTTCAGCCACCTGACGTTCGGCCTGCTCGACGGCTGGTGGCTCTACGACGACCCGGCGCCGCGCATCGCGGGCTCGCCCGGCCTGGCGCCGGAGAGCTGGCGGCGGGTGCTCGGCGAGGTGGGCTTCCGCGCGGCGTTCGTCGCCGCCGAGGGTGCCGACGACCTCGGCCAGCAGGTCATCGTCGCCGAGAGCGACGGCGCGGTCCGCCAGCCGCGCCCGGAAGGCGCCTCCGCCTTCCGTGGCACCCTCCCGGAAGCCCTGCCCCGGACCGCTCCGCCGGAGCCGCTCGCCCCCTCGCAGCGGCCCGCCCCGGCCGCCACCGGCGGCGACCACGACGAGCGCCTGCTGGAGCCGGCCCGCGACTACTTCCGCCGCCTGGTCGCCGACACCCTGCGGCTGCCCCTCGCCGACATCCGGGCCGACGTGCCCTTCGAGCGCTACGGCATCGACTCGATCCTCGTCGTCCAACTGACCGACGCGGTCCGCAAAGTGCTCGACAACGTCGGCAGCACGCTGTTCTTCGAAGTGCGGACGGTCGACGGCCTGGTGCGGCACTTCCTGCGGACCCAGCCCGCCGCGCTCGCGGCACTGGTCGGCCCGGCCGACGAGCCCGTAGCCACGACCGACGCCCGGACACCCTCCGTCACCCCGGCGCCCGCGGTCACCGAACCCGTAGCCACCGCGCGGCCCGCGAACGCGGCCCACGCGGAGCGGGGGGACGGGATGGCCATCGCGATCGTCGGCATGGCGGGCCGCTACCCCGGCGCCGTTGACCTCGACGCGTTCTGGGAGAACCTGCTCGCCGGTCGGGACAGCATCACCGAGATCCCGGAAGGCCGCTGGGACCACAGCCGTTACTACGACCCGCGCCGTGGCGTCGAAGGCAAGACGTACAGCAAGTGGGGCGGATTCCTCGACGGGATCGACGAGTTCGACCCACTGTTCTTCGGCATCTCGCCGAAGGCGGCGTCCATGATGGACCCGCAGGAGCGGCTGTTCCTGCAGTGCGCCCACGCGACGCTCGAGGACGCCGGCTACACGCGGGACGCCCTTCGCGCCGCGGGCCGCGCCCGGGCGGCCGGGGATGCCGGTGACATCGGGGTGTTCGTCGGCGCGATGTACTCCGAGTACCAGCTCCACGGCGCCGAGTACAGCGTGCGCGGCGAGCCCGTCGTCGTGCCGGGCAGCCTGGCGTCCATCGCGAACCGCGTGTCGTACTACCTCGACGCCAGCGGCCCCAGCGTCACCGTCGACACCATGTGCGCCTCCGCGCTGTCCGCGATCCACCTCGCGTGCGCGGCGATCCGGAGCGGGGAGTGCGGCGTCGCCGTGGCCGGCGGGGTCAACCTGTCGGTGCACCCGAGCAAGTACCTGATGATCGGCCAGGGGCAGTTCGCCTCCAGCGACGGCCGCTGCCGCAGCTTCGGCGAGGGCGGCGACGGCTACGTACCCGGTGAGGGCGTCGGCGCGGTGCTGCTGCGCCCACTCGAGGACGCCGTCGCCGACGGCGACCGCGTCCTCGGGGTGATCCGCGGCAGCGCACTGAACCACGGCGGCCACACGCACGGATTCACCGTGCCGAACCCGCTCGCCCAGGCCGCCGTCATCCGCGGCGCCTGGCGCCGGTCCGGGGTGGACCCCCGGGACATCGGCTGCATCGAGGCGCACGGAACCGGCACCTCGTTGGGCGACCCGATCGAGATCGCCGGACTGAGCGCGGCCTTCGGCGAGTTCACCGACGCGCGGAACTTCTGCGCCATCGGCTCGGTGAAGTCGAACATCGGCCACCTGGAGTCGGCCGCCGGCGTCGCGGGCCTCGCCAAGCTGCTGCTGCAGATGCGGCACGGCACGCTGGTGCCGTCGCTGCACGCGGAACGCACCAACCCCGAGATCGACTTCACCGACAGCCCGTTCGTCCTCCAGCGCGAGGCCGCGCCCTGGCCGCGGCCCGGCGACCGCCCGCGCCTCGGCGGCGTCTCGTCGTTCGGCGCGGGAGGCTCCAACGCGCACCTGGTGGTCGAGGAATACGTCGAGGAGCACACCGTGCCCGAGCCGTCCCCGCAGGGCGGTGGCCCCGTCGTCGTGGTGCTGTCCGCGTTCGACGACGAGCGCCTGCGCGAATCCGCCGGGCGGCTGCGCGATGCGCTGCGCGCGGGGGACTGGACCGACGGCGACCTGGGCGACATCGCCTACACGCTCCAGGCCGGCCGTGAGGCGATGACCGCACGGTTCGCCGTGGTGGTGAGCACTCTTCCGGCCCTGGCCGACGCGCTCGACGCCTGCGCACGCGGCGACAGGCTCCCGGACGGCGCGTACGTCAGCTCCGGCGGCGACCGGGCGGGCGCCGTCCGGGGCTTCCTCACCGACGAGGACCTCCAGGAGACGGCCGTGCGCTGGGCGCGCCGCGGAAAGCTCGCGCCGCTGGCCGAGGCATGGACGAGCGGCCTCGCGGTGGACTGGGCGCTCCTGTACGCCGAAGGACCCAGGCCGCGCAAGGTCGGCCTGCCGAGCTACCCGTTCGCCCGGGAGCGGTACTGGTACACCGACGGGCTCCCCGAACTGCCGGCCGGGTCCGCGTCGCGGACCACACCGCCGCCTCCCACGCGGGAGATCCCTGCCGTGCTCACACCCACCGCCCCGGCAGCCCCTGCACAGCCGGTGAACTCCTACGAGCTTCCCGAGGGCGACCTCACGCTGCACCCCGTCTGGGAGCCGGCCCGGCTGCTGCGCGGCACGCCGTACCCCTCCAGGACCGCCCGCGTGGTGGCCGTCGGACTCGAACCGGAAGCCCTCGCGGCGCTGAGCGCCCGCTACCCGAACCTGGTGGCGCTGCACACCAGCGCGTCCTCCGCCGAGGAAGTGCGGGACGAACTGGCCGCGCTGGGCGCGTTCGACCACGTGATCATGCGGTTCCCGACCGCCCCCGCCCACACCGCCACGGCACGGATCGCCGCGCAACGCGGAGCGATCCGGCGCATGTTCCGCCTCCTCAAGGCACTGACGGCTCTCGGCCCGGAAGAGCGGAACCTGGGGCTCACCCTCCTCACGCACGGGGCGTTCGACCCGAGCGGCTCCGGAGCCGGCGACCCGGCACAGGCGAGCCTGCACGGCATGATCGGCGGCCTGGCCAAGGAACTGCCGCGATGGCGCATCCGCGCCGTCGACCTGGCCGACGGTGAGCCCTTCGTCGCGGAGGAGGTCTTCGCGCTGCCCGCCGACCACCGCGCGCACCCCCTCGCGCGCCGCGGCGGCCAGTGGCTGCGCAGGCAGCTCCTGCCTGTGGACGCGACCCCCGCACCGGCCGAGCCCGTGCTGCGCCGCGACGGCGTCTACGTGCTCATCGGCGGGGCGGGCGACCTCGGAGTGCTGCTCAGCGAGTACCTCGTCCGGCAGTACGACGCGCACGTCGTGTGGGTCGGCCGCCGCGCCGAGGACGACGGCATCCGGGCCAAGGCGGCCCAGGTGGCCCAGGTGGCCACGAGCGGGCGCGCACCGGTATACGTGTCCGCCGACGCCTCCGACCCCGAGGCGCTCGCCGGGATGCGGGACGAGGTGCTCCGCCGGTACGGCCACATCGACGGTGTCGTGCACCTGGCGATGGTCTTCAGCCACACGCCGCTGGCCGGGATGAGCGAGACCGAGTTGGAGGCCACCCTGTCGGCCAAGGTCGATCCGTGCGTGCACTTCGCCGACGCCTTCGCCGCCCAGGGCCTGGACTTCATCCTGCTGATCTCCTCGCTGGTCAGCTTCATCCGCAACTCCCACCAGGCGCACTACTCGGCGGCCTGCGCCTTCGAGGACGCCCGCGCCCCGGAGTTGCGCAAGGCACTGGACTGCCCGGTCAAGGTCGTCAACTGGGGCTACTGGGGCAACGTTCCCGAGGAGCTCATGCGTGACGTGACCGCGATGGGCCTGGCCCCGATCGACCCGGCCACGGCGATGGGCGCGCTGGAACGGCTCCTGGCGGGGCCGCTCGACCAGATCGGCTTCATGCGCCTCGGGCGCCCGCTGCCCATCGAGGGGGCCCTGACCACGGAGACGCTGACCGTGCACCCGTACGGTGCGGCGACGCGCGGCAGCGCCACGGACGTGCCCGTACCGGTCGCCCTGGCCGCCCACCACGCGGGCCCGGTGCCGGGCGAGATCGACGCCTGTCTGCACCGCTACCTCGTGGCGGAACTGCGCCGGACGGGCCTCGACAACCCGCGCGACGGCCTCACCGGCTGGAAGGAGCGCAACGGCGTCGACCCCCGCTTCGACGGCTGGCTCACGACCACCCTGCGCACCCTCACCGAACACGGCCTGATCGACGCGCGGGGCTGGAGCAGTCACGCCCCGGCCGCGCGGGACGCCGAAGCCTGCCGCGCCGACTGGGCCCACGGCCAGGCGCTGTGGGCCGAGGGCAACACCGATCTGCGCGCGCCCATGCGGCTGTTGGGTCAGACGCTGCCCGCCCTGACCGACATCCTGTGCGGCCGGGTGCCGGCCACCGACGTGCTGTTTCCCCAGGGTTCGTTCTCCCTGGTGGCAGGCGTCTACCGCGACAACCGCGTGGCCGGGTACTTCAACGCCGTGCTGGCAGAACACGTCGCGTCCTTCCTGCGGGCCCGCCAGGACGCCGACCCCAGCGCCCGCCTGCGCGTGCTGGAGATCGGCGCGGGTACCGGCGGCACCACAGGCCCGGTGCTCGACCGCCTGGCCCGTGCCGGGCTCGACCTGGCCGAGTACTGCTACACCGACCTGTCGCAGGCCTTCCTGCAACACGCCCAGGACACGTTCGGACCGCGGTTCGACCACCTGACGTACCGCGTCTTCGACGCGGCCAGGCCCCCGCACACCCAGGGGCTCGACACCGGAGCGTTCGACGTCGTGATCGCGGCCAACGTGCTGCACGCGACGGAGAACATCCGCCCGGCCCTGCGGCACGCCAAGGCACTCCTGCGCGGCAACGGCCTACTGGCATTGAACGAGATCAGCTGTTTCTACCTGATCAACCACCTCACCTTCGGCCTGCTCGACGGCTGGTGGCTCTACGACGACGCCGAACTGCGCGTGCCCGGCAGCCCCGCACTCTCCCCCGAGGGCTGGCGCCTGGTGCTGGAGCAGGAGGGCTTCAGGTGCGTCGGCCACCCGGCCGCGGACGCCCTGCCCCTGGGCCAGCAAGTCGTGGTGGCCCACAGCGACGGCCTCGCCCGCAGCCCCCGGGTGCGGGCGGGAGCGCCGGAGGCGAGCAGCCTCCCGGCCCGACCGTCGACCGGCGCCCCGGCTCCGGACGCGGCTGCGGCACCGGCTCAGGCTCCGGACGCGGTCCGGAGGGTGGCGGACCTGGTGCTGGCGGAGCTCGCGGCCGCACTGCGCCTGCCCACCGACCGGATCGACGCGGACCAGGCGTTCGCCGACTACGGCCTCGACTCCATCGTCGGCGTCAAGTTCGTCCAGCGCCTCAACGAAGAGCTGGGAACCGACCTGTTGACCACGGTCATCTTCGACTACCGCAGCGTGGGACAGCTCGCCGCGCACATCGCGGAGAGCCACCGGCCGAAGCTGCCCGCCCCGAAGACTCCGGCGGCCTCGTCGCCCGCCGCGACGGCTCCGGCACCGCACACCGTGAGCACGCCGCGCCTCTCCGAAGGGCGCGAGCTTGCGGGACGCGAGCCGATCGCCATCGTCGGGATCAGCGCACGGTTCGCCAAGTCGGACGACGCCGACGCGCTGTGGCAGCACCTCGCCGCCGGCGACGACCTCGTCGGCCCGGTCGAACGGTGGGACCTCTCCGGCTACAGCCGGCACGAACTCTCCTGCCGCTCGGGCAGCTTCCTCGACGGCATCGACCGGTTCGACGCGCGCTTCTTCAACCTGACCGGCCTCGAGGCGACCTACACCGACCCGCAGCAGCGCCTCTTCCTGGAGCAGGCGTGGACAGCGATGGAGGACGCCGGATACTCGGGCGCCTCGCTGAACGGCCGCAAGTGCGGCGTCTACGTCGGCTGCACCGGCGGCGACTACGCCCAGTGGTTCGAGGACGCGCCGCCCGCCCAGGCGGCGTGGGGCAACGCGCCGTCGGTCGTACCCGCCCGCATCGCCTACCACCTGAACCTCCAGGGGCCGGCCATCGCGGTCGACACGGCCTGCTCCAGTTCGCTGGTCGCCGTGCACCTCGCCTGCCAGAGCCTGTGGAGCGGCGAGACGGAGCTGGCCATCGCCGGAGGGGTCAGCGTCCAGACCACGCCGGAGACCTACCTGGCGGCGACCCGGGGCGGGATGCTGTCGCCGACCGGGCGCTGCCACACCTTCGACGCCGCGGCCGACGGGTTCGTGCCGGGCGAGGGCGTGGGCGTGGTGGTGCTCCGCCGCCTGTCCGACGCGCTGGCCGACGGCGATCACATCCACGCGGTGATCCGCGGCTCGGTCGTCAACCAGGACGGAGCCACCAACGGCATCACCGCCCCGAGCGCCCTGTCGCAGGAGCGCCTCATCCGCCAGGCGCACACCGACTTCGGCATCGACCCGGCCGGGATCGGCATGGTCGAGGCCCACGGCACCGGCACCCAGCTCGGCGACCCCATCGAGTGCCAGGCACTGACCAGCGCCTTCCCGGCGACCCTGCCCCCCGGCTCCTGCGCGCTCGGTTCGATCAAGACGAACCTCGGGCACACCACCTCCGCGGCGGGCGTCGCCGGCCTGCTGAAGATCGTGCTCGCCATGCGCCACGGGCAGATCCCGCCGTCGCTGCACTACTACGAGACCAACCCCGCGGTCCGGCTCGACGGCAGCCCGTTCTACGTGAACACGGAGCTGCGGCCGTGGCGGCCGAACCGCGAAGGCAAGCGCGTCGCGGCCCTGAGCGCGTTCGGCTTCAGCGGCACCAACGGACACGTGGTCGTGGAGGACGCCCCGGCCCGCCCCGGGCGTCGGCACCCGGACGGCGCGCACCTGTTCGTGCTCTCCGCCCCGCAGCCGGCAGCGTTGCGCGGCCGCGCCGAGGACCTGCTGGCGTACCTGAGCCGCACCCCCGACGCCGCGCTGGGCGACGTCAGCTACACGCTGGCCGTCGGCCGCGATCACTTCACCCACCGGGCCGCGTTCGTCGCCCGTGGCCGCGACGAGCTGGCACATCTGCTGGAGGCATGGCTGGACGGGCGGAGCGCGACCGGCGTGAGCGGTGGCTTTGCGCAGGAGCGCGCCAGGGACCGGTATCTCGACGGCGCCGCGGTGGACTTCGCGCCGCTGTTCTCCGGCCTCGACGTGCGCCGGACACCGCTGCCGACGTACCCCTTCCAGCGCAAGAGCTACTGGGTCGCGACAACCGCCCCGGCGCGGCGCGGACGTGGCACCGAGGCCCCGGCCGTCCTCACGGCCCCCTCGCCCGTCGCCCCGGCCCCCGAGCCGCGGCCCGCGGCCATGGACGCCTCGACGCTGCGCTTCCTGGTCGGTGACCGCCTCCTGACCGAGCTGTCCCGTGTGCTGATCATGGAGCCCGACGAGATCGACCCGCAGGCGTCGTTCTCCGACTTCGGCGTGGACTCGATCCTCAGCGTGAAGCTCGTCGGCGCGGTCAACACCACCCTCGGCGTCGACCTGTCGAGCACGGCCCTGTTCGAGCACAGCTCGCTCGACCGGCTGACGGACCATCTGGTCGAGGTGTACGGAGCCCGGTTGCGGGCCGGTAGCGCCCTCTGCGAGCCGTCCACCGAGGCCGACGACGCTCCTCCCGTGGCCCGTACACACGTGGAGGAGGCCCCCGCCGCACTCGTGGCCCCCGTGGCCGACGACGTGGCTCCCGCCGCACCCGCGAGCGGTCCCGCCGACGACGGCATCGCGGTGGTCGGCATCGCCGCCCGGTTCGCGCGGTCGCCCGACGCCGCGGCGCTCTGGGCGCACCTCGCGGCCGGTGACGACCTGGTCGGTGACGTCACCCGCTGGGACATGGAGAAGGAGCTGGGAGCCGGCGCCCCGCGCCAGCAGGGCAGCTTCGTGGACGACATCGAGCGCTTCGACGCCTGGTTCTTCCGGATGTCGGGCAAGGAGGCGACCTACACCGATCCACAGCAGCGGATCTTCCTGGAGGAGTGCTGGCACGCCCTGGAGGACGCGGGCTACGCCGGCGAGCGGCTCGACGGCCGCGGGTGCGGCGTCTACGTCGGCGGCTCGCCCAGCGACTACCAGCAGCTGATCGGCGACGACGCGCCGCCGCAGACGCTCTGGGGCAACATCTCCTCGGTCATCGCCTCGCGGATCTCCTACTTCCTCGACCTCCAGGGGCCCGCACTGTCGGTGGACACGGCCTGTTCCAGCTCCCTGGTGGCCATCCACCAGGCCTGCCAGGACCTCCGCCAGGGCAACACGTCGATGGCGCTGGCCGGTGGCGTGTTCATCCAGTCCACGCCGATCTTCTACAAGTCCGCCGTGCGTGCGAACATGCTCTCGCCGACCGGGCGTTGCCGCACCTTCGACGCGAGCGCCGACGGCTTCGTGCCGGGCGAGGGCGCCGGTGTGGTCGTGCTCAAGAGGCTGGCCGACGCCCTGCGTGACGGAGACCAGGTCTACGGAGTGATCCGCGGGTCGGGCATGAATCAGGACGGAACCACCAATGGACTCACCGCACCCAGCGCCGGTTCGCAGAAGCGCCTGCTGCGCGGAGTCCACGAGCGCGCCGGTGTCGATCCCGCCGGGATCCAGCTGATCGAGGCGCACGGCACCGGTACGCCGCTGGGCGATCCGATCGAATTCGAGGCACTGAGCGCGGCGTTCGGCGCCGCGCCCAAGGGCGGCTGCGCGCTCGGCTCGGTCAAGACCAACCTGGGGCACACCCAGTACGCCGCGGGCGTGGCCGGTGTCATCAAGGTGCTGCTGGCGCTCAAGCACGAGCAACTGCCGCCGTCGCTGCACTTCGAGCGGAGCAACCCGGCGATCACGCTGGAGAACAGCCCGTTCCACGTCAACACGGAGCTGCGCCCGTGGCCCGCGCCCGCGAACGGGCCGCGCCGGGCCGGAGTCAGCTCGTTCGGCGCCGCGGGAACCAACGCGCACGCGCTGATCGAAGAGGCTCCCGCACGGGACGGCGGCACACACGGCGCCCGCCCGCTCTGGCTGATCGTCCTGTCGGGACAGGACGACGCCACACGCCGCGCCCAGGTCGAGCGCCTGCTGGGCCACGCCGTCACGCACGAGGACCTGGACGTGGGCGACGTGGCCTACACCCTGGCCACCGGACGCCGTCACTGCACCCACCGGTGGGCGGGCGTGGTGTCGGACCGCGAGCAGCTCGTCGACGCCCTGCGGACATGGCTGCGCGACGGCCGAGCCCCGGGCGTGGTCACCGGTGAGGCGGCGGACGGGCACCGCCGCCAGGACCCCGCCGTGCGCACGCGCGTCGGCCACCTGATGGCCGAGTGCGACCGGCACGACTGCCTGACCGAGCTCGCGGGGTTCTTCGCGCAGGGGCTGGACCTGAGCTTCGCCCCGCTGTTCGGCGACGGGGGCTTCACCGTCGTCTCCCTCCCGCCGTACCCCTTCGCCGGTGAGCGCTACTGGGTCGGGACGCGCCCGTCCCCCCTTCCGGCGGCCCCCGCCGTGCCCACCTCGCCGCTGAAGGGCCGCGCGGTCCGCACGGAGTCCGGCGAGCCGCACTACGCCGTCGAGCTGACCGGAGAGGAGTTCTTCCTCGACGACCACCGCGTACGGAACGTGCCCGTCCTCCCCGGCGTGGCCTACCTGGAGCTGGCGTGCGCGGCGGCGCGGGCAGAAGGCATCGCGCCCACCGGCTTCCGCCTGCGCAACGTCGTCTGGTCCCGCCCCGCCCGCATCACCGGGCCCACCTCGGTCGGGATCGCCCTGCGGCCGCGCGAGGACGGCGACTTCACCTACGAGATCACCACGACGACCGGAGGCGACCTGCCCGTACCGCACGGACAGGGCCGCGTCGAACGGTGCGAGACGCCCGCGCCCGCACGCCTGGACATCGCCGAGCTGCGCGAGCGGTGCGATGCGCGCACCTTGGACCACGAGTCGTGCTACCGCCTCTTCGCGAGCATGGGCATCGGCTACGGGCCCGCGCTGCGGGGCATCCGCCGGCTCAGCGTCGGCACCGGGCTCGCCGTGGCGCGCCTGAGCCTGCCGCAGGCGGCGCGGGACGGCGCCGACTGGACCCTGCACCCGTCGATGCTCGACGCCGCCGTTCAGGCCACGCTGGGCCTGTCGCTGACCGAGGACACCGACACCGTGGCGGCCGCGCTCCCCTTCGTCCTGGAGGAGGCGCAGATCCTCGCACCGAGCCCGGTGAGCGGCTGGGCCGTGGTGCGGCCCGCGGCGGACGACCGCGGCGGTGCCGTACGGCGCATCGACATCGAACTGTGCGACGACGACGGCGTCGTGTGCGTGCGGCTGCTCGGGTTCAGCACCCGGGTGCTGCCCGCGGCCGACGCCCCGCGGGAGAGCGTCGCGGCCGACGGCGTGCCGGACGGCGCGTCGCTCACCCTCATGCGTGTCGGCACGCGCCCGGCCGAAGCCTCCGGGGCACCGCGTCCGCTGGCGCGGCACGAGGTCCTGCTCGGCGGGCTCGGCGCGATCGACCCCCGGGACGTCCAGGCCGAACTGGGTGTGCCGTGCGCCGCACTGCCCGACGAGAGCGACCTGGTCCTGCGCTACACCCGCCATGCCGAGACCGTGCTGGCACGGCTGAGGCAGGCCATCCCGGCGACCGGCGACGGCCAGGTGCTGATCCAGGTGGTCGTGCCCGCCGACGGCGAGGGCCGACTCCTCGCGGGGCTGGGCGGCCTGCTGCGCACGGCCCGCATGGAGCACCCCAAACTGCTCACCCAGCTCGTCGAGATGGAGACCCCGGTCGACACCGCGACGCTGTGCGAGCGCCTGCGCCGGGACGCGGCCGGTCCTGACGACGCGGTCGTGCGGTACGCCGACGGCAGGCGGCACGTTCCCCAGTGGACCGCCGTCGAGGACGCTCCGCAGGTCCGGCCGTGGAAGGCCGGTGGCGTCTACCTCGTCACCGGGGGAGCCGGGGCGCTCGGCGGGCTGTTCGCCCGGGAGATCGCGCGGCAGGCGCCCGGCGCCACCCTCGTGCTGTGCGGGCGTTCACCGGAGGGCCCGGCCCAGCGCGAACTGCTCCGCGAGCTGGACGACTTGGGGGCCCGCGCGGCCTACCGCGCGCTGGACGTGAGCTGCCGCGAGGCCGTGACCGACCGTGTGAACGCGATCGTCGCCGAACACGGACGCCTGGACGGCGTCGTCCACGTCGCCGGTGTGGTGCGCGACAGCTACCTGGGCCAGAAGAGCGCCGAGGAACTGCGGGAGGTGCTGGCCGCCAAGGTCGCCGGCTTCGTCCACCTCGACGAGGCCACCGCGGGACTCGACCTGGACTTCTTCATCGGCTTCTCCTCGCTGTCGGCCTTCGGCAACCAGGGCCAGGGCGACTACGCGGCGGCCAACGCCTTCATGGACGCCTACGCGCTCCGGCGCCACGAGCTGGTCGCCAGGGGCGAGCGCCGAGGCCGCACGCTGGTGGTCGGCTGGCCGCTCTGGGCCGGCGGAGGCATGGCCGTCGACGCCGCCACCGAACGCCGTCTGCGGGACAGCGTCGGCATGGTGCCGATGCGCGCCCGCCACGGCATCGAGGCGCTGGAGCGGGCCTACGGCAGCGGCGCGCCGCACGTGCTGGCGATCTACGGCGAACGCGCGCGGATCGACGCCACGTTGCTCGCTCCCGCCAAGGCCGCCCGTCCTGAGCCTTCGAGCGCACCCGACCGGACCACCGTGTACGCGACCGTTCTCCGCCGCCTGATCACCCACACCTCGGCCGTACTGGGCGTGCGCGCGGACGAGATCGACGGCGCGGTGGAGATGGGCGAGTACGGCTTCGACCCGGTCTCGCTCACCGAGTTCGCCGACAAGCTCAACGCGGAGTTCGGGCTCTCGCTGACTCCGAAGCTGTTCCCCGAACACCTGACCCTGGAAGAGGCTGTGAACCACCTCCTCGACAACCATCCCGATCGCTTCGGGACGGCCGCCCCGCTTCCCGCACCCGCGCGGGCGGACGGGCCCGCCGCACCGGCCGACCGGGACACGCGGCACAAGGCCCTGCTCAAGAAGCTGATCGCCCGCGCGTCGGTCCTGCTGGACGTGCCCGCCGAGCGGATCGGCGGCACCGCGGAGATGAGCAGGTACGGCTTCGACTCCCTCTCGTTCATCGGCTTCGCCAACGAGCTCAACGCGGAGTTCGGGCTCTCGCTCGCACCGACTCTGTTCTTCGAGAACCCCACCCTGGCCGGGGTCGCGGACCATCTCCTCGAGCACCACGCCGACCGCGTCACCGTAGCCCCCGAGGCGCGGGAGGAAACGCCCGCCGCGGCGACGGCCGACCAGCGGCCCGCAACGACCGTAGCGACCGCGCCCGACGACGAGCCCATCGCCGTGATCGGCGTCAGCGGCCGCTTCCCGATGGCGGACGACCTCGACGAGTTCTGGGAGAACCTGGCCGAAGGGCGCGACTGCACCCAGGAAGTACCCGCGGACCGTTGGGACTGGCGCGCCCACTACGGGGACCCGGTCAAGGACCCCAACACGTCCAACGTGACATCGGGCGGCTTCATGAACGGCGTCGGCGACTTCGACCCGCTGTTCTTCGACATCTCCCCGAAGGAAGCCGAGCTGATGGACCCGCAGCAGCGGCTCCTGATGCTGTACGTGTGGAAGGCGCTGGAGGACGCGGGCTACTCGGCGAGCGCGGTCGCGGGCACCAACACCGCTCTCATCGCGGGCACCACCAGCACCGGCTACAGCACGCTGGTCACGCGGTACTCCCCGGTGATCGAGGGCTACGACATCACCGGCGCGGCACCCTCGATGGGCCCGAACCGGATGAGCTACTTCCTCGACCTGCACGGTCCCAGCGAGCCGGTGGACACGGCCTGTTCGAGCGCACTGGTCGCCATTCACCGGGCCATCCAGGTCCTCCGCGAGGGCCAGTCCGACATGGCGATCGCCGGCGGGGTCAACACCATGGTCAGCGTCGACGGGCACATCAGCATCTCCAAGGCGGGGATGCTCAGCCCGGAGGGCCGGTGCAAGTCCTTCTCCGACCGGGCCGACGGCTACGCGCGCGGCGAGGGGGTCGGCATGCTCGTGCTCAAGAAGCTCTCGGCGGCCGAGCGCGACGGCGACCACATCCACGGCCTCATCCGCTCCTCGGCGGAGAACCACGGCGGCCGGGGCAACTCCCTGACCGCGCCCAACCCCAAGGCGCAGGCCGCGCTCCTGCGGGAGGCGTACGAGAAGGCGGGGATCGACCCGCGGACGGTGGGCTACATCGAGGCCCACGGCACCGGGACCAGGCTGGGCGACCCCGTCGAGATCAACGGGCTGAAGGCGGCGTTCCGCGAGCTGTACGAGATGCACGGCGCGACGGTGGAGGAAGCCCACTGCGGCGTGGGGTCGGTGAAGACCAACATCGGCCACCTGGAGCTCGCCGCCGGTGCGGCAGGTGTGATCAAGGTGCTGCTCCAGATGCGGCACCGCACGCTGGTCAAGAGCCTGCACTGCGAGAGGGTCAACCCCTACATCGACCTGGAGGGCAGCCCCTTCCACCTCGTCCGCGAGCGGCAGCCGTGGGTGGCGCCCCGTGACGCTCAGGGCCGTGAGCTGCCGCGCCGGGCCGGAGTCAGCTCGTTCGGCTTCGGCGGCGTCAACGCCCATGTCGTGCTCGAGGAATACGTGCCCCGGACCGCCTCCGAGCCGGACCAGGCGCCCACCGAACGCCTCCCGTTCCTGCTGTCGGCGGCCCGCCCCGAAGTACTGCGCGAGATCGCCACGCGCTGGGTGGACGCGCTGCGCCGCGGCACGTACGACGACACCGACCTCGCGTCGATCGCGTACACCTCCCAGACGGGACGCACGCAGATGTCCGAGCGCCTCGCCTGCCTGGCCCGGACCGTCGACGAGCTCAGCGAGGCACTGGAAGCCTGGCTGCGCGGTGAGATCGCCGGCAACGTCTTCAGCGGCCGCGTCCCGCGCGGCGTCGACCTCCCGGACGTACCGGCCGCGTTCGGCGCCGGGGAGGACCTCACCGCCTTGAGCCGGCAGGACTGGGCGAGCCTGCTGGAGACCTGGGTGCGCGGTGCCGCCTTCGAGTGGGACCGGCTCCACACCGGGCGCCGGCCGCGCCGGATCCCGCTGCCGACCTACCCGTTCCGCCTCCAGCGCTACTGGGTCGACACCACGCGCCCCGCGAACGGCGCCCGGCCGACGGTGCTTCACCCGCTGGTGCACGTGAACACCTCGGACCTGGACGAGCACCGGTACACCTCGCGCTTCACCGGCCGCGAGTTCTTCCTCACCGACCACCGGGTGCAGGACCGGGTGATGGAGGTGGTGTCCGGATGGCGGCCGGGCCGCGCGTTCGTCGCCTCCGACGACCGCCCGCACGCCGTACCCGTCCTGCCCGCCGTCGCCTACCTGGAGATGGCGCGTGCCGCGGCGGTCCAGGCCGCCGGGGGCGACGAGGGGACATGGTCGCTGAAGCTGGCGTCGTGGCTGCGCCCGCTCACGGTCGAGCAGGAGACCGACGTGCACGTCGCGCTGTCCACCCGGGCCGGTGACGGACTGGGCTACGAGGTGTACTCGGTGGACGAGCACGGCGAACGCGTCGTGTTCGGCCGGGGCCAGCTGCGGCGCCGGAGCGGGACGCCGGGCGAGCGACTCGACCTCGCGGCGCTGCGCGCGCGGTGCGACGGCCCCGTGCTCGACGCCGAGGCCTGCTACGAGCGGTTCTCCGGCATCGGCATGACCTACGGCCCGACGCTGCGGGCGATCGAGGAACTGCACACGGGCACGCGGCAGGCGATGGCGCGCCTGAACCTGCCCGCCGGCGCGGCCCGCGAGAGCGGCTTCGTGCTGAACCCGAGCATGCTCGACGCCGCGCTGCAGGCCACGGTCGGACTCTTCGTCGGCGAACCCGGCACCGCCCGCACGGCACTGCCCTTCGCCCTGCGCGAACTGGAGGTGCTCCGCGCCGCCCCGGCCACGGGCTGGGTGATCATCCGCTTCGCCGAGGACGACCACCCGGGCGCCGTCCGTCGCCTCGACCTCGACCTCTGCGACGACAACGGCGACGTCTGCGTACGCCTCCGCGGCTTCAGCGCCCGCACCCTCGGCAACGACGCGCCCACCGAGCCGGCCCCGGCGGCAGAGCCGCCGGCCGAGCCTGACGACGCGTACCTGCTGCACCTGATCGAAGCCATCAGCCAGCGCGAACTGAGCGCGGACGAGTTCAAGAGGAGCCTGATATGAGCACCCGAGTCGATTCCCTGGACGAGCTGCACCGGCTCATTCGCGAGGGACGGGTGGGACAGGACGAAGCGCTCCGCCTGATCCGCGACTGGAAACTGGCGCGGACCGAGCAGCAGCCGCCTGCCGCCGACACCGAGGATCTGGTGGAACGGATCTGCGACGTCGTGATCGAGAAGGTCTGCGAGCTGCTGAAGGTGAGCGCGGCGGACCTGGACGTGGACGTCGACCTCAGCGAGTACGGCCTGGACTCCATCGTCATCAGCCAGCTGGTGATCATGGTGAACGAGTCTCTGGGACTGGAGCTCGTGCCCACGGTCCTCTTCGAGCACCCGACCCTCCGGGCCTTCAGCGCGCATCTCGCCGACGAGTACGGCTCCTCGCTGACCACCCGTCTCGGCCTGCGGCCGCCCGCCCCCGTGGTGGCCCGGCCCCCCGTCCCGGAGCCCGCCGCAGTCCCCACGCCCACACCGGCCGCGCCCGTTCCCCCACGGGCGTACCGGCAGGACGCCGAACCCATCGCGGTGGTCGGCGTCAGCGGCCGCTTCCCACAGGCCGAGGACATCGACGCCTTCTGGCGGAACCTGCGTGACGGACGCGACTGCGTGAGCGAGGTCCCCGCCGACCGGTGGGACTGGCGCGCCTACTTCGGCGACCCCCTCCGGGAGGCGGGGCGCACCAACGTCAAGTGGGGCGGCTTCATGGACGGCGTCGCCGACTTCGACCCGTTGTTCTTCGGCATCGCACCGAAGGACGCCGTGCACATGGACCCCCAACAGCGCCTGCTGATGCTCTACGTCTGGAAGGCGCTGGAGGACGCCGGATACGCCGCCGACCGGCTCGCGGGGGAGAACCTCGGACTGTTCGTCGGCACCAACGACACCGGCTACAGCCTGCTGGCCGACCGCAGCGGCGGCAGGGGCGAGAGCGTCACGCCCACTGGCAGCGTCCCCTCGATCGGCCCGAACCGGATGAGCTACTTCCTCGACGTGCACGGCCCCAGCGAGCCCATCGAGACCGCCTGTTCGAGCTCCCTGGTCGCCATCCACCGCGGCGTCGCCGCGCTCGAACGCGACGAGTGCGACATGGTTGTCGTCGGCGGCGTCAACACCATGGTGATTCCGGACGGCCACATCAGCTTCAGCAAGTCCGGGATGCTCAGCGTCGAAGGACGGTGCAGCACCTTCTCCGACCGCGCCGACGGCTACGTCCGTGGCGAGGGCGTGGGCATGCTGGTGCTCAAGAAGCTCTCCGCGGCCGAGCGCGACGGCGACCACATCCACGGCCTCATCCGCTCGACCGCCGAGAACCACGGCGGCCGCTCCAACTCCCTGACCTCCCCCAACCCCAAGGCACAGGCCGCGCTGATCCGGCGAGCCTACGGCAAGGCGGGCATCGACCCCCGGACGGTCGGCTACATCGAGGCCCACGGCACCGGCACCAAGCTGGGCGACCCCATCGAGATCAACGGACTCAAGGCGGCGTTCCGCGAGCTGTACGAGGCCCACGGCGCGACGGTGGAGGAAGCGCACTGCGGCGTGGGCTCGGTGAAGACCAACATCGGCCACCTCGAACTCGCGGCGGGCGTCGCCGGCGTGATCAAGGTGCTGCTCCAGATGCGGCACCGCACGCTGGTCAAGAGCCTGCACTGCGAGAGGGTCAACCCCTACATCGACCTGGAGGACAGCCCCTTCCACCTGGTGCGCGAACAGCGGCCCTGGCCCGCCCCGCGCGACGCGGAAGGCCGTGAGCTGCCGCGCCGGGCCGGAGTCAGCTCGTTCGGCTTCGGCGGTGTCAACGCCCACGTCGTCCTCGAGGAGTACGTCCCCCACCCCGCACCAGCGACGAACACCGCGGACCCCGTGGCCATCGTGATATCGGCGTCGGAACCCGAGACCCTGCGCGCACGGGTCCAGCAGCTCGCCGACTGGATCGACGCGGGCCGGCTCGGCGAAGCCGACCTGCCGGGCCTCGCCTACACCCTCCAGGTCGGCCGCGTCGCGATGGAGGAGCGCCTGGCCTTCCTGACCCACTCGCCCGCCGATCTGCGCGAGCGGCTGCGCGCCTATCTCGACGGCGGCAAGGCCCAGGGACTGCACACCGGACGGGCACAGCGCCAGGGGCCGTGGAGCGAACTCGTCGGGGATGACGACATCGCCGTCGCCATCGACAGCTGGATAGCCAAGGGCAAGATCGGGCGCCTGCTCAAGCTCTGGGTCACCGGCTTCAACTTCGACTGGCAGCGGCTGTACGCGGACCGGTCGATGCGACGCATGCCGCTGCCGACCTACCCGTTCCACCTGCAGCGCTTCTGGATCGCCGACGCCAAGGGCGAAGCACAGATCCTGCCGAGCGCGCCTCCCGCGCCCCACCGCCGCGAACTGGACGGGCACGAGTTCTACCTGCGCGACCACCGCGTCCGCGAGACACCGGTACTGCCCGGCGCCGCATACCTCGAATTCGTGCGCGAAGCGGCCGTCAAGGCCGCCCCAGGAGCCGCCCCCACCGGTGTGCGCCTGCGGGACGTCGCCTGGCTGCGCCCCCTGGAGGTGACAGCACCGCGCTCCCTCGGCGTCGAACTGGACCCGGTGGACGGGGCGTTCGAGGTGCACGCCCACCACGCTGGTGAGCGCGTCCTGCACGCGCAGGGGACCGTGCGCCTCGACCCCGCCCTGCTCGCGTCGGACATCATCCACGACATCGACGCGCTGCGCGCGAACTGCCCGTCCCGGTGCGACGGCACCGAGTTCTACACGCTGTTCGCCCGCATGGGCATGCACTACGGCCCCGCGTTCCAGACCGTCGAATCGGTGCACTACGGCGAGGACATGGCGGTGGCACGCCTGCGCCTGCCCGCGGCGGCGGCAACCTCGTTCACGCTCAACCCCGGCATGCTCGACGCCGCCCTCCAGGCGACCCTGGGCCTGGTCCTCGGCGAGCGGGACGACGCTCCCACCGAGAACTCCCTGCCCTTCAGCGTGCGCGAGGTGCAGGTGCTCGCCGCCACCCCGGCCGAGGGCTGGGCGCTCGTACGCCGCGCCGAGGACGACCGCCGCGACTCCGGTGTGCGCCGCCTCGACATCGATCTGTGCGACACACGGGGCAACGTCTGCGTGCGCCTGCTGGGCTTCAGCACCCGCGTGCAGCGGGAGCGCCCGTCCGCCGCCGTCGAGGTCCCGGACACGCCCGCGCTGATGGTCCACGCGGACTGGCGAGACAACGTGGCACCCCAGGACCGCGGCGGCGACCTGATCCGGCACGTCGTCCTGTGCGAGCTGCCCGAGGTGGACGCGACCGCGCTGGGCGAAGCGGTGGGCGGCACCTGCGAGAGCTGGCAGGCCGACGGCGCGATCGAGACGCGCTACACCACGTACGCCGAGCGCCTGCTGGAACTGCTGCGCGGCAAGGCCCAGGAGGCGGCGCGGCCGCAGCGCGTGGTCCAGGTCGTCACCCCCGCGAGCGCACCCTGGCTGGGCGGCCTGAGCGGCATGCTGCGCGCGGCGCGCATGGAACACCCCAAGCTGCTGACGCAGTGGATCGAACTCGACGACGCACCGCGGCCGGCTGAACTGGCCGAACGGCTGCGGTGCGACGGTGCCGACGTCGACGAGGAAGCCGTGCGTTACCGCGGAGGACGCCGGCAGGTGTCCCACTGGCGCGAGATTCCCACGCCCGCCCCGGAAACTCCCTGGCGCGACGGCGGGGTCTACCTGCTGACCGGCGGCGCCGGCGGGCTCGGCGCCCTGTTCGCCCAGGACATCGCCCACCGGGTCCAGTCGCCCACACTGGTCCTCTGCGGCCGGAGCCCGGCCGGACCCGCGCAGGAGGAACTGCTCACCGCCCTGCGCGCGTCGGGGGCCAAGGCCGACTACCGCGTGCTGGACGTCGCCGACCGCACCGAGGTGCTCCAGGCCGTACGCGACATCGAGGCCGAGCACGGCACACTGCACGGCATCGTCCACGCGGCGGGAGTGCTGCGCGACGGCTTCGTCGCCAGGAAGAGCGCGGCCGATCTGCGGGAGGTGTTCGCCGCCAAGGTCAGCGGGCTCCGCAACCTCGACGAGGCCACCGCCGGGACGTCGCTCGACTGCTTCGTCGGCTTCTCCTCGATGGCGGCCTTCGGCAACGTGGGTCAAGCCGACTACGCCGCGGCCAACGGCTTCATGGACGGCTTCGCCGCCCACCGGGAGTCCCTGGTCGCCCAGGGCAGCCGTGCGGGGCGCACCCTGATGGTGAACTGGCCGCTGTGGGAGGAGGGCGGCATGGGCGCCGACACCTCGACCCTGGGCCTCCTGGAATCCGTGGGCATGCGGCCCATGCGCGCGTCGGTGGGCATCGACGCCCTGAACCGCGCCTGGGCCGTCCGGAAGCCGAGCGTCATCGCGCTGGACGGTGACCACGCGCGGATGCGGGAGCGGTTCCTGCCCGCACACGAGCCGGTATCGGCCACCGAGCCCGCGACGGCCGTGGAAGCGGCGCCGGCCGCCGACCCGGAGCCGGCTGCGCGGTCGACGATGGGCGACGTGGTCGCGGACCTCATGGCGACCCTGCTCGAAGTCGACGCCGCGACCCTGCGGTGGGACGAGCCGCTGAGCAACTACGGCTTCGACTCGATCTTCATGGTGCAGTTCCTCACGAAGGCACAGACGCACATCGACGCCTCCCTCACCCTCGACGTCATCGGCGACTGCCGGACGCTCCAGGAAATCGTCGACGAGATCGCCGCCGCGACCTCCCCCGTGCCCGCCCCGGCGGAAGAGGCCCGGCCGGCGGCCGAGGCGGCTCCCGCGGTGGAGCCCCCGGCGCGGCCGGCCGAGCCGGTGTCGCCGAACAGCTTCCCCGAACTGGTCCGCATGAACGGTGTCACCGAGGGCAGGCCCGTGTTCTGGGTCCACCACGGCAACGGCGGAGTCGAGTCCTACGCCCCGCTGGCCGCACGCTGCCGGCGCCCCTTCTACGGCATCCAGCCGAAGGGCTGGATCGACTCCACCGACATCCTCACCGGCCAGGTCGCGATGGCCGAGTACTACGCCACCGTCATCCTCGCCGTACAGCCGGAAGGCCCGTACGACATCGGTGGCTTCTCCCTCGGCGGCCTCTTCGCCTACGAGGTCGTGCGGCAGCTCCAGTCGCGCGGGGCGGAGGTCAGCTCGCTGGTCATGCTGGACACGCTGGACGCCGAGGCGACCAACAAGGCCAACGCCCTGATCGTCGGGGGCGACTTCAGCTCCGACGCGGTGAGCAAGGTCAGCAACTTCCGCGCGGTCAACCTGATCCTCGGGAACAACCGCTTCGACTCGCACGGCGGCGCCACCCCGATCCTGCACCGCGACGAGGTCGACACCACGCTGGACGGCCCGGAGTTCCTCGACTCCTTGATCGACGCCGCCCTCGCGCGCGGGGTCAACAAGACCGAGACGCAACTGCGGGCACGCGTCCTGCAGTTGGCGCGTTACTTCCAGGCCACTCAGGGCGAGACGTACACGGTGGACCCGCTGCCCCGGCGGGACGGGCTGCGCTGCTACTACCTGCGCAACCGCGGCGGCAAGTTCTTCGGCGCGTTCGAGGACCACATGGTGCTCTTCCCCAACCCGGACCTGCCCACGGTGGACGGCATCACCTACTGGCAGCAGTGGGCGGAGCAGATCGACGACTTCTTCACCATCGACGTGGACACCTCGATGCACGCCGAGGTGATGACGGCCCCGCAGTCGCTCGACAAGCTGATGCGGCTGTGCGACAGGCTGTACGCCGCCGAGGTCCCGGCCGAACTCTCCGCGCAGGGAGGCCGCTGACATGAAGGCAGTGGTCTTCCCCGGCCAGGGCGCACAGCGGCGCGGGATGGGGCGCGAGCTCTTCGACGCCTACCCCGAACTCGTCGAGGAAGCCTCCAGCGTGCTCGGGTACTCGATCCGCGAGCTGTGCCTGGACGACCCGGGACACCAACTGGGCCGCACCGAGTACACCCAGCCCGCGCTGTTCGTGGTCGGCGCGCTCGCCTACCGCTGGTGGCGTGAGAACAACGGCGACGAGGTGGCCTTCTTCGCCGGCCACAGCCTCGGCGAGTACTGCGCGCTGCACGCCGCGGGCGCGTTCGACTTCACCACCGGCCTGCGCCTCGTCCAGCAGCGCGGCGCACTGATGGCACAGGCGCGGGGCGGCGGCATGGCGGCGGTGGTCGGAGTCGACCCGGAACGGCTGCACGTGCTCCTCGAAGAGGGCGGATTCTCCGCCCTGACCATCGCCAACGACAACGCACCGGCGCAGAAGGTCGTTTCGGGTGACACCGAGACCATCCGCGCGCTGGTGTCCTACCTCGATTCGCGTGGCGTCCGCTGCGCGAGACTGAGCGTGTCCGGCGCCTTCCACTCGCCCCTGATGCGGCAGGCGCAGCAGGACTTCGCCCGCTTCGTGGACGGGTTCACCCTGGGCGATCCGAGGACACCCGTGATCGCCAACGCGACGGCCCGCCCGTACGTGGCCGGCGAGACCGCGCGCACGCTCACCGAACAGGTCGTGCGGCCCGTGCGCTGGACCGACAGCGTGCGTCACCTGCTGGACCAGGGTGTCACCGACTTCGTCGAACTCGGCGGCCAGGTGCTCGGCAAACTGATCGACCAGATCCGCTCCGCCCCGCGCCCCGCTCCGCTCCCCGACGCACCGGCGGCCGCCCTGGGCAGCCCCTTGTTCCGCGAGCGGATGGGGGTGCGCCACGCCTATCTCGTGGGCGGCATGTACCGGGGGATCGCCTCGGCCGAGATGGTCGTCAGGCTCGGCAGGAACGGCATGCTGGGCTTCCTGGGAACCGGCGGTCTGTCGCTCCCGGAGATCGAGCGTGGGGTGCTGGACATTCAGAGGGGCCTCACCCGGGGGGAGCCCTACGGCGTCAACGTGCTCGCCGACCACGACGACCCCGCCGCCGAGCGCGAGCTGATCGACCTGCTGTCGCGCCATCGTGTGCGCGTCATCGAGGCGTCGGCCTTCATGCAGATGTCATCCGCGCTCGTCCTCCACCGGGCGCGGGGGCTCCGTCGCGGCGCCGACGGCAAGCCGGTGTGCGACCACCACATCGTGGCCAAGGTGTCGCGTCCGGAAGTCGCGCGGGCGTTCATGGCACCCGCCCCCGAGCCGGTGCTGGAAAAGCTGCGCCGGGAGAACGCGCTGACCGACGAGCAGGTGGAACTCGCCCGGCAGGTGCCCATGAGCCACGACATCACGGTCGAGGCCGACTCCGGCGGACACACCGACGGCGGCGTCGCCACGGTCATGATGCCGGCCATGCTCCGGCTCCGGCAGGAGGCGCAGGACCGGTACGGCTACGCCGAACCCCTCTGCATGGGCCTCGCCGGCGGTCTCGGCACCCCCTCGGCGGTGGCGGCGGCCTTCATGATGGGCGCCGATTACGTCCTCACCGGCTCCGTCAACCAGTGCACGGTGGAAGCCGGGACGAGCGCCGTGGTCAAGGACATGCTGCAGGACGTCGGTATCGCCGACACCGCCTATGCCCCGGCCGGTGACATGTTCGAGCTGGGCGCCAAGGTCCAGGTGCTCCGCAAGGGCGTGTTCTTCCCCACCAGGGCCAACAAGTTGTTCTCCCTCTACTCGCACTACGACGGCATCGAGGAGATCCCGGCGAAGACGCGCTCACTGCTGGAGAGGACGTACTTCGGCAGGAGCCTCGACCGGGTCTGGGAGGAAGTCCGCGACTATCTCCGGTCGCGGGGGAGGGACGCCGAGATCTCCCAGGCCGAAGCACAGCCCAAACAGAAGATGGCGCTCGTGTTCCGCTGGTACTTCTTCCACACGACGCGCCTCGCCATGGAGGGCGACGGCTCGGGCAAGGTGAACTACCAGATCCACACGGGCCCGGCCCTGGGGGCGTTCAACCAATGGGTCGCCGGCACCGACATGGAGCCATGGCGAAACCGGCATGCCGACCGGATCGGCCTCATGCTGCTCGAAGGTGCCGCCGAACACATCGAATCCGCGATGAGGACCTGGCGCGACGCCCTCGCATCCCCGCCCACGGACGGGAGCCAAAATCGCCTGCGTCTCCTCGAATCCTGAGGCGCAATTCCGTGGTGCCGCATATCGGCCCCGTTCTTTACGGTAGTTGAGGAGAGTGATGACCGTTCCGTCCAAGGGAACCGAAGTCCGGCTCGCCGCTCGCCCTGAGGGCTGGCCGACCCTGGAGACCTTCTCGGTCGTGCAGGCGGAGCTGCCCCCGCTGGGCGCCGGCCAGGTGCTGGTGCGCAATCTGGTGATGAGCGTCGACCCGTACATGCGCGGGCGGATGACCGATGTCAGGTCCTACGTACCGCCGTTCGCCGTCGGCAAGGCACTCGACGGGGGCGCCGTCGGTGAGGTCATCGTGTCGAAGTCGCCGGGTCTCGCCGTCGGAGACCTGGTGCTGCACGGCCTCGGCTGGCGGGAGTACGCCGTCGTGGGCGCCGCCGGCGCGGTCAGGGTCGACCCGGCCGTCGCGCCGCCCGGCGCCTACCTGGGCGTGCTGGGCATGCCCGGGCACGCCGCCTACGCGGGGCTGCTCAAAGCCGCCGAATTCCGCGAAGGCGACGTCGTGTTCGTCTCCGCGGCCGCGGGCGCGGTCGGATCACTGGTCGGCCAGATCGCCAGGCTGTCCGGTGCGGCGAGAGTGGTCGGATCAGCCGGGAGCGCGGAGAAAGTGGCCTACCTCACCGAGGAACTGGGCTTCGACGCCGCGTTCAACTACAAGGACGGGCCGGTCCGGGAACAACTCGCGAAAGCCGCACCGGGCGGCATCGATGTCTATTTCGACAACGTCGGTGGCGAACACCTGGACGCCGCACTGCTCCTGGGCAGAATGGGCGCACGCTTCGCTCTCTGCGGCGCGATCTCGCAGTACAATCTGAAGGGCGAGATCGTCGGACCGCGAAACCTGATGCAGGCCATTGCCAAGGGAATCACTCTGCGCGGCTTCCTCGTCGGTGAATACACCGATCTGAAGGACCAGTTCCTGGACCGGATGGGCCGCTGGCTGACCGAGGGGCGGATCACCCACCGGGAAACCGTCGTGCAGGGCCTGGAGAACGCGCCGGCCGCGTTCATCGACATGCTGCGGGGCGCGAACACCGGCAAAATGCTCGTCAAGATAGCCGGCTGAGCGCGTAGTTCTCGCAAAGAACGCGAATATTCGCCCCGGTGCACTGTTCCTTGTTCACCCCCGGACCGGTAGCGTGTTCCTCACGCGCAACCACCGACGTCGTCGATGTGAACGCGCCTCGCGGCCGATTCCTCGCTCGCCGCCTTTCTCTTCGAAACCTGCCCGCTGAATCCGCTCGACGGCGCCCGTACCGCGTACGCGCCAGGCGAATCAGCCGGCCATGAATTCCACGCATGAAGACAACGGAGGACCTCGAATGTCGAACCCCACCACCATCCCCGTCCCCGCAGAGGTCGGACTCCTCTACGACCGCCTGACCGCGCTCGACACCGCCGCGCAGGGAGGGAGTCTCCACCTCGGCTACTGGGACCTCGACGACAACGAGATGCCCCTCGTCGACGCGGCCGACCGGCTCACCGACCTGATGACCGACGCCCTGCGGCTCGAAAAGGGCCACCAGGTGCTCGACGTCGGCTGCGGGGTAGGGCAGCCGGCCATGCGGATCGCGGTGCGCACCGGCGCCCACGTCACCGGGATCTCGATCAGCCGGGACCAGATCGCTCGCGCCACCGAGCTCGCAGAGGCGGCCGGGCTTGCCGACGAGGTGGAGTTCCGCCACGCCGACGCCATGGAACTGCCCTTCCCCGACAACTCCTTCGACGCGGCCATCGCCATCGAGTCGATCTTCCACATGCCCGACCGCGAGCGGGTCCTCAGCGAGATCCGTCGGGTGCTGCGCCCCGGTGGCCGACTGGTGCTGACCGACTTCTTCGAGCGCGCCCCGATCCCTGCCGACAAACAGCCCGCCGTGGACCGCCTGCTCCGCGACTTCATCATGACGCTGGCGCGCCCCGAGGACTATGTGCCCATGCTCGGCCGCGCGGGCCTGCGCTTCGTCGAACTCCGCGACATCACCGAGCAGAGCGTGCGTCAGACCTTCGAGCAGATGAGCCGCAGCGAGCAGGACCTGGACCCGGTCTTCGACGAGGAGGCGGACGAGAAGTTCAGCCCCGCGGCCATGATCGACGTCGCTGAGTTCGGCTCCGTCCTGCTGACCGCGCAGAAGCCCGTCTGAGACGGCACGCCGGAATTCGGCAGGGCCCGCCCGCGGCCCTTCGAGGACCATCGCCGCCGACCGCGCGGCCGATGGCGAAGGGCCGCGGGCGGGCGCGCCGGACCAAGCGACGGATCTCCAGCGCACCCCTGTCAACGCACTGCTCAGGAGAGAAGTTCTGTGACTGCACCCACCGAAGACAACACCACGCTCGCCTTTCCCGTCCCCCGCACCTGCCCGTACCAGCTGCCCGCCGAGTACGCCGGTCTCCGCGAGAGCAGCCCGGTGGCGAAGGTGACCCTGCCCACCGGCAGGTCCGCGTGGATCCTGACCAGGTACGAGGACGTCCGCAAGGCGCTGGCCGACCCCCGTCTGAGCTCCGACCGGGGACACCCGGACTTCCCCATGCTGGTCGAACTGGCCAAGAGCGACAGGGACTCCACGCTCTCCCTGGCCGGTATGGACGCGCCCGAGCACACCGCCGCACGACGCGCGGTGGTCGGCGAATTCACCTTCCGGCGGATGGAGGCGCTGCGCCCGCGCATCCAGGACATCGTCGACGCATGCATCGACGAGATGCTGGCCGGCCCCAAGCCAGCCGATCTGGTGAAGGCACTCTCCTTCCCGGTGCCGTCGCTGGTCATCTGCGAGCTGCTGGGCGTGTCCGACACCGACCGTGACTTCTTCGAGGACCGCACCTCCCGCATGCTCAGCATGACGCTCCCGCCGCTGACCCGGCAGCAGGCGTTCTTCGACCTGCAGACCTATCTGGACGAGCTGGTGACGAGCAAGGAGGAGTCCCCCGAGGACGACCTGCTCAGCCGCCAGGTCGCCAAGGGCCGGCAGGCGGGCACCTACGATCACGACGCCCTGGTCGACCTGGCGTTCCTGCTGCTGACCGCCGGGCACGACACGACCGGGAACATGATCTCGCTGGGCACGCTGGCCCTGCTGGAGAGGCCGGAGCTGCGGGCGAGGATCACGGACGACCCCGGCTCGACCCCGGACGTCGTCGAGGAACTACTGCGGTACTTCACCATCACGGACATCATCACCGCCCGCGTGGCGAAGGACGACGTCGAGATCGGGGGACAGATCATCCGCGTTGGCGAGGGCGTCTTCGCGCTCGGCGGCTCGGCGAACCGCGATCCCGCGGTGTTCGAGAACCCCGACGAGCTTGACGTCGACCGCGGCGCGCGCCAGCACCTCGCGTTCGGCCACGGCCCGCATCAGTGCCTCGGACAGAGCCTCGCGCGGATGGAGCTGGAGATCGTCTACGAGACCTTGCTCCGCCGTGTTCCCGGACTCCGGCTGGCCGAGAGCGTCGACGACCTGCCACTGAAGAACGACGCGGCGATCTTCGGCCTGCACGGGCTGCCGGTCATCTGGTAGAAGGCCGCGAATCCGGAGCCCGGCGCAAGGCAACCCGTCCGTGCCCTCTCGGGTCATACGCCATGTAACTCCCGATCTATTGCGTGTCTTGTGGGGGAGTGGCGAATGCGGCACCGACCCAGCGCGACGGACTTCAACGGACTGGGCGGGCGGCGACGGAAATCAGCCGTGAAGTCAGCGCCGGCTGGCTTGGGCCCGGCGGTCTCTGCCGGGCCCAAGCCCATGGACTGCAAGTCTGCGTCTTCGTGCGACAGTTGACAGATGCTGTGCTCGCAGTTCGAGATCAACTGGCTGCGCACGCGACGCTACGACGCAGACGGGCAGGTAACGGGGGGCGGCATGGCTTCGAGGATCATGGAGTTCTCGACGCCCCGTGATCCGAGTGGAAGACCGTATCCGCACCTAACCGAGTGCCGGAGGGTGCTCGGCTGGACGGCGTCCCCAGGCCGAGATCAGCGGCGCGAGTGTCAGGTCGAGTTCGCCCGCGTGGATGGCGGCCAGGTGCGCGTCGATCTCGGCGTCGTCGGCCAGGCCGGCCGCGAGCAGCTCGCCGCGCACGTGCCGGATGGTCGCCGCCTCCAGCCGGTCGCAGGCCAGCCCGCCGACCGGGAAAGAGCCCGCCGCGGCGACATCTACCAAGCCGGCCTCACGCAATGCCCGCGGCAGTGTCCGGCCGTAGCGCAGGTCCGCGCCGCGGCGCGTCAGCAGCTCCCGGACCGCGTCGCGCAGCCGGTTGGCCCGTCGCTGCGCAGGGCCGCTGTCGTCCAGGCATGCCAGTGGCTGCAGAGCGGTATCGGCGTCCTCGACCAGCAGCCAGCCGCCGGGCCGTAGCGCTGCCGCCATCGTGGCCAACGCGCGAGCCCGGTCGGGTACATGGACCAGCACGAGTCGGGCGTGCACCAGATCGAACGTCCCCGGCTCCGGGGGCGGGTCAGCGGCGACGTCGTGCTGGCGCACCTCGTACCCGTCGCCTGCCTTCAGCCATGACGGGTCGATGTCCGTGGCCAGCACGTGCCCGGTCGGACCGACGGACGCCGCGAGCGCCTCCGGGATACTGGGGCCGCCGGCCCCCACTTCCCAGCAGCGCGAGCCGGCCCTGACCCCCAGTCGATCGACGTGCCCGCGCGTCACACCGTCGAACAGCTCGGCCAGCCAAGCGAATCGCTCGCCCGCCTCGGCGCGCGCGTTGTCCAGCAGGTACCCGCGGGCGGGAGCGGACTCTCCACCGAGCGCGGTAGTCCCGCCTATCAGATCAGGTCGGCCATCGACGTGCGGTGGGCGGGGCGAGGAAGTCATGACTACATGGTCAACCTTCCCGGGCCACCAGCGCCACGATGACGGGAGAGGGATGTCTCACACAGTCAGCGAACCCCGCACGTCCTACAGCACGGTTCTGCACCGTGACGCGCCGGAAGGGGTACACGTATTCGGCCCCCAGAGCCAGCGCGCCAGGCGCGGGACGGCGCGCTGACCGGACTGTCGGGGTCTCCGCAGCGCGACCGGGACGCACCTCGGAGATCACCGCCTGCCGTCACGACAAGCTCACCGCCCATCTCCGTGCAGCCGGTCTCGGAGCCATCGCCGACCTGGGCTTCGTCGGCCTCGACGACAGCGGCCCCGACGACAGCGGCCCCGACGCCGACCCGGCCGTGATCACCGACTACGAGGCCGCCCGGAACCGCCCCCTGACTTGCGGCCAGAAACTGTCCAACACGGCCCTTGCCTCCGTCCGGGCACCGGTCGAGCACGCCTTCGCCCACCTCAAGAACTGGCGGGCCCTCGGCAAGGTCCGCACCGACCCGAAGCGGGCGACCACCCTGGTGCGAGCCTTGCTGGTCCTGACGAATCGCGAAGTCGCCCGGTGGCCGACGATCTACGCCCAAGTCATCCGCCCGCAACCGGCACGAGCACAGCGCCTACCGGCGCATCTGTCCACATGGTTGGAGCCCTGCGGGGCACTGGCGAGCCAGCGGGCTTCACCGCGACGCTGTCACATGAGGAGAGGCCCACCAGGTCGAGGACGTCGCGGCGGTGTAACCCAGCGACTCGTAAAGCGGCCTGCCCAGCTTCGAAGCGGTGAGTGTGACCGGCAGATCCGCCAGGTGGGCGAGGGAGCCGAGCATGACGGCCCGACCCACGCCACGCGACCGGAACGCCGGCGAAGTACCGACCCAGTAATGGCCGCCGACGCCGCCGTCCACGACCCTGACACAGGCTCCCGCGGCCACGTCGCCGTGCAAGGCGACGAACACGTCCACGCCCGGCTGCTTGATCAGCGCCATCGGGAACAGCTCGCCGGGGCGGTAGGGCTCGAATCTGGCCAGCTCGAAGCCCTCGATCACGATCCGCTCGGCCGCCTGGAGGTCCTCGGGCTGCTGTACCCGGATCACGTCTAGCACCGGTTCGTCGACGGGCCCGGGCGGGCGCAGCATGATCGGCATCTGCCGGCTTCGCATGCCCAGGTGGCTCAGGTCGGTCGAGCTGAACGGATCCTCGGCGTTCACCGGGCCCGCGGCCCGGCGGGCCAGCTCGCTCAACTCGGCCAGTTCGCCCGGGTCGAGGTCGGGTTCCTGGATCAGGATCCGCAGGCCTGCACGCTCGTCGCCATCGACCGCGACGAATCCGCGGCGCCGGATCACCTCATGCCCCCGGCATCGGCCGATCGCGATCCAAAAGGCGGCGGAGTTGCGGGCCTGACGCATCGGCGCCTCGGCCAAGGACGTGGGCTGGTCGGTTGAAGTGGATCTCATTGTCATTGTGCCTACGGTAGTGCGAAATTGACCCATCGCATGGGCCAATTCCATGCGAGCCGACTGGGCCATCTTCGGGCCGGGCCACCTGGCGAGCACGAGGAGGAGCCAGCCTTAACAGCACAGCACGGTCGGCTGGACTGCCGTGTTGGGGGCCAGACCGCCGAGTCAGTGTGGCGTCGCGGTCTTGGCGGCGGGCGCTGCTTGCTTGGGTACGGTGCCGGTCTCGTACTGGGCTGCTTGCAGGAGGTATGCCTCGCGGTACTGGGTGGCGGGTTGTTGGGCCATCAGCTGTTCGTGCGTGCCTTGTTCGATGAGGCGGCCGTGGTCGAGGACGTAGATGTGGTCGGCCTTGGCGGTTGCGGCGAGGCGGTGGGTGATGAGGACGACGGTCACGCCGAGGTCGGCGAGTTCCCGGATCCGTTCGAAGGCGGCGATTTCGGCTTTCGCGTCCATCGCGCTGGTCGGTTCGTCGACGACGACCAGGTGCGGCAGTCGGCCGGCGGGGCCGGGGGTGGTGACGCGCAGGTGGGTGCGGGCGAGGGCGACCTTCTGCCACTGGCCGCCGGAGAGTTGGACTCCGCCTTCGAAGCCCTTGGCGGCGAGGGTGTCCCAGCCGCGCGGCAGCTCGTCGAGCACCGGGTGCAGGTCGGCGTACGTGGCGGAGGCGTCGAGTTGGTCCTGCCCGCAGGGGTACTCGGGGCGGCCGAGGAAGAGATTGGCTTTGACCGTGAACGCCCAGCGCTGGAAGTTCTGAGCGAGGATGGCGACGGAGGCGAACAGCTGGTCGCGGTCGGCCTCGGCGGCATCGACGTCATCCCACAGGATCCGCCCGGAGTGGGGCTGGTAGACGCCGGACAGCAGATGGGCCAGGGTGCTCTTGCCCGAGCCGTTGGCTCCGACCAGCGCGACGACGGTGCCGCGCGGGATGGTCAGGTTCACCTTGTCCAGGGCGGGGGTGTCGCGGCCGGGGTAGGTGAAAGCGACGTCCTCGACGCGGATTGCCTCCGGGCGCTCGGGGAGCTTGGTGCCGCCGGTCGGGATGGCGCGGCGGGCGCCGATACGGTGCAGTTCGTCGAGGTCGCGAACGAAGAGGGCTTCCTCGTAGAGGGAGTTGATCTGCCCGACGAGGCTGCCGATGCTGGCCGAGCCGGTTCGGATGGCGAAGACGGCCGTACCGGCCACCGCGAGCGGCATGGAACCGTGGATCACCAGCCGGCCCAGCAGAGCGAACGCGCCGATCGACGCGAGCCCGGCGAGGCTGGCGGCGAGCAGATCGGTGCGGGCTTTGACGCCCGCGAGGCGGGCCTGCTCGTCGGCGGCGGCGCGGGCCATCTGCTCGTAGTGGCGCAGGATGAACGGGCCTGCGGCGTGCACGCGCAGCTCGGCAGCCGACCAGGGGTGCACCAGCATGTCCGCGAGCAGTCCTGCGGCGCGGGAGTGTTGCAGCCATGCCTTGCGGGAGGCGTAGCGGCGGCGGGCGGTGCGCACCGCGCCCCAGCCGCGTGGGGCGGTGATCAGGACGAGCATCGGCAGGAGTGTCCAGTTCAGCACGGTCAGGACGCCGGCGGCGGAGATCAGGCCGAGGGCGGCGGTCAGCACGGCGGTGGCTTGGCCGACCAGGTGCTGGATGGACAGGGCGCCGAACCGGGCGGAGTCCACGGCGGAGAGGAACTCGCTGTCCTCGATGGCCTCCAGTTCGGTGCGGGCGACGATCCGTAGGAAGTCCTCGGTGGCGATCCGGAACACCGCGGGCTCCAGACGGCCGGTTGCCCAGGACGAGGCGGTGGCCAGGAGCGCGGACAGCGCGGCGATGGCTCCGACGGTGAGGATCGCGGGCAGTGCGGCGCGGAGGGCGTGCGGGACTGTCCCGGCGGTCAGCAGGCGGCTCAGGGCCCGGTTGGTGGCCAGCAGCGCCACGGCCGCGGCGATGCCGCGCAGCACCTCCGCGGTGACGAGTGTGATTAGCGCTTTCTGGTCGGCCTGACGGGCCATGCGGCCGGCCAGGCGTAGCAGGCCGGGCAGCTGTCGGGCGATGGCGAGGAACGATACGTCGGCACTGGCCAGCTCGTGCCGGGCCCAGCCGTAGTCGTAGCGCATCGGTCCGCCGAACAGCAGCAGTTCACTCTCGGAGACCTCCGGGTCAAAGGCCGTTTCGGGCTTGGGTTTGGTCACGGATCGGCTCCGATCGTCGGCGACAGGGGTTGGTGAGAAGCTCGCGCAGGAGCGCGGCGAGGCGGTCGGCTTCGTTCAGGACTCGAGGTAGGCGGTGGATTGGCCCTCGTGGTAGGCGGTGGCGGCGGCGCGCAGGTTGCGGGCGTTGTACGGCTCCATCACCCCTGGCCGGCAGGCGTCGTCGATGTCCCACCAACGCCAGCCGAGCAGCTCCCGCTCGGGCACCCGGATGCGGTCTTCAGCGCCCGGGGCGAGGGTGGCGTGGAAGGTGAACAGGTTGCAGGGGTAGGCGAATTCGTTGAGGGCGGCGCCGGGGAACAGCTCGGCGGATTTGGTCAGCCAGTTGACGACCAGCAGCCGCCCGACCTCGACGGAGACGCCGCCGAGTTCCTCGGTGGCCTCGCGGCGGCAGGTAACCATGGGCGGCTCGTCCCACTCGCTCTTGCCGCCAGGCTGGACCCACATGCCCGATCGGGCGTGGTGAACGAGGAGGACCTCGGATCGCCCTCGGGGAATGAAGGCTGCCGCGGCGGCGGAGAACACGGCACGACCGGAACGCTCGGACATTTGGATGGGCTTCTCTCACATCAGGAGCGGTACGGTAGCACCGGTGCGGGAAAGGGAGTTGGTGGTCGGTGCAGGTGCGCAGGACGAGGTACGGCAGGGCACCGAGCGGGTACTCGGCGGTGTTGCTCCAGCCGAGGTGCCGCAGCTTGTCGAGCTCTGCCTCCGTGCACTGTTGCGCAGTTGGTCGAGCCTGCTCATGCCGGCCGGCCGAAGACGGACATCGCATCGCCCGCCGTGATCCGGCCGAGTGCGTGAGCGGCGTAGTCGACGACCGGCTTCGGCAGCCTCTCCAGCGGCCACCAGGACACCTGGTGGCACTTCTCGGGCTCGCGGTTGGTGACCTCGCCGGTGTAGGCGCGGGGGCGGAAGAACAGCTGGAGTCGGCCCTGGCCGTCGTCGGCATCCAGGTGGTGCAGGGCGTGTACGAGCTCGAGATCCTCCTCGCGGATCACGATGCTCAGCTCCTCCTTCGCCTCGCGGGCCATTCCGCGTGTGATCGACTCGTGCTCGAGGAGATGGCCGGCGGGAACGTGCCAGTGCCCGTCGGCGAAGGAGGTGTTGCGCCGCTGTCCGAGCAGAACGTGACCGTCCTCGATGAGGACCAGGTGGACTCCGACGACCATGGTGGGCGCGTGCGCCATGCGAGCGAGCCTTTCGACGAAGCGGACGAAACGACAGCGGTGTCGGTGGTTCGGTCAAGGCCGACGATGACGGACGGTGCCCTCGCGCAAGGGCGGGGTGGGCTGCGGTGATACCGACGGAGCCTTCCGCGGCGCAGGGGTGTTGAGGAGCGTCTGTGCCTCGGCGTAGCCGTGGGGCTTCCGTACGAAACCGTCCCAGGCGAGGAGCAGCCGGGGTACCGAGCGGTCCACACGCGCCCGTTGCCGCGGTCCGGCTGCCAGGCTCAGCGACCGCAGCGTGCCGGTCTCGGGCCGTCGGCGCTCCCGGCGGGCCGCCCGCGCGGCCAGTGGTTCCCGGTGGGGCGGTTCATCTGATGAGTCGGACATCAGTACCTTCCTCGCACATGAGTGTGGCCTTGGGTGCTCAACCTAGGCCGCCCACGTGGCGCCTGCGACGGGTTCGACCGGTTGCCACACGATCGAATGAAGAGCATCAACTCCCTTGACCATCAGCAGCTTTGCTCAAGCCGCTCAGTGTGGCAGCAGGGTCCGACAATCGAGGTCTGACGCGAGGCTGAGCTGCTCGGGGCCGGGAGGCGGGCGTGCTCTGCCGTACCTAGTGCCGTGACCGCATAGGTTCGCCGGGTTGGCGGTGGCGATGCCTGAACCGGTTGGATGTAGACGGACATCCGATTCGGTGCGGGGAGGCGT
>NZ_JBSFJU010000013.1:12317-173337 GCF_053598215.1 Kitasatospora sp. NPDC001175 | reverse complement strand
GGGAGAGTAGGACGCCGCCGAACAATTTTTAGTGAAAGCCCCTCCCGGGGATACCGGGAGGGGCTTTCCGCATTTCCGGGCATTCCCGAATCCTGTAATCCGGAGACAGGCCCCGTCCGGCCCCTGGCATTGCGAACCCGGTCGGAGCTCCCTGCGGCGCAGCTGACAGAGCCGTGGCTGACTGCGGGAAAGCCCTACAAGCCACGGCTGACGCGACGTAGGGTCGGTTCATGAGTTCTTCCGCCACTCCCAGCTCCGAGTCGTCGCGCCGTACCCACTCCCGGACGCTGCCGAGCGCAGTCAGCAACGTCGTCGCTGCCCCGCTGCTCTCGGCGGCGGAGGCCCGGGCGGCTGCCGACGTGATTGCCGCGGCCGCGGTCGCGGACGGGCGCCAGGCGGTGTCCGAGCAGGGCAGGCTCCGGCTCAAGGCGACCGAGGCCCGCCCAGGTGTGGTGCACCTGATCCAGTGGACCGGCGAGCAGGCCGACGGCGACAAGGCGGCCGGCTACGCGCAGCTGGAGATGCCGAGCGGCGGCAAGGCCGGAACTGCCGAGCTGACCGTGGCACCCGGCTCCCGTGGGGAGGGCCTTGGCCGACACCTGGTGGACGCGGTCCTGGTCGAGGCAGTGGCCGCGGCCCCCGAGGCGTCGGTGGAGTTCTGGGCCCACGGCGGTCACCCGGCGGCCCGCCACCTCGCCGCCGGCCACGGCGCCGAGCTGGTGCGTGAGCTGCGACAGATGCGCCGCACCGCGGCCGTGCCGGAAGCCGTGCAGCTGCCCGACGGGGTCGAGGTACGTGCGTTCCGCCCCGGTCAGGACGACGCGGCCTGGCTGCGGCTGAACGCACTGGCGTTCGCGCACCACCCGGAGCAGGGCTCCTGGACCGAGCAGGACCTGGCCGACCGGCTGGCCGAGCCGTGGTTCGACCCGAGCGGGTTCTTCCTGGCCTTCCGTGGTGAGCGGCTGGTCGGGTTCCACTGGACGAAGGTGCATCCGGAAGGGCTCGGCGAGGTGTACGTGGTCGGGGTCGACCCGACGGAGCAGGGCAACGGCTTGGGCCGGGCGCTGACGGCGATCGGGCTTCGGCACCTCGCGGAGGACCGCGGGCAGCGGACCGTGATGCTTTATGTGGATGCTGACAACTCGGCCGCCGTCCGGGTATATGAACGGTTGGGGTTCACCATCCACGAGGTGGACCTGATGTACCGCGTCCAGGCCCGCCGGGATTCGTGACCGGCCGGCCCCGGAGCCGTGACCTAGTCCGGAGCCGGGGCCGAGCCCGTGATCGAGTCCGGGCGGGGTTCCTGGGACCGACAGCGCCATGAGGGACACCCGGGGTTTCCCGGGTGGACCTTCGGCATGTCGGTGCAGCCGCACCACGGGGGTGACTGCGTCAGCTTTCCTCCCGGCCATGCGGTGTTTACCGTGGATTAAATTGCCGCCGCGAAGATCACAGGATGACGTCCGTAGTGCCTCGTCCCTGCGCGGCCGGCCAGCATCCGTGGGTCGACCGCCTTCCGGTCGCACCCAGCGGAAGGGAGCTGGGGCCGGAGGGCGGAAACGGCGCTCACGTGACGACGGGCTCCGGCCGTCCGAGCGCCGGGCACTGCCCGGACACCGTCCTGCTGGAGGAGCTGGAACCCATGAGCGTCCCCCGCCCCGCATCTGCCGCACCGTCCGCCTCCTCGCCCACGGGCTCCGCAGCCGCGTCGGCAACCGGTACCTCGGCAACGGCCGCCGCGCCGGCGACCAAGGCCAGAGCAGCCGCCAAGCGCTCGAACGCGCCCGCGTCCGCGTCCGCCAAGAGCGCCCCCACGACCGCTCCGACGGGCAAGCAGACGGGCAAGCAGACGGGTCAGGCGGGTCAGGCCGACCCCGTCACCCAGGCGACCGCGCCGGCCCAGGCCAACCCACTGACCGGCACCGGTGCCGGCACCGACGCCGCCATCCCGGTCCCGGGCGTCTCCTCGGTGCTCGGCCTGGCGTTGGAGGACCACGACGAGTACACCTCCGCCGCCACCCCGGAGCTCGAGGAGCTCCCGCAGGGGCGGTTCCTGGACCGGGAACGCAGCTGGCTGGCGTTCAACGAGCGGGTGCTCGAGCTGGCCGAGGACCCGCGGATACCACTGCTGGAGCGAGCCAAGTTCTTGGCCATCTTCGCCA
This sequence comes from Kitasatospora sp. NPDC001175, assembly GCF_053598215.1. Lineage (NCBI taxonomy): Bacteria > Bacillati > Actinomycetota > Actinomycetes > Kitasatosporales > Streptomycetaceae > Kitasatospora > Kitasatospora sp. NPDC001175. Next base: position 171,175 of record NZ_JBSFJU010000013.1, on the reverse strand, counting down.
GCAACCTGGACGAGTTCTTCATGGTCCGGGTGGCCGGCCTCAAGCGCAGGATCGCCACCGGGGTGGCGCAGCGCTCGGCCTCCGGTCTCCAGCCGCGCGAGGTGCTGGACCAGATCTGGACCAGGTCGCGTGAGCTGATGGCCCGCCACGCCGCGGCCTTCCAGCAGGAGGTGCTGGCGGACCTGGCGGTCGAGGGCATCGAGCTGGTCCGGTGGTCGGAGCTGACCGACAAGGAGCAGGCCCGGCTGCACACGCTGTTCCGGCAGAAGATCTTCCCGGTGCTGACGCCCCTCGCGGTGGACCCGGCGCACCCGTTCCCGTACATATCGGGCCTGAGCCTCAACCTGGCCGTGGTGGTCCGCAACCCGGTGTCGGGGCACAAGCACTTCGCCCGGGTGAAGGTGCCGCAGTCGCTCTCCCGCTTCCTGGAGGCGTCGCCGCAGCGGTACGTCCCGCTGGAGGACGTGATGGGGGCGCACCTGGAGGAGCTGTTCCCGGGGATGGAGGTGCTGGCGCACCACGCCTTCCGGGTCACTCGCAATGAGGACCTGGAGGTGGAGGAGGACGACACCGAGAACATCCTCAAGGCGCTGGAGAAGGAGCTGATGCGGCGGCGGTTCGGTCCACCGGTGCGCCTGGAGGTCGAGGAGTCGATCGACCCGTACATCCTGGACCTGCTGGTCCGCGAGCTGAACATCACCGAGGCGGAGGTCTTCCCGCTGCCCGGGCCGCTGGATCTGACGGGTCTGTTCGGGATCGCGGAGCTGGACCGTCCGGAGCTCAAGTACCCGAAGTTCGTGGCGGGCACGGCGCGCGGGCTGACCGATGTGGAGTCGGCCTCGCAGCCGGACATCTTCGCGGCGATGCGTGAGCGCGACGTGCTGCTGCACCACCCGTACGACAGTTTCTCGACCTCGGTACAGGCGTTCCTGGAGCAGGCGGCGGCCGACCCGGACGTGCTGGCGATCAAGCAGACGCTGTACCGGACCTCCGGTGACTCGCCGATCGTGGACGCGCTGATCGACGCGGCGGAGGCGGGCAAGCAGGTACTGGTGCTGGTCGAGATCAAGGCGAGGTTCGACGAGCAGGCGAACATCAAGTGGGCCCGGAAGCTGGAGGAGGCCGGCTGCCACGTGGTGTACGGCCTGATCGGGCTGAAGACGCACTGCAAGCTGTCGCTGGTGGTCCGCCAGGAGGGCGACGTCCTGCGCCGCTACTCGCACGTCGGGACCGGCAACTACCACCCGAAGACCGCCCGGCTGTACGAGGACCTGGGGCTGCTGACCGCGGATCCGCAGGTCGGCGCGGACCTCTCGGACCTGTTCAACCGGCTCTCGGGCTACTCGCGGCGGGAGTCGTACCGGCGGCTGCTGACCGCGCCGCGCGGGCTGCGGGACGGACTGCTGGCCCGGATCCACGCGGAGATCGCGCACCACCGGGCCGGGCGGCCCGCCTACGTGAAGATCAAGGTCAACTCGATCGTGGACGAGGCCGTGATCGACGCGCTCTACCGGGCCTCCCAGGCGGGGGTACCGGTGGACGTGTGGGTGCGCGGGATCTGCGCCATCCGGCCGGGCGTGGCCGGGATGAGCGAGAACATCCGGGTGCGCAGCATCCTGGGACGCTTCCTGGAGCACTCGCGGATCTTCGTCTTCGGCAACGGCGGCGAGCCCGAGGTGTGGATCGGCAGTGCGGACATGCTGCACCGCAATCTGGACCGGCGGATCGAGACGCTGCTCCGGGTGACCGATCCGGCGCACCGGGTGGAGCTGTCCGGGCTGCTCGACCTGGGAATGGCGGACGAGACCGCGTCCTGGCACCTCGGCCCGGACGGGGCCTGGACCAGGCACTCCCAGGACGGCGACGGGCAGCCGCTGCGGCACGTCCAGGACCTCCTGGTCGATTCGCGTCAGCGCCGCCGGACGTCCCGGGCGGCCCGCTGACCGGATCACCCACCCATCACCCCAGCTCCATCTGACCGCACCACCTACCAGCTCAGCACCTACCAGCTCAGCACGCGTCGCCGGTCGGCACCGCAGCCGGCCAGCGGCATTCGGCAGGCGGCCGTGGCAGCGACCAGCGTCCACAGCAGTCGGCCACCAGCCCTGGGGAACGGCCCCCGGGGGGACGGGGAACCCAGCCATGACCGATGTGCCGATGACGGCCCGGACCGGGCCGAAGGCCGCGATCGCCTCCACCGGGGAGATCATCTCCGGCTATCTCACCGCCCAGGCGGGCGCGTTCTTGCGCGCGCTGCCGCAGGCGGTGGGCGAGGCCGGTTCGAGACCGGGGGCGCTCCCGGCGGGCGGGGCGAGTGCGGCCGCGGCGGCGGGCACCGCGGAGTTGCTCCGGGCGGTGCGGCGGATCGGCGGTGCGCTGCACACCTTCGCGGCGGTCTTCGACCGTGAGTGGGCGGAGGAGAGCAGGTCCGAACTGCGCTGGCTGCTCAACCTGTTGGCGCAGGAGCCGGCCCTGTTGCGGCGGTCGGCCCGGTTGCTGGCGGCGCTCGACTCGCTCAGCGAGACCGATCCGCAGGGGCCCGGCATGCTCGCGGGCCACACGGGTGCGCCCAAGGCGCGAGCGCTGCTGGAGCGCCAGCTCACCCTGGCCAGGACCAGGGCCCACTCCACGGTGCTGCAGGAGCTGCGGTCGGCCCGGCTGCACGCGCTGGCCGACCGGATGACCCTGCTGGCCAGCGACGTCCCGCTGCAGGGCGGTGTGTCGGGCCAGCCGGGTGGGGCGCTGCCGGCGTTGGCGGCGGAGGCATTCGGCGCGCTGGCGGCGGAGGTGCAGCGGCTGCCGCTGAGCCGGGCGGCGACCCCGTACGGCGGGGAGGGCCTGCACCGGCTGGGCACGGTCCCGGCGTCGAGGGAGCTGGAGCCGTCCCGGGCCCGGGACGGCGAGGTGGACGCGGACTCCGCGGTGGCGGCGGACGACGCGCCGTGGCACCGGGTGCGGATCCTGGTCAAGCGGGCCAGGTACGCGCTGGAGGTCTGCGGCGCCCCGGATCCGGAGCTCGACCTGCTGGACCGTACGCTGCACCGCCACCAGGAGGCGGCGGACGCGGCGGTCACCGTGGCCACGGCAGCGCGGACGCCGCGGATCACCCCGGCGACGGCCTACGTCCTCGGTGTGGTGCATGCTGATCAGCGACTGGAGGTGGAGGCGGCCAGGTACGCCTTCGGCCACCAGTGGCCGAAACTCTCCCTTGGTCTTCCGGAGACCCAGGGGGTACCTCCAGCACCACGGATGGGATGAATGGGCAACCGCCTGAGCGCACGGCGCGGCGTCGGAGCAGGCCTCGGCCAGGAGATGCGCCGGCGGTCCGGTTACGGGCCGACGATCCTGGCGGCGGGTGCGGTGCTCTGGGTGCCCGGGCCGGAGAAGAAGAACGGGAAGGGGCGGAAGAAGCCCAGGATCGCACTGATCCACCGGCCGAAGTACGGGGACTGGAGCCTGCCGAAGGGGAAGCTGGACCCGGGGGAGGGCTGGCGCGAGGCCGCGCTGCGTGAGGTCTGGGAGGAGACCGGTCTGAGCTGCGTGCTGGGGGAGGAGCTGCCGGCGCAGCACTACCTGGCGCAGGGCCGGCCGAAGGAGGTCCGGTACTGGGCGGCGGTGCCGACCGGCGGCCGGTTCGTGCCGAACCGGGAAGTGGACCGGATGGAGTGGCTGCCGCCGCGGAAGGCGCGTGAGCGGCTGACCCACGAGCGTGACCGGCAACTGGTGGATGCGCTGCTGGCGCTGCTGGCCGACCGGTGGCGTGTTCCGTCCGAGTGATCTCGCTGCGTTCTGCCCGTGACGCAACCGTTACTACTGGACGCTGTTTCCTGCCATCCGTTCGAGGTTCACTCTCCGTTCATTTGTGACCGCCTGACGTGTCACCTGCCCGGCCTAGCTTCAGGGTTACCGGAGGGCCGAACGGGCCCCGGACCTCAGCAAAACCCGTGCGTGCGAGCGATGCTCAGTCTGACTGCGCGGGTAGTGCCACAGAAAGGGACACCCTGTGAAGCTCCAGCGGAACGCCCGCACCAAGGCCCTCGCGATCGGTGCCATGGCGCTCGTTGGGTCGCTGTCGCTCTCGGCTTGCGGCTCTGACGACAACACCCCCAGCTCCTCGGCCTCGGGTGGCAGCGCCAGCGGTGCCCCGGCCGCGCAGATCGCCTGTGCCGGAAAGGGCCAGCTGCTCGCGGCGGGCTCGACCGCGCAGAGCAACGCGATCGACATCTGGAAGAACGCGTACGGCTCCGCCTGCTCGGGCACCACGATCACCTACGGTGGCGGCGGCTCCGGTGCCGGTGTCCAGCAGTTCAACCAGGGCAAGGTCACCTTCGCGGGCTCCGACTCGGCCCTGAAGCCCGCCGAGGTGGACGCCTCCAAGGCCATCTGCAAGACCGGCCAGGGCATCGACCTTCCGATGGTCGGCGGTCTGATCTCGATCGTCTACAACGTGGACGGCGTGGACAACCTGGTCCTGGACGGCCCGACCCTCGCGAAGATCTTCGACTCGCAGATCACCAAGTGGAACGACCCGGCCATCGCCAAGCTGAACCCGGGTGTCACCCTGCCGGACGCCGACATCCAGGCCTTCCACCGCTCGGATGACTCCGGCACCACCGACAACCTGACCAAGTACCTGTCGAAGGCCGGTGGCGGCGCCTGGAGCTACCCGTCGGGCAAGACCTGGGCGGGCAAGGGCGGCCAGTCGGCCAACGGCAGCGCCGGTCTCGCCGCGCAGGTCAAGCAGGTCAAGAACTCGATCAGCTACGTCGAGCTGTCCTACGCCCAGACCAACAGCCTGAAGAGCGCCTCGATCGCCACCGGCGCCTCCAAGCCGGTCGCCGCGACCGCCGAGAACGCCGCCAACACCTTCGCCAAGGCGCAGATCGCCGGCACCGGCAGCGACCTGGCGCTGACCCTCGACTACGCGACCAAGGACGAGGGCTCCTACCCGCTGGTCCTGGTCACCTACGAGATCGTCTGCGACAAGGGCAACAAGGCCGACACCCTGGACGCCCTGAAGTCCTTCCTGACCTACACCATCAGCGACAACGGCCAGCAGGCCATAGGCGCCAAGGGCTACGTCCCGCTGCCGAAGGAGCTGGCCTCCAAGGTGCAGGCCGTCATTCCGACCCTCGCCTGATCCATCCGCACCACCGGCCGGGCAGCCCTCGAAAGGGGGGCAGGGCTGCCCGGCCGACCTCACGACCACATAGTCCGGGGCACCGCCGCCATGGTGCCGCCCTCCTGCGGGGCAGCGCCGCCAGACCGGAGTAGACGATCATGACTTCATCCCCCCCTGCCGCCTCTGAGGGCAGGGACCGTCGGCCACGACGCGACAGCCGTGTCGGCGACAGCATCTTCTTCAACATCTCCCGGGGTTCGGGCATCCTGCTGCTGGTCATCATGGCCGCCATCGCAGGCTTCCTGGCCTACCGTTCGGGCCTGGCCCTCTCCAAGGACGAGGGCAACTTCCTCACCACCTTCGAGTGGAACCCGGACGGCCCCAAGCCGGTCTTCGGCATCGCCGTACTGGCCTTCGGCACCATCGTCAGCGCGCTGATCGCGATGCTGATCGCGGTGCCGGTCGCGATCGGTGTCGCGCTCTTCATCTCGCACTACGCGCCGCGGAAGATCGCCCAGCCGTTCGCCTACCTGGTGGACCTGCTGGCCGCCGTCCCCAGCATCGTCTACGGCCTGTGGGGCGCGCTCTTCCTGGTGCCGCACATCAACGGCCTGACCGCCTGGATGGACCAGTACCTCGGCTGGACGTACGTCTTCAGCCAGACCCAGCACGGTGTGACCCCGCGCAACCTGTTCACCGTCGGCATCCTGCTGGCGATCATGATCCTGCCGATCATCACCGCGGTGACCCGCGAGGTCTTCCGCCAGGTCCCGCGGATGCACGAGGAGGCGGCGCTCGCCCTCGGCGCGACCCGCTGGGAGATGATCCGGACCGCGGTGCTGCCCTTCGGCCGCCCCGGCATCATCTCCGCCTCGATGCTGGGCCTGGGCCGCGCGCTCGGTGAGACCATCGCGGTCGCCACCGTGCTCTCCGCCAGCAACGTCCTGTCACTGCACGTCCTGGACCCGGGCGGCGGCACCTTCGCCCAGAACATCGCCCTGAAGTTCGGCGAGGCCCTGCCCTTCGGCCGGGACGCGCTGATGGCCTCCGGCCTGGTCCTGTTCGTGATCACCCTCCTGGTGAACGGCGCCGCCCGCCTGATCATCGCGCGCCGCAAGGAGTACAGCGCATGAGCACCGTGACGACTACTGCCGCCGCCGAGCCGCTGCTGCGCCGCGGCCTGACCTCCGCGCGGCTGCCCAAGTGGGCCCCGCCCGCCACGGCGGTCCTCTCGGTCGCCCTCGGCTGCGGGATCGGCGCCGGGGCCGGGCTGAAGAGCCACCTGCAGTGGGGGCTGATCTCCGCCACGCTGTTCCTGGTCATCAGCTACGGCCTCGCGGCCAAGGTCGAAGGCCGACGCCAGGCCAAGGACCGCCTCGCCACCTCGGTGATCTGGGTCGCCTTCGTGCTGGCCGTCGTTCCGCTCGCCTCCCTGACGATCTACACGATCCAGCAGGGCGCCGGCGTGGTGAACGGCAACTTCCTCAGCCACTCCATGAAGAACGTCATCTCCGCGGGCCCCGGCGGTGGTATCTACCACGCGCTGATCGGCACCCTGGAGCAGGTCGGCCTGGCCACCGCGATCGCCGCCCCGATCGGCCTGCTGACCGCCGTCTACCTGGTCGAGTACGGCAGGGGCCGGCTGGCCAAGGTGGTCACCTTCTTCGTCGACGTGATGACGGGTGTCCCGTCCATCGTCGCCGGCCTGTTCATCCTCTCGCTCTGGAACATCGTCCTCGGCTTCGCCTACTCCGGCTTCTCCGGCAGCCTCGCGCTGTCGATCCTGATGATGCCGGTGGTGGTCCGCTCCACCGAGGAGATGCTCAAGCTCGTCCCGAACGAGCTGCGCGAGGCCTCGTACGCCCTGGGCGTGCCGAAGTGGAAGACCATCCTGCGGATCGTCATCCCGACCGCGATCGGCGGCATCACCACCGGTGTGATGCTGGCGGTGGCCCGAATCACGGGTGAGACCGCGCCGGTGATGATGCTGGTGTTCGGTGCCGACTTCATCAACAACGACCCGTTCAACGGCCCGCAGCAGTCCCTGCCGCTCTACATCTGGCAGCAGTACGCCTTGGTCAACAACGACTTCGGTTACGCCCGTGCCTGGGGTGCCGCCCTGGTGCTGATCGCCTTCGTGATGGGGCTCAACCTCATCGCCCGGGGCATCGCCCGCTGGCGGTCGCCCAAGGCCGGCCACTGACACCGACTGACGTACGAGACGAGAGAAGAAGAAAGATCATGGCCAAGCGCATCGACGTCAGTGGACTGTCCGCGTACTACGGCGACACCCGGGCCATCGAGGACATCTCGATGACCATCGAGCCCCGCTCGGTGACGGCCTTCATCGGCCCCTCCGGCTGCGGCAAGTCGACCTTCCTGCGCACCCTCAACCGGATGCACGAGGTGATCCCCGGCGCCCGGGTCGAGGGCAAGGTGATGCTGGACGACGAGAACCTGTACGGCTCAGGCGTCGACCCGGTCGCCGTCCGCCGTGCGGTCGGCATGGTGTTCCAGCGGCCGAACCCCTTCCCGACCATGTCGATCTACGACAACGTGGTCGCCGGGCTGAAGCTCGCCGGGGTCAAGAAGAAGTCCGTCCTGGACGGCGTCGTCGAGAAGTCGCTCAAGGGCGCCAACCTGTGGAACGAGGTCAAGGACCGGCTGCACAAGCCCGGTGCCGGCCTCTCCGGCGGTCAGCAGCAGCGCCTGTGCATCGCCCGCGCCATCGCGGTCGAGCCGCAGGTACTGCTGATGGACGAGCCCTGCTCGGCGCTCGACCCGATCTCCACCCTCGCCATCGAGGACCTGATCGGCGAGCTGAAGTCGCAGTTCACCATCGTGATCGTCACCCACAACATGCAGCAGGCGGCCCGCGTCTCGGACCGCACCGCCTTCTTCAACCTGGCCGGCGTCGGCCAGCCCGGCAAGCTCATCGAGCTGGACGACACCAACCGGATCTTCTCCAACCCGTCGGTGCAGGCGACCGAGGACTACATCTCCGGTCGCTTCGGCTGATCCGGCCGATCCGCAGACTGCTCTGCGGCGCTGCATGGCGGTGCCGCCGCGGAGCATGATGAAGGGCCCGCCCCCGAGATGTGGGGGCGGGCCCTGCCATGTCCGGCCGGTGTCGGGTCACACCGTGTCCGGTTACAGGAACAACACGCGGACCAGCTCGTACATCAGCGCGGCGACCAGGCCGGCCGCGGGCATGGTGATGAACCAGCCGAGCACGATGTTCTTGGCCACGCCCCAGCGCACCGCGCGGATCCGCTTGGTGGCGCCCGCGCCCATGATCGCGGCGGTGATCACGTGCGTGGTGGAGATCGGCGCCTTGAAGACGAACGACGTGATGTACATGACCGCCGAGGAGGTGGCCTCGGCGGCGAAGCCCTGCGGCGGGTCCAGCTCGATGATCTTGCGGCCGAGGGTCCGCATGATCCGCCAGCCACCCGCGTAGGTGCCCAGCGAGAGCATGGTGGCGCAGGAGATCTTCACCCAGATCGGGATGTCGCCGCCGTGCTGGTGACCCGAGATGGTGAGCGCCATCACCACGATGCCCATGGTCTTCTGGGCGTCCTGCAGACCGTGGGCCAGGGCCATGGCGGCGGCCGAGGCGGTCTGCGCGACCCGGAAGTTGCGCTTGGCGCGGTGCGGGTTGGCCCGCCTGAAGATCCACAGGATCGCGAGCATCACCAGGAAGCCGCCGATCAGGCCGACGATCGGCGAGACCACCATCGGGACGATGATCTTGTCGATCACGCCGGACCAGATCACCTCGGTCCCGCCGGCCAGCGCGGCGCCGACCAGGCCGCCGAAGAGCGCGTGCGAGGACGAGGACGGCAGGCCGAAGTACCAGGTGACCAGGTTCCAGGCGATCGCGCCGACCAGGCCGGCGAACAGGATGCCCATGCCCTGGCTGCCGGCCGGGGTCTCGATGATCCCGCTGGAGACGGTGTGTGCGACGCCGCTGCCCAGGAAGGCGCCGGCCAGGTTCATCACGGCGGCCATCGCCAGCGCCGCCCGGGGGGTGAGCGCCCGGGTGGACACCGAGGTGGCGATGGCGTTCGCGGAGTCGTGGAAGCCGTTGGTGTACGTGAAGAAGAACGCCACGCCGATGACGGCGATGAGTGCTGCCATGTCCACGCCGGTCAGGACTCCTTGACCGCGATGGTCTCCACGGTGTTGGCCACGTGCTCGAACGCGTCGGCGGCCTCCTCGAGGACATCCACGATCTGCTTCAGCTTGAGCACCTCGATGGCCTCGTACTGACCGCTGAACAGGTGGGCGAGCAGCTTGCGGTGGATCTGGTCCGCCTGGTTCTCCAGCCGGTTGACCTCGATCCAGTACTCGGTCAGGTTCTCCATGCTGCGCAGGTTCGGCATCGCCTCCGCGGTCAGCTCGGCTGCCCGGGCCAGCACCTCGATCTGCTGCTCGATGCCCTTCGGCAGGGTCTGGATGTCATAGAGGACGACCAGGTCGACCGCCTCCTCCATGAAGTCCATGATGTCGTCCAGCGAGGAGGCCAGGGAGTAGATGTCCTCGCGGTCGAAGGGCGTGATGAAGGAGGAGTTCAGCTGGTGGAACACCGCATGGGTGGTGTCGTCGCCGGCGTGCTCGGCGGCGCGCATGCGCTCGACGATCTCCGCGCGGGCCGACACGTCTGAACCCAGCAGTTCCAGCAGGAGCTTCGATCCGACGACCAGGTTCTCCGCGGCTGCGGCGAACATGTCGTAGAAGCTCGTCTCCTTCGGGGTCAGGCTAAAACGCACGGAAATCTCCGATGTGCGGGGTAGGGACTGAACGATGCTAGGCGCAAGCCGTCACAACTGTGCAAACGGGGTGACGACACGCGAATCGGAACTTCCGCTTCCGTAGGGCATCAAGACGGGCGGGCAGGTCTGCACAGCGCCGTGCAGAGGTGAGCCCCCAGTCTGACGGAAGAGCGGCCGGATTGCTCCCGCCGGACAGCCTGGGACCGTGACCGATCGCACGTGATCGGGAACACATTCAAGGGGTGGGCTGTTCGACATTGGTGGGTCACGAAGACACCTAAGGCGGGCCGGGATGACCACGACCACCAACACCGAGGCGCACGGGCCGCACGGCTACAGCTCGCGGAAGTCCGATCATCTGAAGCGGCTGCGCCGGATCGAGGGCCAGGTGCGGGGGCTGCAGCGGATGGTCGACGAGGACACCTACTGCATCGACATCCTGACCCAGGTCTCGGCCAGTACCAAGGCACTGCAGTCCTTCGCACTCGCGCTGCTGGAGGAGCACCTGCGGCACTGCGTCGCCGCCGCAGCCGAGCACGGCGGCGCGGAGCTGGACGCCAAGGTGGCGGAGGCCGGCGCCGCGATCTCCCGACTACTGCGTTCCTGACTCCCCCGGGGCGGGATCTGAGCCTGAGTCGGGCCGGTGTGCCGCGTCATCGGCTCCGGAGATGTCGCAGTTCAGCAGGACCTGGTCGATGTGCTCGGGGGCCAGCCGCTCCTCGGGGCTGGCGGTAGCGGCGATCATCAGTTCACCGGCCAGCTCGATCTCGTCCAGTGCGGTCTGGTCGTGGCCTCCCTTGCGGCCTTCCGAGGACGCCCCCATGCGCACCACCCCTCCGACCGTACGGCAGGAGGCCGGTAGCCTCCGACACCAGCGTAGGGAGGAAGCGGGCCATCCCCCATGGCACGGACGGGCCATCTCTGCCGCCGCAGGAACTATTTCGGGCACGGCCACGGGCCGCTAGCTGGGTGAGGCGGAGGGCTTCATCGAGACGATGTCGGCGGCTCCGGGCTCACTCACGTCCACCGTGGCACCGAAGTCGGAGAGCGAGACCGTGGAGACCACCTTCACCTGGTCCTTCGCCTCCTTGGAACCGGCCACCCCGGCGAACGAGAAGGTCTCGACCACCTTGTGCAGCCGCCCCTGCGCGTCCAGCCAGGCCTCGTAGGGGACTTCCTTCACCGTGAAGGTCTGCGCACCCATCCGCAGCCCGTCACCGCCCCGGCCGCCGGTGGCGGCGGCCGCCTTGGCCAGGTCGAGGGTGCCCTTGTAGTGCTTGAGCACGACGCCGCCGACGGTCTCGGCGCCGGCCAGCTCGGCCTTCTGCGCGCCGCGCAGCGCCCCCGCGGCGCTGGCGGGGTCGGTGGCCCCGCTGCTGACCAGGTTCCCGTCCGCGAGTTGACGGACGTCCAGCTTCACCCACTTGCCCTCGGGGATCTTGGCGCCGCTGTTCTGCAGGTAGACGGTGCCGGGCAGTACCACCTCGACGATCTTGCCGGTGGTGGCGGCGCCCGGCGGAACGTCGATCTCCAGCTTGCCGATCCGGTTCTGGTAGTCGTAGCCGCCGCTGCCGTTGAAGACGACCTTCTTGTCGGGAGACGCGGTGACCAGCTCGGTGACGGCCTTGGCCGAGCCCGTCCGCCCGGTGATGTCGGCGGCGCTGCGCACGGCGGTGAGCGGATCGGCGGAGAGCTGGTCGGCCGAGCTCTCCGCGGCACGGCTGCCGCTGCCGCAGGCGGTGAGGGCGAGGGCGAGCAGGGCCGTCACGGCGCCGGTGCGGGCGGGGCCAGCGATGCGTCGGTGGCTTCCGGTCAGCGTGTTCACTCTTGAGACAACCCCCTCGGGCCCTCGGCCCGGCAAACCGCCTACCCGGGTGGGCAGAACTCTTCACGGTGCAACGAGTGGCTGGATCCGGGGTTACGCGGGGAAGGGCGCGCGGAGTCCGTCGCGCGCCGGGGGTGGCGCGGGTTACGGTGACCAGGTGTCCAGTGAGCTACCGGTTCGTCCCGGCACAGCCCCTTCATCCCTCGCCGCGGATCCGGTCGCCCCGCACCGGGTGACGCTCGACGAACGCGGCTCCTTCTGCTTCGCCGCCTGCAGTTGCGGCTGGTTCGCCCCGGGTCGCCGCTCCCGCGACCGCGCCCGCCGTGACATCGACGAGCACCTGCTGGCCGAAGCGGAATAGGCCCGGGGCGCGCGAGCAGCGGGAGCTTTCGAAGGCACGCGCGAAGGCCTCTCAGTGCGCGTGGCCGCCTCCAGCGCCGCCCGTCAGGGCCGGTTCACGCGGCGAGGTCGGAGTCGCGGCCCTGGTCCTCGGAGCGGGAGCCCCGGCCGCGCCCGCGGCGGCGGCCCTCCGAGCCCCGGCGCCGCCCGCTGCCGCCGCCCTGCCCGCGCCCGGTGGCCCGGTCGCCGCCCTGCCGGGCCGTCAGCAGTGGCGCGATCGCGGTCCGGCTCAACGAGTGGCAGAGCGGGACGAGCACGGCCATGGCGATCGGAGCCAGCAGCAGCACCACCGCGGTGGCCAGCGCGAAGCCGCCGATCACATCGGTCGGATAGTGCACACCCATGAACATCCGGCAGAAGCCTTGGAGCAGTGCGAGACTGCCTGCGATCATCCCGAGTCGCTTGTTGACCAGGAACAGCGCGACGGCGACACCCATCGACATCGCGGAGTGGTCGCTGACGAAGGAGAGGGTGCCAGCCTTGCCCTGCACCAGGACGTCCAGGTCGGGGTGGTCGACGAAGGGCCGTGGCCGGTTTACGATCGCCGAGATCGGGATGTTGGCCACCTCGGTGATGGCCACCGAGAGCGGCACCCAGATCATCCCGGCGATGGCCACCGGTGCGTCCGGGCGGCGGCGGGCCTGCAGCCAGCCGGTCGCGCACAACGCGGCGAGCCCGATCAGGATGCCGTACTCGCCGATCCAGGAGACCAGGCTGTCGAGCCACACCGGCGACGCCTTGGCCAGGCCGTTGATCGCACGCAGCAGACTGAGATCAGGGCCGGTCGTGTCGGCCAGCAGCGCTGACACGCCGCACCTCCCTGGTCGGTGGTTCCGTTCTGATCAAACGTGATCGACGGGCAAAACGTCACTCGTGTGGCCCAGGGTTCCACGGAAACCTGCTGTTATGGAAACTTGACTGACCGTCCACCTCGCTTGCACACGAGTTGTCGACCTGGTGTCAGCTCTTTGCCGCTCCTTGACCGGGGGCGTTGGGCGCGGTGATGGACCCGTCGGTGCCGCGCTGGGGCAGCGCCTGGGCGCCGTCGGAGGTGACCCGGGTGGCGCCGATGTAGCCCTTCTGATCGATGGTGTCGTAGCGGATCACCGCCCCGGTGTGCGGGGCGTCGATCATGTAGCCGCCGCCGACGTAGATGCCGACGTGGTGGATGGACCGCGGGTCGCTCAGGTCGTTGGCGAAGAAGACCAGGTCGCCCGGCCGCAGTTGGTCGCGTGAGGGGTGTTCGCCGGCGTACCACTGGTCGTTGGCCACCCGGGGCAGGGTGATGCCCACGCTGGCGTACGCGGCCTGGGTGAGGCCCGAGCAGTCGAACCGGCCGTCCTGGGAGGGCAGGCCCTCGCCGCCCCAGAGGTAGGGCGTGCCCAGCTTGGTCTGGGCGTAGTAGATCGCGCCCGACGACTGGGCGGAGAGTATGACCGGGAGGGTCGCGGTGGGCGCGGTGAAGCTGCGGGCCAGTGCCTTGATGCTGCGGACGTACCCCTGGGTCTCGGCATAGGGCGGGACGCCATCGGACTTGATGACCGCGTAGGGGCCGGCGTTGTAGGCGGCCAGCAGATTGGACTGCTTGTCGCCCGGCACCTGGGCGACGTCCTTGGCGAGCGCGCAGTCGTAGCTGGCGGCGGAGGCGATCGCGTCGGCCGGGTTCCAGATGTCGGCCTTGCCGTCCCCGTCGCCGTCCGTTCCGTAGACGGCCCAGGTGCCCTCCAGGAACTGCGCCATGCCGTACGCCTTGGCTGGACTTCGGGCTGACGGGTCGAAACCGCTCTCCTGGTACAGCTGGGCCGCCAGCATCGGAGGGGTGATCTCGGGGCAGAGGGTGCCCCATTTCTGGATGAGCGGCTGGTATGCGGCCGGGACGGACCCGCTGGAGAGCGGAAGGTTGTTCGCTGCCCCCTGGGCGGTGCCGCTGGCGGCGAAGGTGCCGAGAGTGACGGTCGTGACGAAGCTGACGGCCACGACGCCCGCGGCCGCGGCCACGACGCCCGCCTTGCCGAGAGCCAGAGCGCCCGCACCCGTGGCTCCGGCTCCTGCCTTCCCGAGTACCATCAGCACCGTCCCGACGAATCGTCAGTTGCACGTGTTCCGGAAGGCGTTGCTCAGCGCAATCATCACTGATACTGAGAGTGAGCGGTATCCTTCGTACGGTGGACATCCTGTCGTACCTGTGCCGCACCGCACGACCAATCCGCGAGAAGTAGCCAAAGCGACATCAGATCTGGCCAAGAATGGGTTCCGGCTCTTCGCGCCGGGGGTGCTGTGGGCCTTGAATTTGCCTGATCGGGCGGTGAGATGGAATGAACCTGAGCAGCGTGCACGGCAGTGAGTTGATCGGTCAGCTAGCGGCGGACCCACCCAAGAAAGCCGATATCAACACCATCATCGGCGGAATCGCCCCGGACTGGGGGCCGTTCGCGAGTCTCGGTTCCGAGGCCCGGGTGATGGTGGAGGTCGTCATGGCGGTGGCTATTCTGGCCTGTCTGGCGATCGCCGTCTGGGGGGCGGCGAAACAGCGGATCGGCGCCACGGCGATGAGGGATTCCTTCAGTGCCGAGCAGGGCAAGGGGCTGATCATCGCCGGGCTGACCGGCGTGTTCATCATTGGTTCCCTGGGAACGCTGTTCACCATTGTTTACGGCATGGCCATCTGACGAGCAGATAGTCATCTAGTCGCCCCTGGCGGAGCGGTCGTGCTGCATCCGCTGGGGTTGACGCGCATCCCCGCCGGGTGTGCACCAGATCCGACCTCGGGGCCTCTGGGCTCCATCGCACCAGGAGGGCCGCAGTGCCGGTGTCCGACGACCAGCCGCACACCCGCACGCGGCTACCGGTCGCCGAACAGTCCGTCTACCAACAGGTGAACGGGCGCCAGCCGCGGCCCCTGCGCACCCTGTTGGCCGTCCTCGGCGTGGTCGTCCTGCTGGTGATCGGAATCTCCATCGCCAACAGCGGCAAGCCCGCACCCGGCAAGTCCGGCTCCTCCGCCGACGGGGCCACGCCCGCCCCCGCCGCCACCCTCCCGAGCGGCCGGGACCCGGTCTCCACCACCAGCAACGGCATTGCCAACGGCTACCCGCACACCGACCAGGGCGCCCAGTCGGCGGCGGCCAACTACGCGGTGGCGCTCGGCTCCGAGCAGATGTTCCGCGCCGACACCAGACGGACCGTCATCACCACCATCACGGACCCGACCGTGGCCGCCGCCCTCCAGGCACGGCTGGACCAGGGGTTCACCCCGGAGATCATCGCCAAGTTCGGGCTCGACGCCCAGGGCAGGGCGCCCAAGGGGCTGACCTTCGTCAGTCGTACCGTCCCGGTCGGGACGAAGACCACCAACTCCGCCGACACCGCGACCAAGGTGGACGTCTGGTGCACCGGGCTGCACGGGCTGGCCGGGGAGGGCTCGACCCGGCCGGTCGCTGCGGACTGGTTCACCCTCAGCCTCACCATGCGCTGGACCGGCAGCGACTGGAAGCTCACCGACTACAGCCGGAAGACCGGCCCGGCCCCCGTCCCCGGCGACCAGCAGGCCGCCACCGCCGAGGAGATCACCACAGCCGTCCAGGACTTCGGAGGCTTCCGCTATGCCCGCTGACCGAGGCTCCTTCGTCCGCAGGGCCGGTGCGCTCGGTGGCGCGCTGGCCGCCGTCCAGCTCTTCGCGCTGCTCACCGCCCAGCGCGTCTTCGCCGATCCGAGCCCGAGTTCCAGTCCGAGTCCGAGCGCGACCTGCAACGTCCAGGTCCCACTGCCGGGCAACGACCAGATCTGCCCGCCCGCCGGTGCCCAGGTCGTCGGCCCGACCGGCCCCGTTGCCAACGTCACCGACCCGCTGGGCTCGCTCGCCAAGGGCTGCGCGCAGGCGGCCGCCTGGGTGGTGCGCAAGCTGTCCGGGGCGATCGACGGCACCACGCAGGTGGACTTCACCAACGCGGCGTTCCTGCAGCAGTACGCAGTGGTCTTCGCCGGCTCGACCGTGATCACGCTGGTGCTCTGGCTGCTGGCGGTCACCAAGCGGGCGGTCCGGGGTGCGCCGCTGACCCAGGCGATCTCGGAGGCGATCGGCTTCCTGTGGCTGACGGTGGTCGCCTCGGCCTTCACCCCGCTGATCCTCTACACCGTGGTGAGTGCCACCGACGGACTGACCACGGCCGTCGCGGCCGGGACCAAGTCCGACACCGGCACCTACCTGGGCGGTTTCGCCGACACCCTGGAGAAGGGCAGTCTGGGCGGCGGCCCGCTGATTTTGATCATCGTCTCGCTGGTGGCCGTGCTGGCGGCGGCCGTGCTCTGGATCGAACTGCTGATCCGCGCCGCGATGCTGTACGTCGGCGCGCTGCTGGGCACCGCCGTGTACGCGGGGCTGGTGGACAAGCAACTCTGGAAGCACGTGCGGCGCTGGGCCGGGATGATGGTCGCGGTCGACCTCGCCAAGCCGATCATCGTGATCATCCTCGGGCTGGCCGGGGCGGTGGCCACCGGCGCCGGGGCCGACGACGACTTCGCCCGGGTGCTCTCGGGGCTGGCCATCCTGTTCCTGTCGATCTTCGCCAGTGCCGCCGTCTACCGCTTCGTGCCGGGCTTCGGCGACGAGATGCTGCAGATGCGCCGGGCCAGGGCCAGCGCGGTCAGCGCCGGCTCGGCGATGATCAACGGCCCGGCCAACCTGGTCAAGCAGGGCATCACCACCCACGGTTCGCGCGGTGGCCCGCAGGCGGCCAACGCCCAGGGCGGTACCTCGACCGGCAGCACGGTCGGCTCGGGCATCGCCGCCCACGCCGGACGTGCCGCGAACCCGGCTCCGGCGACCCCTGCCCAGGCTCCGCCGCCACGGGACCCCAAGCCCTCGTCGTGAAGGCGTCGCATCAGGCAGAGTGATCACCAGCAGCAGTCGAGCGAAGGGAGGGTGACGGGTCGTGAGCAGCGAACCGCTCGGCCAGTACGGCGCCCAGTACGCCCAGCCGTACGTGCACCAGCGCCGCACCTATCTGATCGGCAAGTCCCGGCCCAACGCGCCGATCGGCCGCAACCGGGAGTCCGGAGAGATCATGCTGATCATCTTCGGGGCCTTCCTCGGCATGATCTGGGGTCTGGCGATGCCGGTCCTGCCGTTGCGGATCGCCGGCCTGGTCGCCTTCCCGCTGCTCGCCATCGCCGCCGTGTACGTGCCGTACCGGCGCCGCACCTTCTACAAGTGGGTCGAGATCAACCGCAGTTACCGGCGCATCGTGCGCAGCGGCCGGGCGGTGTGGCGCTCGGACGCGGTGGACGCCGGTACCCGTCTGGACGGCCGTGAGGTGGAGGTCGGCCCGCCGCCGGGGGTCGGCCGGCTGCGCTGGCTGAGCGCGCCGTTCGGCCCGGACGAGGTGGCGGTGCTGATGCACCTGGAGCGGCGTACGGTCACCGCCGCGATCGAGATCGAGGGGCCGGGTGTCGGCCTGCGCGACTCGGAGGACCAGGAGGCGCTGGTCGACCGGTTCGGCACGCTGCTCAAGCACGTGGCCAACGGCGACGGCTTCGTGACCAGGCTGCAGATGCTGGCCCGTACCCTGCCCGCCGACCCGGACGCGCACGCCAAGGACGTGGAGCGGCGCGGCAACGCGGATGCGTCGGGCTGGCTCAAGGACTCGTACGACCAGCTGCAGTCGATGGTCTCCACCTCCTCCGAGCAGCACCGGGCGTACCTGGTGGCCTGCATGCACTACAACCGGGACCTGGCGGCCGAGGCGCACGCGATGGGCCGGACGGCCGGTGGGCGGCGGTCCAGGGACGACGACGGCCTGGCGGCCGTGATGGCCCGTGAACTGACCGACATCTGCGCCCGGCTGGCGGAGGCGGATATCCGGGTGCGGCAGCCGCTGGGCCAGGCGCGGCTCTCCTCGCTGCTGCACTCGATGTACGACCCGGACCACCCGATCGACCACATCCAGGCGATGTCCCAGCGGAACGCCTGGCCGGCCGAGCTGGACGCCACCCACCCGCAGTTCCTGCAGGCCAAGACGCGCGAGTCGGCGACCCGGGCGCCGTGGTGCCACTCCACCGCCTGGATCAAGGAGTGGCCGCTGACCCCGGTCGGGGTCAACTTCCTGGCGCCGCTGCTGGTGCACACCCCGGACGTGATCCGTACGGTGGCCGTCACCATGGACCTGGAACCGACCGACGTGGCGATCGAGCGGATGCTGACCGAGAAGACCAACGACGAGGCGGAGTCCAGCCGCGCCGCCAAGATGAACCGGACGGTCGACCCGCGCGACCTGGCCCACTCGGGCCGGGTGGACCAGCGCGGTGACGACCTGGCCTCGGGCGCGGCCGGGGTCAACCTGGTCGGGTACATCACGGTGTCCGCACGCAACCCGGAGGCGCTGGCCCGTGACAAGCGGACCATCCGGGCCTCGGCGGGCAAGTCCTACCTGAAGCTGGAGTGGTGCGACCGCGAGCACCACCGGGCCTTCGTCAACACCCTCCCGTTCGCCACGGGCATCCGCCGCTGATTCTCCCTGGAGGCCCGCGTCATGTCGCTCGGCAACCTCACCGACGCCTTCACCAGCCTGATGTTCGGCCGGGTGGAGACCACCCGGCTGCCGGTCCGCACCTCGACCGGGCAGGCGCAGGCGGTCTACCTGCCCACCGCCGCACCGGGGTTGGGTGATTCGGGCGTGATCATCGGTCGCGAGGTGTACAGCGGGAAGGGCTACGTCTACGACCCGTTCCAGCTGTACGGGCAGCAGCTGCCCGCCCCGCACTGGCTGGTGCTCGGCGAGTCCGGCAACGGCAAGTCGGCGCTGGAGAAGACGTACGTGCTGCGCCAACTGCGCTTCCGGGACCGGCAGGTGGTGGTGCTGGACGCGCAGGGCGAGGACGGCGTCGGCGAGTGGAACCTGATCGCCGAGGCGCTGGGGATAAAGTCCATCCGGCTCGACCCGATGGCCGCCAGGGACGGCGGGGTGAAGCTCAACCCGCTGGATCCGGCGATCACCACCACCGGCCAGCTGTCGCTGCTGCGCACCATCATCGAGGTGGCGATGGGGCGCGGTCTGGAGGAGCGGGCCGGCTTCGCGCTGAAGGCCGCGCACGCCCATGTGCACGCGACGGTGACCGACCGCCAGCCGGTACTGGACGACATCATCACCACGCTGCGCAATCCCGACCTCACCTCGGTGGAGTCGCTCGGGGTGGGCGTCCAGGAGGTGCAGTCCTGGGGACTGGACGTGGCGCTGGTGCTGGACCGGCTGGTCGACGGTGACCTGCGCGGCATGTTCGACGGGCCGACCACGGCCGGCATCGACCTGGACGCGCCGCTGATCGTCTTCGACCTGTCGCACATCGACCGCAACTCGATCGCGATGCCGATCCTGATGGCGATCGTCGGGGTCTGGCTGGAGCACACCTGGCTGCGGCCGGACCGGGTGAAGCGCATCTTCCTGGTCGAGGAGGCCTGGCACATCATCAACAGTCCGTTCGTGGCCCAGCTGTTCCAGCGCCTGCTGAAGTTCGGACGGCGGCTCGGCCTGTCGTTCGTCGCGGTGGTGCACCACCTCTCGGACGTGGTGGACGGAGCGGCGGCCAAGGAGGCGTCGGCGATCCTGAAGATGGCCTCCACCCGGACGATCTACATGCAGAAGGCGGAGGAGGCGCGGTCCACCGGGCGGGTGCTCGGTCTGCCGCGTTGGGCGGTCGAGATCATCCCGACACTGTCGCCCGGTATCGCGGTGTGGGACGTCAACGGCAACGTCCAGGTGGTGAAGCACATCATCACCGAGACGGAGCGGCCGCTGGTGTACACGGACCGCGCGATGACCGAGGACGCGGTGGCGGAGCGGAACCGGGCGGAGCAGCAACTGGCCGCCGAGCCGCGGATGTAGCCGATAGCCGGTCGGTTTTCCCCCGGGTCAAGAATCGGCAATGCATTCGTTACGTCAGATGTCCTGACAGCTACGCGCGTTGAACCTAGGCTTCAGTGGCCAACACGCCGCTCACAGGGGGATACGCATGTCCACAGCCAGACACCGGATGCGGGCGGCGGTCGTTGCCGCCGGACTGATCGGGGCCGTGCTGGTGCCGGGGGTCGCCGAGGCTCACGGCCACCACGGGACCGAGGACCTCCAACTCCTCGCCATCAACGACTTCCACGGCAACCTGGAGCCCCCGGCGGGATCCTCCGGCACCATCAAGGAGGTCGACCCGAAGACCGGTGAGGTCGTCTCGACCCCGGCGGGCGGTGTGGAGTACCTGGCCACCGAGCTGCGCCAGGCCCGCAAGGGGCACCCCAACTCGGTCACCGTCGCCGCCGGAGACATCGTCGGCGCCAGCCCGCTGCTCTCCAGCCTGTTCCACGACGAGCCGACCATCGAGGCGATGAACAAGCTCGGCCTGGACGTGACCAGCGTCGGCAACCACGAGTTCGACCACGGCGCGGCCGAGCTGCTGCGCAAGCAGAACGGCGGCTGTGCGGCGGACGGCTGCAAGGGCGGGCACAAGTTCAAGGGCGCCGAGTTCCAGTACCTGGCCGCCAACGTCACCAACGAGAAGACCGGCCGGACCCTGCTGCCCCCGTACTGGGTGAAGAACGTGCACGGGGTCAAGGTCGGCTTCATCGGGGTCACGCTGGAGGGCACGCCCAACATCGTCACGGCGGCGGGCGTCAAGGGCCTGAAGTTCGCGGGCGAGGTCACCACGATCAACAAGTACGCCGCGGAGCTCAAGCGCAAGGGCGTCAACTCGATCGTCGCGCTGATCCACGAGGGCGGGTACCCGGCCTCCAGCACGTACAACTACGACTGCGGCCCGGCCGGCCAGGGAATCTCGGGCCCGATCGTGGACATCGCGAAGAAGCTCGACCCGGCGGTCGGCGCGATCGTCACCGGGCACACCCACAACTCCTACGCCTGCTCGATCCCGGACCCCAACGGTGTCCCGCGCTCGGTGACCAGCGCCGCCTCCTTCGGTCGGCTGTACACCGAGATCGACCTGAAGCTGGACCGGCGGACCGGCACCATCGTCCGGCCCTCGGTCACCGCGGCCAACCACGTGGTGCGGCGGGACGTGCCCAAGGCGCCCGACATGACCAGGCTGATCGACCAGTACAACAAGCTGGCCGCGCCGATCGCCAACCGCCCGGTCGGCTACATCGGCGCGGACGTCAACGGCCGTGGCTCCACCGCGTTCGAGAAGCCGCTCGGCGACGTGATCGCCGACGCCCAGCTGGAGGGGATGGCGCCCAAGGACAAGGGCGGTGCGCAGATCGCCTTCATGAACCCCGGCGGCATCCGCTCCGACCTGGTCTACAAGGCCGCCGGCAGCGAGGGTGACGGCGTGGTGACGTACGGCGAGGCGTTCACCGTCCAGCCGTTCACCAACATGATGCAGGTCAAGACGCTGACCGGGGCCCAGGTCATCCAGCTGCTCCAGCAGCAGGTGAGCGGCCTGAACGCCGAGGCGCCGAAGATCCTCCAGTCCTCGGCCGGCCTGGCCTACACCCTCGACCTCACCAAGACCGGCGCCGACCGGATCGTGGTCCCCTCGATCAAGCTGAACGGCGCGCCGATCGACCCGGCCGCCTCGTACCGGGTCGCGGCCAACGAGTTCCTGGCCGGTGGCGGCGACGGCTTCCCGGCCTTCGCGGCCGGCACCGACAAGCTGGTCGGCGCCTCCGACCTGGACGTCCTTACCGCCTACCTCGGCGCGCACAGCAAGGCGGGCAGCCCGCTGGCCGTGCCCGCGCAGGACCGGATCAAGGTCATCGGCACCGGTGAGGACAAGGACTGACCCTCGCCTGCACGTTGCGGGGCGGGGCGCCTTCGGGCGCCCCGCCCCTCGGCGTCCGGGGATCCGTCCTAACCGGTCCTACTGCGGCAGGTCGGACTGGCCGGGCAGGCGGATGGTGGCCAGCGCCCCGGGGCCGCCGTCCCGGGCGGGGCCGAGGGCGACCTCGCCGCCGGTGTCCTGGATCGTCTGGGCGACGATCGACAGCCCGAGGCCGGAGCCGGGGAGCTGGCGGGAGGACGGGGAGCGCCAGAACCGGTCGAAGACGTAAGGGAGTTCGTCCGGCGGGATGCCAGGGCCGTGGTCGCGGACGGTCAACGCGCCCTGGTGGAGGGCGACTTCGATGGTGCCGCCGGGCGGCGAGTACTTGACCGCGTTGTCCAGGAGGTTGATCACGGCACGGTCCAGGGCCGGGCCGTCGCCCCGTACGTACCACGGGTCCAGCTCGACCGCGAAGGTCAGGCTGGGGCCGCGCAGCCTGGCCCGTTCCACGGCGCGGGCGGCGATGTCGTGCAGCGCCAGCACGGTCAGGTTCTGGCCGGGCTTGGGGGAGTCCGGGCGGGACAGCTGCAGCAGGTCGCCGATCAGCACGGTGAGTTCCTGCATCTGGGCCTTCATGTTGCCCAGCAGCTTGGTGCGGGTGGCGGGCGGCAACGGGCGGCCGGTCTCGTCGCTGCGGATCATCAGGTCGACGTTGGTGCGCAGCGAGGTGAGCGGGGTGCGCAGTTCGTGGCCGGCGTCGGCGATCAGCCGGGTCTGGCGCTCGCGGGAGTTCAGCAGCGCGGTGGACATCGAGTTGAAGGACGTGGCCAGCCGGGCGATCTCGTCGTTGCCCTGGACCGGGATGGTGGTGCCGACCTCCTCGGTACGGGCGATGTGCTCCACCACGTCGGTGAGTTGGTCGACCGGCTTGAGCGCCTGCCGGGCCACCAGGGTGCCGGTCACCCCGGCACCGACCACGCCGAGGCCGGCGACGCCGATCAGGAGCAGGCCGAGGCCGCGCAGTGCGTTCTCCTGGTTGGCCGTCTCGTTGGCCACCAGCATCACGAACGGCTTGGCCGTCCCGTCTTCCATCGGCAGCGTCACCGGTGACTGGCGGACCAGGGCGGGGCGTCCGTTCTCGTAGCTGCCTTCCCGAAAGGTGTAGGAGAGGCCGGAGTCGAGGCGGCTGAGATCGGAGGGGTCAACATTGATGATCTTGGTTGAGCCGGTCGGGAAGCAGACCATGCCGTCGGCAGCGACGAGTTGGACGTCCCACTTGTTCGGGAATGGATGGGCCGGCCGAATGCTGTCCAGCTGTTTGGAGAGGCTGAGAGCTTGGTAGGCGGTCGATCCGCAGCTGAGCAAACCCTTCGGGGAAGCCGGCTTCTCCTGCGGGAGGACCGGCCTGGGGGGAGCCTCCTGCAGGGTCTGCTTCACCTGCTTGTACAGCTGGTCCTTGACCAGGAACCAGCACGCCAGGGCGGACAGCGCGATCGCCACCGCCACCGCGGCGGCGGTGAGCATGGCCAGCCGGCTCCGCAGGGAGCGGGAGCGGAACCAGCCGGTCAGCCGGTGGAACAGTCTCACGCCGCGGCGCCCGCTGCGGTGCGCAGGGCGTAGCCGACGCCGCGGACGGTCTGGATCAGGCGGGGCATGCCGCCCTGTTCGGTCTTGCGGCGCAGGTACATGACGTAGACGTCCAGCGAGTTGGAGGAGGGCTCGAAGTCGAAGCCCCAGACCGCCTTGAGGATCTGCTCGCGGGTGAGAACCTGGCGGGGGTGCGAGAGGAACATCTCCAGCAGCATGAACTCGGTGCGGGTGAGCTCGATGGACTTGCCCTCGCGGCTGACCTCGCGGGTGGCGGTGTTCATCCGCAGGCCGCCGAAGGCGAGTACGTCGCTGTCGCTGTCCTCGGCGGCCGCGCGGGCGGCGGCCTCGTTGGCGATGGCGCTGCGGCGGAGCAGGGCCCGGACCCGAGCGAGCAGTTCGTCCAGTTCGAACGGCTTGGCGAGGTAGTCGTCGGCGCCGACGTCCAGGCCGGTGACCCGGTCGCCGACGGCGTCGCGGGCGGTGAGCATCAGGACGGGCACGGCGTCGCCGCGGCCCCGCATCCGGCGGACGGCGGTGAGGCCGTCCATCCGGGGCATCATGATGTCCAGCAGGACGAGGTCGGGCCGCTCGCGCTCGACGGCGTTCAGCGCCTCGTAGCCGTCGGTGGCGGTGGTGACGTCGTAGCCCTCGAAGGCGAGGCTGCTCTCCAGGGCGTCCCGCAGGGCGGGCTCGTCGTCGACCACGAGGATGCGGGCGGTGGAGCCCGCGGCCTCGGCGAAGGTGCGGTCGTCGGCGGGGGGAGTCATGGGCCGGTGGCCTTTCTGCGTCCGGGTGTCCTGAGCAATTGTGCGTCGACCGGGCCGCGAACACGGCGGGTTGCGACAGCTTCGGTTGACGGTCAGAGGGTCTGGCCGGCCTGGAGCTTGGGCAGCAGCCGCTTGATGTCGTTGATCGGGATCGCGAAGCCGAGGCCGACGCTGCCCGCGTGGTCGCTGCCCGTGTCACCGGAGTTGCTGTCCGAGTACATGGCCGAGTTGACGCCGATCACCTGGCCGCCGGCGTTGATCAGCGGACCGCCGGAGTTGCCGGGGTTGAGCGCGGCGTCGGTCTGCAGGGCCTTGTAGTTGGCGGTGTCCCCGCCGGGGGCGGAGCCGGTGCGCTGGCCGGGGAGGAACGGGGCGCCGAAGCCGCCGTTGTCGCGGGTGGAGCCCTCGTCGACCTGGACGGTGACCGGGCGGTCCTTGGCGCTGATGATGCCGGAGGTGACCGTGCCGGTCAGGCCCTCGGGGTTGCCGATGGCGACCACCGGGTCGCCGATCTGCATGCTGTCGGAGTCGCCGAGGGTGGCGGGGGCGAGGCCGCTGACACCGGAGGCGTTGATCACCGCGACGTCCGTGGACTTGTCGGTGCCCTTCACGGTGGCGCTCGCGGTGCTGCCGTTGTGGAAGGTGACGGTGATCTGGCCGTCGTCGCCGACCGCGCCGGAGATGACGTGGTAGTTGGTGAGGATCTGCCCGTCGGAGGTGAGGACCACGCCGGAGCCGGTCGCGGTGCCGGTGCTGGACTTCACGGTGATCTGGACGACGCTCGGGGAGAGGGCGGCGGCGATCGCGGCCACGTTGCCGGTGGAGCTGGAGGAGACCGGGCTGACCACGGTGGAGGCGGCGGGGCCGGCGGCGGTGGCCCGGTGGCCGACCAGTGCGCCTCCGGCCGCTCCGCCGAGCACGGCGGCGATCGCGGCCACGGCGGTGACCAGGGCGAGCCTGCCCTTGAGCAGGCCGCGCACGGCGTGGCGGGCCGGGGCCTGCGGTGCCTCGACGGCGGGGAGCGGGGCGGTCGGGAACCCGGCCTCCGGGGCCGGGGACTCCTCGGGGGCGGGCCAGTGGCCGTAGCGGTATGAGGCGTTGCTGTCCGACCCGGTGAGGTACGGACCGGTGGCCGCCTGCTCTTCGTTGGTGCGGTGCTGATCGCTCATGGATCCAACGTCGGCCCGCTGGATGAAGATCTGATGAGAACCGACTTTGAACCTGCCGAGAAGCCTGTTGGCTTCTCATAAAGCCAGGTCAGCGTACGGATCAACCGGTGTGCCGGATCAGCTCCCGGAAGCCCCGTCGCAGCCGCAGGAACGCCGTACCACCAGGCGCGACGGGAACTTGCGCACCCGCTCGGTGTCGGAACCCGGGACCATCAGCGAGTCGTCCAGCACCAGGTCGACCGCGGCCCGGGCCATGGCGTCCCGGTCGGAGGCCACCGTGGTCAGCGGCGGGTCGACGAACGCCGCCTCGGGCACGTCGTCGTAGCCGGCCACCGCCAGGTCCTCCGGCACCCGCAGGCCGACCTCGCGCGCGGCCCGCAGGACACCGATCGCCTGGTCGTCGGTGGAGCAGAAGATGGCCGGCGGGCGGTCGGGGGAGCGCAGCAGCTCCACCGCGACCTGGTAGGCGCCGTAGCGGTTGAACGGGGCGTCCAGCAGGTGGGGCTCGGTGGGCAGGTCGTGGGCGTCCATGGCCCGCTGCCAGCCCTCGACGTGGTCGATGACCGGGTCGCCCGGCGCGGGCGCCTCCACCGGGCCGCCGAAGCAGACCACGTACGGGTGCCCGTGGTGCTCCAGCAGGTGGCGGACGGCCAGCTCGGCGCCGGCCACGTCATCGCTGACCACGGCGACGTCGTCGATCGCCTCGGGGCGGCGGTGCAGCAGCACCACCTTGGCGCCCTCCATGGCGGCGAACTCCTCCGCCGCGCGCTGCGAGGGGCCCTGGCTGACCAGGATCAGACCGGAGACCCGCATGCCGAGGAAGGCGCGGACGTAGTGCACCTCGCGGTCGTCCGCGTAGTCGGAGTTGCCGATCAGCACGAGCTTGCCGCGCTCGGAGGCGGCGCGTTCCACGGCGTGTGCCATCTCGGCGAAGAACGGCTGGCGGGCGTCGGGGACGACCATGCCGATCAGGTTGGTGCGGCGGGAGGCCATCGCCTGGGCGACGCTGTTCGGCCGGTAGCCGAGCTGGTCGATCGCCGCGAGCACCTTCTCCCTGGTCGCGGGCGCGACCGGGCGCGGCCCGTTGTTGATGACGTAGCTGACGACCGCCGTCGAGGTCCCAGCCAGTCGGGCTACATCGTCGCGCGTCACCTTGGCCACGCAGGGAGTCTACGCGGGTCGCACGACAGCGCTATGAGCAGTGTCACGGACGCCACACGTCGGCGACCTCGAACCCGGTGCAGAACCGGACAAGCCGGGCGGCCGCCGTTGCGACCGCCGGGCCCGGCGCCGGGTTCAGGCCTCCTGCGCGGCGGCCGCTCTGGACGGCTCGACGCTCGGCCGCTCGCCCTTGTCCTGGGCCGTCGCCACCACGAAGCGGTAGCCGACGTTGCGGACGGTGCCGATCAGCTGCTCGTGCTCCACACCCAGCTTGGCCCGCAGCCGCCGGACATGGACGTCGACAGTGCGGGTGCCCCCGAAGTAGTCGTAGCCCCAGACCTCCTGCAGCAGCTGTGCCCGGGTGAAGACCCGGCCGGGGTGTTGCGCGAGGTACTTGAGCAGCTCGAACTCCTTGAAGGTCAGGTCCAGCACCCGGCCCTTGAGCTTGGCGGAGTACGTCGCCTCGTCCACCGAGAGGTCGCCGTTGCGGATCTCCATCGGGCTGTCGTCCGTCGACACCTGGAGCCGGCCCATGGCCAGGCGCAGCCGGGCCTCGACCTCGGCGGGCCCGGCGGTGTCCAGCAGGACGTCGTCGATGCCCCACTCGGCGGTGACGGCGGCCAGTCCGCCCTCGGTGACAACCAGGAGCAGCGGGCAGCCGATCCCGGTGGAGCGCAGCAGCTGGCAGAGGCTGCGGATCTGCGGCAGGTCGCGCCGTCCGTCGACCAGGATCACGTCGGCGCTCGGCGTGTCCACCAGGGCCGACCCCTCGGCCGGTGCCACCCGTACGTTGTGCAGCAGCAGTCCGAGGGCGGGCAGTACCTCGGCGGACGGCTGCAGTGCGTTGGTGAGGAGCAGAAGAGAACTCATACCCGGTGGTCCCCTTTCCGGGTCGTCGCGGTCGCAGCGGGGCGGCTGCCGCCACAGCCGGCAGTGGCGGCTGCGAAGTGAGAGTGAGGTGGGGGAGGACCCTGCACCGGGGACGTTCCGGCCGGTTCGGTGCAGCGCAGGGCGGCGCGGGACGTGCACCGGAGGTCCCGCAACCCCTGCTGCTCCGTTCGTGCCCTGCTCATCCGCGAACCTTCCGGGTCTGCTCCCGCACCGGGTGGCGGCCCGGGGCGGTCCTCGTGGTCGGCGCGGGTGGGGCACCGGCGGTGAGGACGTCCGTGGTGGGTGTCCTGAATGCACAAAAGGACCCGGGGGCGACTCTGCCCGGATCCCTTACGTCCACGAGGATAGCCGACCACTCTGCGCAGCGGGAGAGTGTCCCAGCGTCGGCTGGGCCACACGGCGGCGGCCGGGTCGGCGTCCGGTGGGGCCCGTCATGGACCGGTCTTGACCTGGCCTTGACCCGGTCCTGGTGCGGCCTCGGGGTCGGTTGGGCGGCCGCGCCGACCGGTTCGAGCCGGGCTGTTCCCGGTCGGGGGCCCGCCTCGGTCATCATGGGAGCCGCACCGGCCGCACGGTACGTGTACACCGAACAGTGGCGGCCCGGCATCAGGAGCCGGTCGGCCGCACCGGGCGAGGACGACGAGGAGGGGTTGCCATGGCTGCGACCACCGATGCCGGTGACGCGCTGGACTCGCCCGCGCGAGTGACGTCACCTGAGCGGGTGACGGCGCCGGGAGTCCCGGTGGCGGGGACCATCCGGTACTGGGCCGCCGCCAAGGCGGCCGCCGGGACGGCCGAGGAGCCCTATCTGGCGGCGACGCTCGCCGAAGCACTGGCGGCGGCGCGCGCCCGGCACACGAGTCGTCCGCGCCTGCTCCAGGTGCTCGACCACTGCTCCTACCTGGTGGACGGCGAACAGGTGGGTCACCGGGAGCACGCCGCCGTCCTGCTCACCGAGGGCGGCACGGTCGAGGTGCTGCCCCCCTTCGCCGGAGGGTGAGTCGCCGGCGGGTACGGCCCGGTGAGCGCTCCGCCTGGGGAGAAGGGCGGCGCTGCCAGGCAGTGGGTCGGAACCGGACTCCGGTTCGGTTCGTCGTAGGTCCGTACGGTGCTTGGATCGGACGGGGACGAGAGGCACGTCATACATGCGCGGCTTGCTCAAGCTGATCATCGGCCTGGCGGTTCTGCTCGGACTGCTGGTGGGCGCGGACCGGATCGCGGTCGGCGTGGCCCAGGACGAGGCCGCCGACCGGCTGGTCAGTACCGGGAAGATCAGCGGCCGCCCGAAGGTCTCGATCGACGGGTTCCCCTTCCTCACCCAAGCGGTGGCGGGCCGCTTCGACAGCGTCCGGCTCTCGGGTGAGGGCGTGACGGTCAGCGGCGGCCGGGAGAAGGTGCCGCTGCGCTCGTTCAGCATGCAGCTGTCCGGGGTGGAGGTCGGCAGCGGCTACCGCAGCGCCACCGTGCACAGCGGTAGCGGCAGCGGCGTCGTCTCGTACGGCGACGTGGCCAGGCTGGTCTCGGGCACCGAGCAGATCGAGCTCTCCTACGCCGGGCCGGGCGAGGTCGGGGCCTCGGTCGGCGGAATGCCGGTCGGCCAGGGCAGCGTGCACAGCAAGGGCGACACCATCACCGCCGACGGCTTCCGGCTCGGCGGCCTGGGAGCGCTGTTGAACGGGGCCGCGAACGGCCTGCTGGGACCGCGCAGCTTCACCCTGACCGATCTGCCGGCCGGACTGAGCCTGGAGAGCGCGACGCCCGAGCCGGACGGCCTCAAGCTCACCTTCCACGGCAGCGACGTCAGGCTGGTCGGCTGACCCGCACCTGCTCCCCGGGCTCGACCGTCCCCGGCGGGCTGGTCGAACGACTGTCTCCGTATCGCTCTGCGAGACGGACTGTCCAGTGACGAGCCCGCTGAGCTGCCCGAACACCCCTTTTCGGGGATCCTGGAACAGCGTCGAGACGACCCCGCGCATCGGGAAGATTCCGAAATCTCGATATTCGAAACATTTCATCTCAATATTCGACACACTGATGACAGTGGACCGCGCTAGTCCCTAGCATCGTCGGCATGAAGCGACAGGCGGAACTCACGAAGCGGCGGGCGGTAGACCTGTGCCGCGTGGCCGCTTGCCTGTGTCGAATGCGCTGACCGGGCGGTTCTGACCGGCATTTCCGGCCCGCCCGACCCCTTGCCAGCGGTCTGAACTGGCACATTGCCGCCCAGTGCCGTCCGGCATCCCCCGATCTGAGCACGGTGCGACCCGCAATTCCCCTGTCTCGACATCTGGACAGATGCACGGACGGGACGTAGTCGAGCACTTCCCGAGCAGCCTTCCGCCAACCGCCCCCGGATGGAGAACCCCATGAGCCGCAGCGACGTCCTGGTCGACGCCGACTGGGTCCAGGCCCACCTGAACGATCCGAAGGTCGTCCTCGTCGAGGTCGACGAGGACACCTCCGCGTACGACAAGAACCACATCCGCAACGCCGTCCGGATCGACTGGAAGAAGGACCTCCAGGACCCGGTCCGCCGCGACTTCGTCGACCAGGCCGGCTTCGAGGCGCTGCTCAGCGCCAAGGGCATCGCGGGCGACCACACCGTGGTGCTCTACGGCGGCAACAACAACTGGTTCGCCTCGTACGCCTACTGGTACTTCAAGCTGTACGGCCACGGCGACGTCCGCCTGCTGGACGGCGGCCGCAAGAAGTGGGAGCTGGACTCCCGCGAGCTGGTCGCCGAGGTGCCCGAGCGCGCCGCGACCGAGTACCGGGCGAAGGCCCAGGACACCTCGATCCGCGCCTTCCGCGACGAGGTGCTGGCCGCGATCGGCAACCTGAACCTGGTCGACGTCCGTTCGCCCGACGAGTTCAGCGGCAAGCTGCTCGCCCCGGCGCACCTCCCGCAGGAGCAGTCGCAGCGCCCGGGCCACGTCCCCAGCGCCCGCAACATCCCGTGGGCCAAGAACGCCAACGACGACGGCACCTTCAAGAGCGACGAGGAGCTGAAGGCCCTCTACGAGGCCGAGGGCGTCGACCTGGCCAAGGACACCATCGCCTACTGCCGGATCGGCGAGCGCTCGGCCCTCACCTGGTTCGTGCTGCACGAGCTGCTCGGCCAGCAGAACGTGAAGAACTACGACGGTTCCTGGACCGAGTACGGCAGCCTGGTCGGCGTGCCGATCGAGCTCGGCAACTGATCACCCGGCCCGACACCGGTAACCAGAGGAGAGAAGACATGTGCGGTGCGAAGGCCGGCGGCCCGGACCTGGCAGGAGTTGACGTGGCCAAGGAGACGATCATCCAGGGTTCGGTGACCCGCGACGGCGAGCCGGTGCACGGCTACGTCCGGCTGCTGGACGGCAACGGCGACTTCACCGCCGAGGTGCCCACCTCGGCCAGCGGGCAGTTCCGCTTCTTTGCCCGCCCGGGCACCTGGACGCTGCGCGCGCTGGTGCCGGGCGCGACCGTGGACCGCGTGGTGGTCGCCTCCCTCGGGGCCCAGACCGAGGTCCCGATCGCGATCTGACGCGACTCATCGGCGAACGCGCTGAGGGCCCCTGCCACAGCGGGGGTCCTCAGCCATACCCTGGAGACGTGCAGGCACGTCAGCGCCACATCCGCTACTTCGTCATGATGGGCATCTGCATCGGACTGTTCGTCCTGGCGTGGGGCGTGGTGCGCTTCTGGTCGCTGGCGGCCGCGATCGGGATGTGCCTGGTCGCCATGGTCATCCCGCCGCTCGCGGCCGTCCTCGCCAACCGGCGCGACCGGGACGACGACTGGTGGAACGACCCGCGCTGGGACGACCCCAAGTGGGACCAGCCGGGCCACGACCGGGACCGCCCCGACCACGAGCAGCGCCCCTGAGGGCGCCGTCAGTAGACCAGGGCCTGGACGCCGTCGACCGTGATCTCGCTGACGAACACCTGGGCCCCCGCGATCCGGACCCCGTCCAGGGTGTCCTTCTCGGTGATGTCGCGCCGGGCCGCGCACTGGGTGCAGAGGGTGACGGTGCCGGCCGCCAGGATCGACTCCAGCAGGTCGGGCAGCGGTGCGGCGTGCGGCAGTTCGAACTCCGCCGCCCGTCCCGGCAGGGCGAACCAGGAGGACTCGCCGGTGAGCCAGAGCGAGACCTCGACCCCGCTCGCGACGGCGACCGCCGCCACCGTGAACGCCTGCGAACAGCGCTCCGGAGCGTCCGCCCCGGCCGTGACCTTGATGACCAGCTTCTTCGTCATGACGCCACCATAGCGACGGGAAGTCGGGCCTCGCCGAGACCCGGAGAGGGGTGGCCGATAGACTCTGCGCCGTCGTACTGTCCGCCATCCCCCGCTGCTGGGAGCGCCCCGTGACCGGTCTCGAAATCTTCTTCGACTGCCTGCTTGCTCTCATGGCCGTCCTGATCACCTGGTTCGCCATCTTCTCGGTGATGAAGCTGTACCAGGGCCAGCGCTGATCCCGGCTGCCGTACGGTTGAGTCGAGTCCATCACCGACGACAGCGACCAGGAACATGATCGAGATCCCCTCTGACCTCCACAAGGACGTCGTCCCGCTGGCCTTCCTCCTGGGTACCTGGGAGGGCGCGGGCGTCTACGACTTCCCCGGCACGGAGAAGTGCAACTTCGGCCAGGAGATCATCTTCCGGCACGACGGCCGCCCCTTCCTGGAGTTCCGCTCCCGCACCTGGGTGCTGAACAACGACGGCGAGAAGGTCCGTCCGCTGGAGAACGAGCACGGCTTCTGGCGGATCACCACCAACCCGCACGGCACCAGCGGTGAGCGCGAGATCGAGTTCTCCTCGGTCCGCGACGACGGCACCGTGGAGATCTGGTACGGCAAGCTGCACGACGGCAAGCCGCAGATCGACCTCGCCACCGACGCGGTCGCCCGGATCGAGGGTTCGGCCCCGTACAGCGGCGGCAAGCGGCTCTACGGCCTGGTGAAGGAGGAACTGCTCTGGGTCGGCGAGAAGTCCGCCCCCGAGGTCCCGCTGCGGCCGTACATGTCGGCGCAGCTGAAGAAGGTGCTCAACCAGGCCAAACTGATCCAGGACATCGCGGACCTGCCGGACGACGGCATCGCGTTCTTCCGCTGAGTCGCCGCTGCCGGCCAGGCGGCGGACCGGAGCGTGCGGGGTGGGGACCGGTCGTTCGGCCGGTCCCTACACTTGTCTCACGACCTCGAACCGGGTAGGGACACCACCGTGGCGAACACCGACACTCCCACCGACTGGAAAGCCGACCTGCGTGAGCGCGGCTACCGCCTCACCCCGCAGCGCCAGCTGGTGCTGGAGGCGGTCGACGTGCTCGACCACGCCACGCCCGACGAGATCCTCAACCAGGTCAGGAAGACCGCCAGCGGCGTCAACATCTCCACCGTGTACCGGACGCTGGAGCTGCTGGAGGAGCTCGGCCTGGTCTCGCACGCCCACCTCGGCCACGGCGCCCCCACCTACCACCTGGCGGGCCGGCACACCCATCTGCACCTGGTCTGCCGGGACTGCGACAAGGTCACCGAGACCGACACCGCGATCGCCGCACCGCTGATCGACAGCCTGCGCGCCGAACACGGATTCGACACCGACCTCAAGCATTTCGCCATCTTCGGCCGCTGCGCCGACTGCACCGCCAAACTGCCCAGGGAACACCCGTAAGCTGACCGGTATGACCGGTACCAAGAGCCCGCTGCTCGCCCTGCCCGGCGCCGTCCCCGCCGAGGGGCCGGACGAGGGCGTGGCCGCCCACTACGGCGAGATCTTCCCCGAGCAGCGGCGGCTGGCCGCCGGCGAGGGCTTCGTGGACCTCTCGCACCGCGGTGTGATCACCGTGACCGGCGAGGACCGGCTGTCCTGGCTGCACCTGCTGCTCACCCAGCACGTCAGCCAGCTCCCGCCGCACCAGGCCACCGAGGCGCTCATCCTCTCCCCGCACGGGCACGTCGAGCACGCCCTCTACCTGGTGGACGACGGCAGCACGGTCTGGGCGCACGTCGAGCCCGGCACCCAGCAGGCGCTGATCGCCTACCTGGAGAGCATGAAGTTCTTCTACCGGGTGGAGGTCAGGGACGCGACCGCCGACTACGCGGTGGTGCACCTGCCGAACGGATCCTCCGCCTCCGCCGAGGGCGCCGCGGCGGTACGTGAAGTGTCGCCGGGCGGCTCTGCCGCGGGCCCCTACGGGCGCGACCTGTTCGTGCCGCGCGACCGGCTGGAGGCACTTGCCGCCGGCTACGGTCCGGCCGCCGGGATCTGGGCGTACGAGGCGCTGCGGATCGAGGCGCACCGCCCGCGGCTCGGGTTCGAGACCGACCACCGCACCATCCCGCACGAGGTGGACTGGCTGACCACCGCCGTGCACCTGCAGAAGGGCTGCTACCGGGGCCAGGAGACGGTCGCCCGGGTGCACAACCTCGGCCGCCCGCCGCGCCGCCTGGTCTTCCTGCACCTGGACGGCCTGGAGGAGACGCTGCCGCCGCACGGTACCGAGGTGCGGCTGGCGAGCGATCCGGACGGGCGCGCGCTCGGCTTCGTGACCTCCTCGGCGCGCCACCACGAGCTGGGGCCGATCGCGCTGGCGATCGTCAAGCGGAACGTGCCCGTTGACGCGCCGCTACTGGCCGGTACGGTGCCGGCCGCGCAGGAGGTCGTCGTCCCGCAGTAGCCCGGCGCGGTCAGACCTCCAGCAGCACCGTGAAGGGGCCGTCGTTCACCAGCGCGACCTTCATGTCCGCGCCGAACCGGCCGGTCTCCACCTTGGCGCCCAGCGTCCGCAGCTCGGCCGCCACGGCGTCCACCAGCGGCTCGGCGAGCGGGCCGGGGGCGGCGGCGTTCCAGGTGGGGCGGCGGCCCTTGCGGGCGTCCCCGTACAGGGTGAACTGGCTGATCACCAGCAGCGGGGCGCCCAGATCGGAACAGGACTGCTCGACGGCGTCCTCGCCGCCGTCGAGGAGGCGCAGCGTCCAGAGTTTGCGGGCCAGTTGGGCCGCCTTGGCGGGGGTGTCGTCGTGGGTGACGCCGACCAGGACGCAGAGCCCGGGTCCCTCGATCGATCCGACCTTCTCGCCGTCCACCGTGACGCTTGCCTCGGTCACTCGCTGCACCACTGCTCGCATGCCGCCATTGTGCCGGAGGCGTGCAAGGCGCCAGCGCGCGCCGGGGTGAAACAACGCGCGCCGGGAGTGACCTGGTGCTGCCTGCGGGTTGCTCTCGTCATATCAGCCACCTCGTTTCGCCAGAGGGCCGTTCGGGTGGCCGGTCGGTGCGCCGGCGGCGGCCCTAGTGGCACGCTGTGGGCGTGGCAAGGCGCGGACTCGCCGTGTTCGAACGACCGGACCGCCGTTTTGGCCGGGGTAGCCCGGCCGGGTGGTAGCGGCGTCCCGGGGGAACCCCGCGGGGGCGCCTCGACGTGCTCCGGAACGGGGGCGTGCGCGCACGGCAGTACGCGGTGCCCGGTGGGCAGGCGCGGGGCGGGATCGGACAGCGTGACCAGGACAGCGGTAGGTGGTTGGTTGATGGACGCGAGCAGCACGGCCCGCGATCAGTCGTACGGGTTCGCCGGACCGGGAGCGGGGCGGCCCGAGCCGGTGGCCGCCGCAGCGGATGCGGTAGCGGCGGGGAGCCCCGCTGAGTACGACCTCACCGGGCTGGACCTGGAGGAGCTGCGGATGCTCCGCCGGGACGCCCTGGAGCAGGAGGCCGACCTCTCCTACCTCCGCCGTCTGCTGCAGGGCCGCCTCGACATCCTGCAGGCCGAGCTGGAACGGCGCCGGGTACACCCCGGCGCTCCGGCGGCCGGCGCGGAGGCCGGGCGCGGTGCGCGCCCGGAGACCGGAGCGGAGCCGGTGGCCCTGCTGGACCGGCTGCCCGCGATCCTCGCCGACCCCCCGTCGGTCGTCCGCCGCCCGGCCCGGCACGTCACGCTCGGGACGCCGCGCGGCGAGCAGTACCAGCGCGAGGCCGACGCCCTGATCGGCGACGTCCAGCTGGCCGACCTCGCCGCGCACCCCACCGCCGACCTGCTGACCGCCCTCGAGCGGCTGGCCGCGCGCGAGCGCCAGGTCTCGGGTCGGCGACAGATTCTGCAGCGCACGGCGGACGGCTGCAGTGCCGAGATCACCCGCAGGTACCGTGAGGGGGAGGCGCGGGTCGAGGACCTGCTCGCAGGCGGCTGATCCCGCGGGGCGGGGCGGCCGGCGCACACCGATCGTTTTCCGGCCACCCTCATCGTGGAGCTTCACCGATGTCGCAGTCTGCTGCCGTCCTGCCCGTCCTCGCCGAGGTCATACGCTCCGGTTTCGTCGAGGGCCGTCACCACGGCTCGCTGGTACTGCTCGCGGCCGACGGCTCGGTGCAGCTGGCCCTCGGCCGCCCGGACGCCCCGGTCTTCCCCCGCTCCACCGCCAAGCCGTTCCAGGCCGTGGCCACCCTGCGCGCCGGTCTGCCGATCGAGGGGGAGCTGCTGGCGCTCGCGGCCTCCAGCCACTCTGCAGAACCGTTTCACCGCGAGGCCGTGCGGGAGATCCTGCGGCGCGCCGGCCTCACCGAGGACGCCCTGCGGACCCCTGCCGACCTCCCGCTGGACCAGGTCGAGGCGGAGGCGCTGCTCGGCAGCGGCGGGCAGCGCAGCCCGATCATGATGGACTGCTCCGGCAAGCACGCCGGCTGGCTGGCCGCCTGCGTCGCCAACGGCTGGGACACCGGGAGCTACCTCGACCCGGCGCACCCGATCCAGCAGCTGGCCCGGGAGGCCCTGGCGGAGTCCACCGGCGAGAGTGCGGCGCACCTGGGCGTGGACGGCTGCGGCGCCCCCCTGCTGTCCGTCTCGCTCACCGGCCTGGCCCGGGCCTACCGCGCGCTGGTGCTCGCCGAGCCCGGCACCCCGCAGCGCCGGGTCGCCGACGCGATGCGCGCCCACCCCGAGTACGTGGCGGGCACCCGCCGCGCCGACACCTGGCTGATGCGGGCCGTGCCCGGGGCGCTCTCCAAGATGGGGGCCGAGGCCGTCCAGGTGGTCGCGCTGGCGGACGGGCGGGCGCTCGCTTTCAAGATCGACGACGGTGCGGAGCGGGCCCGGGGGCCGG
The DNA here is from genome assembly GCF_053598215.1 of Kitasatospora sp. NPDC001175. Taxonomy (NCBI): domain Bacteria; kingdom Bacillati; phylum Actinomycetota; class Actinomycetes; order Kitasatosporales; family Streptomycetaceae; genus Kitasatospora; species Kitasatospora sp. NPDC001175. Next base: position 134,634 of record NZ_JBSFJU010000013.1, on the reverse strand, counting down.
TGCTGGCCGAGGCGCTGCAGCGCCTCGGTGTGCGGCACGAGGTGCTGGACCGGATCGGCACCGCGCCGCTGCACGGTGGCGGTGCGGTGGTCGGCGAGGTGCGGGCGGCCTTCTGACGGGCCGCCCGAAGCCCGTGCCCGGGCTGTCCCGGGTGCGGGCGGGGACCGGGTGCGGCACGGTGGAGCGGGGGAGCCGTGCCGCTACTCAGGTACCCAGGAGACCGCCATGAGCGACCACATCTACCGCGTCACCGAGATCGTCGGCTCCTCGCAGGAGAGTGTCGACGCCGCGATCCGGAACGGAATCAACCGGGCCTCCCGGACGCTGCGCAACCTGGACTGGTTCGAGGTGACCCAGGTGCGCGGGCACCTGGAGGACGGGCAGATCAGGCACTATCAGGTCGGACTCAAGGTCGGTTTCCGTCTGGAGAGCGAGGACTGACCCACCCGGTCCTGTCGGCCGGCCGCCCAGCCGGCCTTGCTCCGTCGGCGGGGCGGTGGCCGCGCCGACGGTCAGGCGCTGAGCGGGTAGCGGGTGTCGAGGTCGGCGAAGACGGCGCTGTTGAGGGCGAAGGCGCGCCTGCACTCGTCGACCACCCGGCGGCGCTCGACCTCGTCCATGGCGAGCCCGGCCGCGTCCAGCCTGGCACGGTAGCCGCGCTTGAAGGCGGCGGGGTTGCCGACCTCCTCGAAGACGTAGAAGCGGACGCCGGCGCCCTTGCGTTCGAAGCCCCAGGTCCGCTCGGCGACACCGCGGATGATCTGGCCGCCCGACAGGTCGCCCAGGTAGCGGGTGTAGTGGTGGGCGAGGTAGCCGTTCGGCCAGTCGGCGGCGAGCTCCTCGATCCGCGCGGTGTACACGGCGGTGGCGGGCAGCGGGGTGAGAGCGGACCGCCAGCCGGGGCCGCGCAGGTGCTCCAGATCGTGTTCGAGCGAGGCCGTACGGAAGAGCGCGGGGTCGATGAACGGCCCCGCCACCGGATGCCGTGCCAGCTCGGCCGCCCGGCCCTCCAGCGCCCGGTAGACGAACCAGAGCTGCCCGGACAGCTCGGCGTACGCGTCGCGGCCGAGCCGCCCGCCGAGGAGGTGGGACATGAAGGTGGAGTGCTCGGCGGCCTCGTGCTCCGCGCTGCTGGCGGCTCGCAGTACGGCGGAGAGGGCGGGGGGCTGCTCATGGCTGGGCATTCGGGCCTCCGGTCCGGTCGGGGCTGCGAGCGGGGGTCGTCGCCTCCCGTGCCGGATTCTTACCGACGTGGTGTCGGGAAAACGCCCCTGCCCAGTCTGCTCCTTCGGCCCGGTCCTGGAAAGGTGGGAAAGTTCCGGGGAGAGCGCGGCGGGCCGGCCGGAGGACGGCAGCGAAAGGCCAAGGGGGACGGCGGGCCGACTGGTGGAGGGCAGCAGAAAGCCGGGGCGAGCACCGCTGCTCGCCCCGGCCGGGACCGCCGAGCCCTAGGACTCAGTGGCCGCCCTTCTCCTCCAGGCGCTTGATCGAGGCCTTGATCTCGGCCTCGGCCTCCTCGCGGCCGACCCAGTTGGCGCCCTCGACCGACTTGCCGGGCTCCAGGTCCTTGTAGACCTCGAAGAAGTGCTGGATCTCCAGGCGGTCGAACTCCGGGACGTCGTGGATGTCGCCCAGGTGCTTCCAGCGCGGGTCGGTCGCCGGGACGCACAGCAGCTTGTCGTCGCCGCCGGCCTCGTCGGTCATGTGGAACATGCCGATGGCACGGCACTTGATCAGGCAGCCGGGGAAGGTCGGCTCCTCCAGGAGGACCAGGGCGTCCAGCGGGTCGCCGTCCTCGCCCAGGGTGCCCTCGACGTAGCCGTAGTCGGCCGGGTAGCGGGTCGACGTGAAGAGCATGCGGTCGAGGCGGAGCCGGCCCGTCTCATGGTCGACCTCGTACTTGTTGCGCGAGCCCTTCGGGATCTCGATCAGGACGTCGAACTCCAACGGTTCCTCCAAGGTAGGGACTGACAGAATCCAAGTGTCTCCTACGGCAAGGTGTGCTCAGGAAAGGGGCGGGTCGGTGCAGCGGAGCGCAGGGGTGGGACGCCGATGCAGGGTAGCGCTGGCAGGGGTGCTGGGTGTGGCGCTGGCCACGGGCGGGCTGGCCTCGGGCGGCGACCGGGCCTTCGCCCACCCCTCCCCGGCGGCGGACCGGGCGGGCGTCCCGGCTGCCGCGCGAGCGGCCGCCACCGGCGGCGTGGTGCTCGCCGCCCCGGTGGCCGGGGCCGACACGCTCCCGACCACGGCGGGTCTCCAGCGCGACCTGGCGCAGGTCCTGCAGGACCGGGGCCTGGGCGGGCTGAACTTCGCCATCGCCGACGGCAGCACGAGCCGGCTCCTGTACGGCTCCGGAGAGAACACGCCCGCCACCCCGGCCTCCACCACCAAGCTGCTCACCGCCGTCGCCGCCCTCTCGCTGATCCCGGCCGACACCCGGATCTCCACCAGGGTCGTCAAGGGCGCGGCTCCCGGGGAGATCACTCTCGTCGGTGGTGGTGACCCGACCCTCTCCGCGCTGCCCGCGGACCGGATCCAGGTCGGCGGTCTGCCGGTGGACGCCGAAACGGCCCCGGCCTCGCTCGCCGAACTGGCCCGGCAGACCGCCACCGCCCTCAAGGCGGCCGGCACCGGCACGGTGAAGCTGGGCTACGACACCTCGCTCTACAGCGGCCCGCTGCTGCACAAGGAGAACGACTACGCCAACATCGCCCCGGTGACCCCGCTGATGGCCGACGAGGGCAAGGTCGACCCGACGGCCACCATCGACGCCCCCTCGCGCTACACCGACCCGGCCGACCAGACCGCCGAGACCTTCGCCGGTCTGCTCAAGGCCCAGGGCATCACGGTGGACGGCAAGGCGCAGCAGGCCTCGGCCGCCCAGGGCGCCCAGCAGCTCGCCGAGGTGAAGTCGCCGACGATCGCCCGGCTGGTCGAGCGGACGCTCACCACCTCCGACAACACCCTCGCCGAGGCACTGGCCCGCCAGGCGGCGCTCGCCGCCCACGAGCCCGCCAGCTTCGACGGCGCGGTGGCGGCGGTGACCGAGGCACTGCAGAAGCTGGGCGTACCGATGAACGGGGTCGTCCTGGGCGACGGCAGCGGGCTGTACACCGGCAACCTGATCTCACCGCTGGTCCTCGCCAAGGTGCTCTCGGTGGCCGCCTCGCCCGAACACCCGGAACTGCGGCCGGTCCTCACGGGTCTTCCGATCGCCGGCTTCACCGGCACCCTGCGCACCCGGTTCGGCGCCTCCTCGGGCGCGCAGGAAGCGGCCGGGATCGTCCGGGCGAAGACCGGCACCCTCGCCGACAGCGGCGTCTACACCCTGGCCGGCACGGTGGTCGACGCGGACGGTCGGGTGCTCGTCTTCGCCTTCATGAACAAGAGCACCGACGGCGCCGCCACTCGCGCCGCCACCGACCGCGCCGCCGCCCGCCTGGCCGCCTGCGGCTGCCGGTAGGCGCGCCGGGCGAGTCCGTCAGCGACCGTGCGGCCACCCCGGGGTGACGGCCGGTCGGCAATCGGGCAGCCCGGGGCCGGCCGCCCGCAGCCCGTGGCGGCCGGGGCCGGGGCTGCCCGCCGGGTGCGTGGCGCCCGCTTCCCCGCCTCCCCCGAGTGGTGCCGCCACGGGACGATCCGCGGGTGTCTCCCCCGGGCCGCGGAGAGCACGTACGGTGATGGCATGACGAGCGCGAGCAGCGGTGCCGACATGGTCGATTGGGAACTCGCGGTCGCGACCGCGACCCGGCTGGCCCGGCCGGGCCCCGAGGTGACCAGGGAGCAGGCCCGCGAGGTGGTCTCCGAACTGCGCAGGCATGCGCTGGCGGCGGAGGAGCACGTGCGCGAGTTCACCGGCATGCGCTCCAGCAGCCTGGCCGCGGCGGCCGGCACGCCGGTCCTGGTGGTGGACCGTCCGGGGTGGGTGCGAGCCAATGTGGCGGGCTTCCGGACGATCGTCCAGCCGCTGGTGGACAAGCTGCAGGCGCGCCGCCGAGACTCGGCCGGCGCGGCCGTCTTCGGTTCGATCGGCGAGAAGGCGACCGGCGTCGAGGTCGGCGCGGTGCTGGCCTTCCTCTCCACCAAGGTGCTCGGCCAGTACGAGACCTTCGCCCCGGCCGAGCCCGCTCCGTCGGCCGGCTCCCCGGTGGCCCCGGACAGCCCGGCCGCGCTGTTCGCCGCGGACGGGTCCGGGGACGGGGCCGGGCAGCTGTCGCCGGGCCCCGGCCGGCTGCTGCTGGTGGCGCCGAACATCGTGCACGTCGAACGCGAACTGGACGTCGACCCGCACGACTTCCGCCTCTGGGTGTGCCTGCACGAGGAGACCCACCGCACCCAGTTCACCGCCGTCCCCTGGTTGCGCGACCACATCCAGGCCGAGGTGCAGTCCTTCCTGGCGCAGACCGACGTGGACCCGGCCGCGCTGCTGGAACGGATCAGGGACGCCCTGGGCGGCGGTCTGCCGGGACTCGGCGGCCGGGGTGACGGCTCGGCGCCCACCACCCTCCTGGAACTCGTCCAGACGCCCGAGCAGCGGGAGATCCTCGGCCGGCTCACGGCGGTGATGTCGCTGCTCGAAGGGCACGCGGACGTGGTGATGGACGGGGTCGGCCCGGCGGTGGTGCCGAGCGTTGCGGAGATCCGGGAGAAGTTCCAGCAGCGGCGGGACCGGGGTAGTGGGCGGCTCGACCTGGTGCTGCGGCGGCTGCTCGGCATGGACGCCAAGCTGCGCCAGTACCAGGACGGTGCGGTCTTCGTCCGGGACGTGGTCGACCGCGTCGGCATGGCCGGTTTCAACCGGGTCTGGACCTCCCCCAACACGCTCCCGACCAAGGACGAGATCCACGACCCCGCCGCCTGGGTCGCCCGGGTCACCGGCTGAGCCGCAGGCCGACGCGGGGCTGACGCGGGGCCGGTGCGCGATCGGGGCGGGCCCGCGCCGGGGGTGATCCCCAGGCGGCCCTGCAGGGGGCGTGGTGCCGCGCGGTCCGGTGCGGTGCGTGCCTTCGCCGCGCGCGGTCCGGCCGCGAGGAGCCCACACGAGTGGTGCAGGCGTACAGATGGGGGTGGTGAAACGTTTCTGCATTCACCCGTACGTGGGACCGTGGTCGTACCGGTGGCGCGGGTGGCGTAGCCGATGCCCGGATTCTGCGACCATCTGTGAGCACCTGGTGACCGAAAGCTGACAGGGTGTCACGCCCGGCCGGCCCCCTCACCGCCCCGCTCCGTCCCCCAGCTGCCAAGGAGTGCCTCACCGTGGGCCCACACCCTGCCGTCGCGGCGATACGTCTCGCCGTCCGTCGTGCCCTCACCGAGCTCGCCGCCGAGGCCGGCGTCAGCCTCACCGCCCCGGCTCCCCGCACCCGCCCCGCGTCCGCGCCGGTCGCCGTGACCGCGGCCACCACCGCCGGCGGTGCCGCCGCCACCCGGCTGATCGGGAACGCCCGCCGCCACCCCTCCGGGCTGCCCCGCACCCCCGCTGCACCGGGTTCCCCGCTGGTGCTGGTGGCGGTCAGCGGCGGCGCCGACTCGATGGCACTGGCCATCGCGACCGCCTTCGAGGCGCCCAAGCTGGGCCTGCGGGTCGGGGCCGTCACCGTCGACCACGGCCTGCAGCCGGGTTCCGCCGAACGCGCCGAGCAGGTCGCCGCCCGGCTGCGCGAGCTGGGCCTCGACCCGGTCGAGGTGATCCCGGTCGAGGTGGGCCAGCAGGGCGGCCCGGAGAACGCCGCGCGGGACGCGAGATACGCCGCGCTGGACGCCGCCGCCGAGCGCCACCGGTCGATCGCGGTGCTGCTCGGGCACACCAGGGACGACCAGGCGGAGACCGTTCTGCTGGGCCTGGCACGCGGCTCGGGGGCCAGGTCGCTCGCCGGGATGCCCGCGCACAAGGGCCGCTACCGCCGCCCGCTGCTGGAGCTGGACCGGGCCGCCACCCGCCAGGCGTGCGCCGCGCAGTCCATCCCGGTCTGGGACGACCCGCACAACTCCGATCCGGCCTACACCCGCTCCCGGGTCCGCCACGAGGTGCTGCCGGTGCTGGAGAAGCACCTGGGCGCCGGGGTGGTCGAGGCGCTGGCCAGGACGGCCCGGCTGTTCCGCGACGACGCCGATGCGCTCGATCAGTGGGCGGCCCTGGCGGAGCGCGACCTCCGTACGGGCGAAGGCGCATTGGACACCGGGAAACTGGCCGAACTGCCTCCCGCGGTCCGCCGCCGGGTGCTGCGCCGGGCCGCACTGCGGGCGGGCTGCCCGGGCGGTGACCTGTTCGCCCGGCACCTGGAGACGGTCGATCAGTTGATCACCGGCTGGCGCGGTCAGGGGCCGCTACACCTACCCGGGGGCGTCGAGGTCACCCGAAGGTGTGGCACGCTGGTCTTTCGGCGACAGAGCGACAACTGAGCAGTAGGTCGCGGGGCCGTCGCCGAAACAGGACCCCGAACGTTTGAGGACGTATCCCCGGTGGATCAGAACGACATGGGCGCCGACCTGGCGAAGGTGCTCATCAGCAAGGACGAGATCGACGCCAAGCTGCTTGAGCTGGCCGAGCGGATCGACCGGGACTACGCCGGGCGGGATCTGCTGATCGTCGGTGTGCTCAAGGGCGCCGTGATGGTCATGGCCGACCTCGCCCGGGCGCTGCACTCGCAGGTCACGATGGACTGGATGGCGGTCTCCTCGTACGGGATGGGCACCAAGTCCTCCGGCGTGGTGCGGATCCTCAAGGACCTGGACACCGACATCGCCGGCCGCGACGTGCTGATCGTCGAGGACATCATCGACTCCGGCTTGACGCTGTCGTGGCTGCTCGGCAACCTGGGCTCGCGCGGCCCGGCCTCGCTGGAGGTCTGCACCCTGCTGCGCAAGCCGGACGCGGCCAAGGTCGAGATCGACGTCAAGTACGTCGGCTTCGACATCCCCAACGAGTTCGTGGTCGGCTACGGCCTGGACTTCCAGGAGAAGCTGCGCAACCTGCCGTTCATCGGCACCCTGGCCCCGCACGTCTACGGCGGCTGACCATCGGCCGTCCGACGGTTGACACCGTTCGGGCGACGGGTGGGAACAGCTCGCTGTTCCCACCCGTTGAGCCGGGGTAGGAAAATACGTCGTGCCGCCCAGCTCTCGTCGTGAGCGGGGGTGCCTGCGGTACGGTCCAATTAACCGCTCTTCTCATGAGCACATACCGGATGCGCCGACGGCCGACAGCCGTGCAGCGCCGTTGAGTGGCAGGAGGGACGGGGCGTCACCGCCCCGCATGGATGGACGTTAAGCGATACTTCCGTGCGCCGATCATGTGGATCGTGCTGGCCGTCCTCGCCGTTGTCGTGCTGATGCAGGTCGTTTCGGACTCGAACGGCTACAAGACGGTGGACACCGGGCAGGTCGTCGCGGCGATCGATGCCAAGCAGGTCAAGTCGGCGCAGATCACCACTGGTGACTCGAACACGATCAAGATCCAGCTGAAGGACGGCGCGAAGCTGCCCTCGGCCGGTACCGGCGGCAAGGCGCCGTCCGGCAGCAAGTTCCAGGCGTCGTACGTCGGCGACCAGGGCGTGGCCGTGGCCAACACGCTGCAGGCCCAGATCAACTCGGGTGACAAGGGCGCGCTGCCCGAGGGCTACACGATCAGCCCCGAGAAGCAGTCCACCTTCGTCAGCCTGCTGCTGTCGATGCTGCCGATCGTCGGCGTCGTGCTGGTCTTCCTGTTCCTGATGAACCAGATGCAGGGCGGCGGCTCCCGGGTCATGCAGTTCGGCAAGTCCAAGGCCAAGCTGCTCACCAAGGACACCCCGAAGACCACCTTCGCGGACGTCGCGGGTGCGGACGAGGCGGTCGAGGAGCTCCACGAGATCAAGGAGTTCCTGCAGGAGCCGTCGAAGTTCCAGGCCGTCGGCGCCAAGATCCCCAAGGGCGTGCTGCTCTACGGCCCGCCCGGTACCGGCAAGACCCTGCTCGCGCGCGCCGTCGCGGGCGAGGCGGGCGTGCCGTTCTACTCGATCTCCGGTTCCGACTTCGTCGAGATGTTCGTCGGTGTGGGTGCCTCCCGCGTCCGCGACCTGTTCGAGCAGGCCAAGGCGAACGCCCCGGCGATCATCTTCGTCGACGAGATCGACGCCGTCGGCCGGCACCGCGGTGCGGGCCTCGGCGGTGGCCACGACGAGCGCGAGCAGACCCTCAACCAGCTGCTGGTCGAGATGGACGGCTTCGACGTCAAGGGCGGCGTGATCCTGATCGCCGCCACCAACCGCCCGGACATCCTGGACCCGGCACTGCTGCGCCCCGGCCGCTTCGACCGGCAGATCGCCGTCGACCGCCCGGACCTGCAGGGTCGTCTGGAGATCCTCAAGGTCCACCAGAAGGGCAAGCCGATCGCGCCCGACGTCGACCTCTCGGCCGTCGCCAAGCGCACCCCCGGCTTCACCGGTGCCGACCTCTCCAACGTCCTCAACGAGGCCGCCCTGCTGACGGCCCGCTCGGACAAGAAGCTGATCGACAACGTCATCCTGGACGAGGCGATCGACCGCGTCGTGGCGGGTCCGCAGAAGCGCACGCGGATCATGTCCGACAAGGAGAAGAAGATCACCGCGTACCACGAGGGCGGTCACGCCCTGGTCGCGGCGGCCTCTCCGAACGCCGACCCGGTGCACAAGATCACCATCCTGTCCCGCGGCCGGGCCCTGGGCTACACCATGGTCCTGCCGGACGAGGACAAGTACTCGACCACGCGCAACGAGATGCTCGACCAGCTGGCGTACATGCTGGGCGGGCGCGCGGCGGAGGAGCTGGTCTTCCACGACCCGACCACCGGCGCCTCGAACGACATCGAGAAGGCCACCGCGACCGCCCGCGCGATGGTCACCCAGTACGGCATGAGCGAGCGCCTCGGCGCGATCAAGTTCGGTTCGGACTCCTCCGAGCCGTTCCTGGGTCGCGAGATGGCCCACCAGCGCGACTACTCCGAGGAGGTCGCCGGGCTGGTGGACGAGGAGGTCAAGAAGCTCATCGAGAACGCGCACAACGAGGCCTGGGAGATCCTGGTCGAGAACCGCGACGTGCTCGACAACCTGGTCCTCGAGCTGCTGGAGAAGGAGACGCTGAACAAGGAGCAGATCGCCGAGATCTTCGCTCCGGTCGTGAAGCGCCCGGCCCGCCCGGCCTGGACCGGCTCCGCCCGCCGTACGCCCTCCACCCGCCCGCCGGTGCAGTCTCCCAAGGAACTGGCGCTGACCAACGGCATCGCCGCCGCCGCGGAGACCACCCAGGTGGACATCATGAAGCTGCCGCCGGTCGCCGGTGACGGCGCGACGGAGAGCTGAGCGAACCGTACGGAATGGATGCCGCGTCACCGGGGTTTGTACCCTGGAGGCGCGGCATCCGTGCTGCTAGGACCGCCTACCCAACCACCACAAGCGAGGCACGCATGATCGACCCGGTGACTCTCGACCAGTCCGTGCCAGTCGGGGCGTTCGATCAGGCGCGGGCCGAGAAGGCCGTTCGGGAGCTGCTGATCGCGGTCGGCGAGGATCCGGACCGGGAGGGCCTGCAGGAGACGCCCGCCCGCGTCGCGCGCGCCTACAAGGAGATATTCGCGGGCCTCTGGCAGGAGCCCGAGGACGTCCTGACCACCACCTTCGACCTCGGCCACGACGAGATGGTGCTGGTGAAGGACATCGAGGTGTTCTCCACCTGCGAGCACCACCTGGTCCCGTTCCAGGGCGTCGCCCACGTCGGGTACATACCGTCCACCAGCGGCAAGATCACCGGTCTCTCCAAGCTCGCCCGGCTGGTGGACGTCTACGCCCGCCGTCCGCAGGTGCAGGAGCGGCTCACCAGCCAGGTCGCCGACGCGCTGATGCGGATCCTGGAGCCGCGCGGCGCGATCGTGGTGGTCGAGTGCGAGCACATGTGCATGTCGATGCGCGGCATCCGCAAGCCCGGGGCCAAGACGATCACCTCGGCGGTGCGGGGGCAGCTGCGCGATCCCGCCACCCGGGCCGAGGCGATGAGCCTGATCCTCGGGCGCTGAGCACGCGCCGGGGGCGTAGCGGTGTGCCCGTGCTCCTGGACGCCTGATCCCCGCCGCTAGTCCCTGCTCGCGGAGCCGAGCGCGTTGCGCTTGGCGGGCATCCGGAGGCGGACCATCCGGTGGCGGCCCAGGGTGAGGTCGTAGAGGTAGAGGGCGTGGACGCCGGCGACCAGTACGGCGACCTGCCAGCGGGGCCAGCCCAGGATCCGCGCCATGGCCCGCAGTACCGCGAGGCCGACATCGCGGTGGGTGCGGATCTCGCCGCGGGCGGTGTGTTCCAGGGCGTGCCGGATGTACGGGCCGTGGCCCTCGGCGGTGAGGCGGAGCAGCTCCTCGTGGCAGTACGCGAGGTGGTTGTCCTCGTCGGCGGAGATCATCCGCATGGCCTTGGCCAGTTCGGGGTTGCCGCCGTACGCCTTCACCAGCTGGCGCATCTGCTCGGCGGCCCGTTGTTCGGTGACCCGGCTGTGCGCCAGATAGGTGATGATCTCGCGCTCGGTCAGCGGGACCTCGGAGTTGAGCCGCTCGTGCGAGAGGCCGATGCCCTGGCGCTCCAGCAGCATGCAGTAGTCGGTGTCCGGTGGGACGGACACCTTCTCCAGGCCGCGCCGGTGCAGCAGCTGGGTGAAGATCCGTCCGTGCTTGCGTTCGTCGGCTCCGTGCCGCCCGATCTTCGGGGCCAGCACCGGGTCGGTGGTCAGCGCCCGGATCCGCTCGTTCTCCCAGCCGCCCTGGTTCTCGCCGCCGGCCGCGATGCTGCAGAAGAGGCGGTAGGCCTCGTCGTTGCGGTAGATATCGTCGAAGAGCGAACGGGAGCTGAGCATCTGACCTCCTGGCGTCTGCGGGGTAGCCGGTCGGGCGGGAGACGTTCCCCGGTGGTGGCCCGTCGGCCGGTGGCCGGTGGGGAATCACCCGGCCGGGGGAGGGCGGTCCGGGCAGCGTCGGCTACTGGCGCGGCTCGCGGTCCTGCGGGGTCTTGAGGTGGTCGCTCATCCACTCCAGTGCGGTCGGCAGTTCGCGCCGCCAGGTCTCGAAGCTGTGGCCGCCGTCGTCCAGCACCAGCGAGTCCACCCGGAACCCGGGGTGGGCGTCGGCGACGTGCTTGGCGTTGGCGAGGAAGGCCTGGGTCTGGGCGAAGTCCTCCTCCGTCCTGGTACTCACCACCAGCAGCGAGACGTCGGGGGCGGGAAGGTTCTGCAGTCGCCAGTTGAGGTCGCTGTGCTGGGCGTCGGTCTGGTCGCCGCCGAACAGGTCGCCGTCGGTCCAGTGGTCGTTGGGCACCTGGTAGTCGGCGTGCATGCCGGTCGCGCTGGTGTAGGCCTCGGGGTGGCGCATGGCCAGGCGCAACGCGCAGCTGCCGCCGGTGGAGTAGCCGAGCACTCCCCAGGAGTCGGCCGAGCGGCTGAGCCGGTAGTTGGCGCGCAGGGCGTCCGGCAGGTCCTTGACGAACCAGGTCTCGGTCTGCGGGCCGCCGGCGACGTTAACGCACTCGGTGTTGCGGGGCGGGGCGACGGTCGGACGGGCCATCACGATCACGGTGGGCGAGATCCGGCCGGTCCGCTCCAGGTCCCAGGCGGTCTGCGGCACCCGCAGCCCCTCGACCAGGTGGAGCGAGGGACCCGGGTATCCGGCCAGGGTGAGCAGCACCGGGAAGCGGACCCGGGAGTAGCGGGGGATGAAGTACTCGGGCGGCAGGTAGACGAACACCTGGTCAAAGAGGCCGGAGTCGATGCCGGTGACCTTGACGGAGTCCACCCGGCCGACCTCTTCCGGCTTGCCCTGCGGCAGGTCCTTGACCGTCTCCAGCCCGCCCTCGGTGGTCGGTCGGACCAGGCCGGCGGTCTTCGGCGCGGCGCCCCTGAGGTGCTCGGAGCCCGCCAGGGTCAGCGGCGCGCGGCCCGGGTGGAGCAGGTCGTTCCACGAGGTGTAGAAGCCGTACGAGTTGTTGACCGACAGCGCCAGTACGGCCAGCACGGAGAGTTGAATGACCGCCAGCAGGCCGAGTCGGCCGAGCACCGGGAGCGGGCGCTGGCGGGCGAGCCGGGGCCACAGCCAGAGGGTGCAGACCAGGGCGGCGGCGGCCAGCGCGGTGAGCGAGTACACAAGCGCACTGCTGGTCAGTTCCATGCGGATTCGCCCTCCCTTGGGCAGCAGTGGGGCCAGGGTTCATCGTGGGGCGGTCGACTGGGGGCAGCCAGCGGGGATGCGCCGCCCGGGTCCGTCACGGCCGGGTACCGGCACGTCGTGCCCGCTGCGGAGGGTGCAACCGAAGCTCTAGAATGCGGCGTCCAGCGTGTGTAACGCGTGTGCGGGGCGTCCCGTGGCGCAGCGTGCCGGCGTTGGGCCACCCACCTGCCATCGCCGCCGTCCGACCGTTCAGCCGTCCCGCTGGACTCGCCGTCCGAGCGGCGTCCCTGTCCCCGAGGCGTCCGCACCGCAGGGGTGTCCCCGGGAATTTACCGCCCGGGGATGCTTCCTTGACGAACGGATTGCCAGACCAAGGAATAGTCATGAAGGTCCATCACAGCTCCTCCCCGGGAGTGACAGGACAGCCCGTTCCAGCCTCTACGCTGAGCTTCCATGAGCGTTCCCGTGTCCGTTGAGCCGTCACCTGAGCAGCCCCGTCGGCGGGGCCTGCAGACGCTGCGCAACCAAGCTGCCTCCGTTCCCCGTGCCTGGCTGCCGGGAGCCGTCGGATACGCCTGTCTGCTGATCGGCCTGCTGGACATCGCCAGCGCCGTCTTCCCCCGGCTTCGGCACACCCGGGTGCACAGCTGGGCCGGGCAGCTGCCGGGCAGCACCACCACGCTGGCCGCGGTCGGCACCCTGATGGTCGGCACCCTGCTGGTGCTGCTGGCGCACGCGCTGCGCCGTCGCAAGCGGCGTGCCTGGCGGGCGGTCGTGGTGCTGCTGCCGGTCGGTGCCGCGCTGCACGTGCTGCGCTGGCACCAGATCGGCCCGGCGGTGGTGTCGGTGGCGCTGTTCGCGGTGGTCCTGATCCACCGGCGCGAGTTCTACGCCAAGGCCGACCCGCGCACCCGCTGGCGGGCCCTGCTCAACCTGATCGTCATGGGCGCCTTCAGCGTGCTGCTCGGCATGGTGATCGTGAGCGTCCACCCGAGCTCCGAGGTCGGGCACCCGACCTTCATCCAGCGTCTCAAGGAGACGGTGTACGGCCTGTTCGGCTTCGACGGCCCGGTCCGGTACCACACCGAGCGGGTCACCGACCTGGTGGCGTACTCGCTCGGTGCGCTGGGTCTGATGACGGCCTTCATCTCGGCCTACCTGGCGCTGCGGCCGGAGAAGCCGAAGCCGGAGCTGACCGCCGAGGACGAGGAGAAGGTCCGGGCGCTGCTGGAGCGGCACGGGGCGCGCGACTCGCTCGGGTACTTCGCGCTGCGGCGGGACAAGAGCGTGCTGTTCTCGCCGACCGGCAAGGCGGCGATCTCCTACCGGGTGATCTCCGGTGTGATGCTGGCCTCGGGCGACCCGGTGGGGGACGTCGAGGCGTGGCCGGGTGCGATCAAGGTCTTCATGGCGGAGGCCCGTGAGCACGCCTGGGTGCCGGCCGTGGTCGGCTGCAGCGAGGTCGGCGGTGAGGTCTGGACCCGCGAGGCGGGGCTGGACGCGCTGGAGCTGGGTGACGAGGCGATCGTGGACACCTCCGCGTTCTCGCTGTCGGGACGTGCCATGCGCAACGTCCGCCAGATGGTGAAGCGGATCGAGCGCAACGGCTACACCTGCAAGGTGCGCCGGGTCTCCGACCTGACGCTGGAGGAGAAGCGGCAGGTCGCCGACGCGGCCGCCCGCTGGCGCGGTACCGACACCGAGCGCGGCTTCTCGATGGCGCTGGGTCGCTTCGGCGACCCGAGCGACGACAACGGCGTGGTCGTCACGGCGCACAAGGCTCCGGAGGAGGGCGAACCCGCGGGCGCGCCCGGCAGCGACCTGAAGGCCGTGCTGCACTTCGTGCCCTGGGGCAAGGACGGCATCTCGCTGGAGCTGATGCGGCGTGACCGGGCGGCCGACCCCGGCCTGAACGAGCTGCTGATCGTGGCGGCGCTGCAGGAATCCCCGAACCTGGGCGTCAAGCGGGTGTCGCTGAACTTCGCGATGTTCCGTTCGGCGCTGGCCCGCGGTGAGCGGATCGGTGCCGGGCCGGTGCTGCGGGCCTGGCGCGGGCTGCTGGTCTTCCTGTCGCGCTGGTTCCAGATCGAGTCGCTGTACAAGTTCAACGCCAAGTTCCAGCCGGTCTGGGAGCCGCGCTTCCTGGTCTACCCGCAGACCCGGGACCTGCCGCGGATCGGGTTCGCCGTGATGCAGGCGGAGGCCTTCATCACGCTCGGTATGCCGAAGTTCGGCCGGAAGAAGCAGCGCCAGGGGCTGATGCCGGAGCAGGCGCAGCTCGGTTCGGTGACCGAGGCCGCTTGAGGGCGCGGCGCCGCGGGGTGTGCGGCGCCGGACCGATGGACGTCCGGTATGCGGTGACCGATGGCCGGTGACGGAACCGGTGAGGGGAACCGATGACGGATGACGGAGATCCGGCGACGGCTGACCGATGACCGGTAGTGAATGACCTATGACGGCTGACAGATTCTGAAATCTGTCAGCCGTCATCGTTTTTCCGACCAGGGGTGGCTCGATAATGGCCGTATGATCCACCTTCCCGGGCTCCCCCAGCTCGACCGCTGTGCGGTCATGGGCATCGTCAACGTCACCCCCGACTCGTTCTCCGACGGCGGCATGTGGCTCGATCCCGCCGCTGCCGTCGCGCACGGCCTGCGGCTCGCGGCGAGCGGTGCCGACCTGGTGGACGTCGGCGGCGAGTCCACCCGTCCCGGCTCCCACCGGGTCACCGAGGAGGAGGAGCTGCGCCGGGTGATCCCGGTGGTCCGCGAGCTGTCCGGGGCCGGGGTGGTGGTCAGCATCGACACCATGCGGGCCAGCGTCGCCGAACAGGCGGTCGCCGCCGGGGCCCGGCTGGTGAACGACGTGTCCGGCGGTCTGGCCGACGCCACGATGGCCCAGGTGGTCGCGGACACCGGCGCGCCGTACGTGCTGATGCACTGGCGCGGCCAGTCCGCCGAGATGGACAGCCTCGCCGTGTACCAGGACGTGGTGGCCGAGGTCGCCGCCGAGCTGACCCAGCGGATGGAGGCGCTGCTGGCCGCGGGGGTGAAGGAGGAGCAGCTGATCCTCGACCCGGGCCTCGGCTTCGCCAAGACCAGCGAGCACAACTGGGCCCTGCTCGGCCGCCTGGACGCGCTCACGGCGCTCGGTCGCCCGGTGCTGGTGGCCGCTTCGCGCAAGCGGTTCCTGGGTACGCTGCTCGCCAACCCGGAAACCGGGGAGCCGCGCCCGGCCCGGCGGCGCGACGACGCCACCGCGGCGATCTCGACGCTCTCGGCCCAGGCCGGTGCGTGGGCGGTCCGGGTCCATGACGTGGCCGGCACGGCCGACGCCGTACGAGTGGCCGCGGCCTGGCAACAGGCGGCGGCGAGGAGGGGGTAGGGGGCTTGGTGCGGCTCTGGAGGAAGCATGGCGGGTGACGGCAGGGTGGGCGACACGGGCCGCGAGGCGGCGCTGGAGCTGGACCGGGAAGCCGTCCTGGCGGCCAACCGGGCGCTCTACGAGGCGCTGGAGAACGGTGATCTGGAGGCCGTCGAGTCCATCTGGCTGGGTGCCGGCGAGGCCGACGACAAGGGCGGGGTGATCTGCGTCCACCCCGGCTGGCCGGTGCTGCGCGGCCGGGCCCAGGTCACCCGTTCCTACATGTTGATCATGATGAACACGGAGTACATCCAGTTCTTCCTGACCGACGTGGAGGTCGAACTGCAGGGCGATGTGGCACTCGTCACGTGCACCGAGAACATCCTCTCCGGCGGCGAGGCCGAGGAGGAGGGCGAGCTCGGGCCGTTGATCGGCGGGAAGGTCGTCTCGACCAACTTGTTCCGTCGTACGGCGGACGGCTGGAAACTCTGGTCGCACCACGGTTCACCCGTCCTGACCAGCGGTGACGACGAGGACGACGACTGATCGCGAACCGTTTGCGCAAGGTGTGACCGAACGGGGTGCACCCGTTCCGTGCGTGGACACCCAACGTTCACGTCAATCGCCGATCCGGTGCGCGTGGCGGGCGGTTGTGCCGGGTAGGACGGTCCAGGTCCGCGGGGGCTCGCAGGTAGATTCGATTGCGGCGGGCGACCCGGCCCGCCACCCTGTCCGCTCCGGGCAGGGTCGTTCAGGTGGGAGAAGTGAGTTGCTGGACCGCGTCACCCTGCGGGGCCTGCGTGCCCGGGGCCATCACGGTGTCTTCGAGCGCGAGCGCGTCGAGGGCCAGACCTTCGTGGTCGACCTCGTGCTGTTCCTGGACACCCGTCCGGCCGCCGCCGGCGACGACCTCACCCGCACCGCGCACTACGGCATCGTCGCCGAGGAGGTCACCGCGATCATCGCCGGCGAGCCGGTCGAGCTGATCGAGACCCTGGCCCAGCGGATCGCCGACCAGTGCCTCAAGCACGAGGCGGTGGAGGAGGTCGAGGTGACCGTGCACAAGCCGGACGCCCCGATCACCGTCCCCTTCGACGATGTGACCGTCACCATTCACCGGGGGCGCGTATGACGCGTACCCTTCAACATCCCACAGCCCGAGCCGTAGAGGGATACCGATGAGCACCGACCCGACCGCCCTGCCGAGCGCCTTCGACCTGGAGCGTCGAGTCGACAGCGCCGACTCGACCCTGCAGAACCCGCGGAACGCCGTTGTCGCACTCGGAAGCAACCTCGGCAACCGCCTGGAGACCCTGCAGGGTGCCGTGGACGCGCTGGAGGACACTCCCGGCGTCCGGATCACCGCCGTCTCCGGCGTGTTCGAGACCGAGGCCGTCGGCGGCCCGGCCGAGCAGCCGAACTACTACAACGCCGTGGTCGTGCTGCGCACCACGCTGCCGCCCGGCTCGCTGCTGGAGCGGGCCAACGCCATCGAGGACGCCTTCGGCCGGGTCCGTACCGTCCGCTGGGGCGCGCGCACCCTGGACGTCGACATCCTCGCCTACGAGGGCGTCACCAGTGACGACCCGCAGCTGCTGCTGCCGCACCCCCGGGCGCACGAGCGGGCCTTCGTGCTCGCGCCGTGGCTGGACGCCGAGCCGGACGGGGAGGTGCCCGGACACGGCCGGGTCGCCGACCTGCTGAAGGGGCTGGGCGAGGAGGCCGGGACGGCGGTCTGGCGGCGCGAGGACATCCAGCTGCGGCTGCCGGAGTAGGCCGCACCGTTCGGTGGCGACGCCGCGGAGCGTCCTCGGGGGCTCCGCGCGGGCCGGAGGGCGTCCGGCCGTACCTCCCCGTGCGGAGCGAGGGGCTGAGTGCGGTTGCCGTCCGGTCGGGCGGCGGTCGGGGCGCGCGAGGGGCGGTGCGCGCTGGGGCGGGAACTTCGCGACGGGGGTCGGCCGTACGAGTAAGTGATCGGAAGGGTCGGACCCGGGTACGGTGGCCTGTGGCGTCGTGCCGGCGAGGCCGTCCGTCAATCCGTCCTCGGCCGTCGGCCGGGGCACCCCAAGCCGTCGCACATGCCGGGAAGGACTCAAGTCCCAGTGAAGCCGCTCCGCCTCCGCCTGCTCCTGGGTATCGCCATCGTGGCGGCGGTGCTCTCCTGGGCAGGTGCCAAGCTCTGGGACTCCTTCGGTCAGTTGCCCGGCGTTCCCACGGCCGCGCCGATCGTGCTGGCCGTGGTCGCCGTGGTCCTGCTCGCCACCGCGATCTCGCTGCGGAGCCGGCTGAAGGCCATGCGGGAGCGCCAGCCGGGCGCCAAGGGCGTGGACCCGCTGGGCGCGGCCCGGGCGGTGGTCCTTGGCCAGGCCAGTGCGCTGGTGGCGGCGGTGGTGACGGGCGTCTACGGCGGCGTCGGCGTCTTCCTGCTCGGACTGCTGGACGTCACCGCCCGCAAGCAGCAGGCCGTGACGGCCGGGTTCGCGGTGCTGGCGGGGGCCGGGGTGGTCGCCGCCGGGCTCTGGCTGCAGCATGTCTGCCGGCTTCCCGAGGACCACGACGACCCGTCCGGGCCGGCGGCCACGCCCCGCTGAGCGGACGGCGGCGGACGTGCGGGCACCGGGCGGATGGTTTCCCGGTGGTCGGGTCCGCGGTGGTCGGAGTCGCGGCGGGTTCGGTGGTTCGCGCCGCGGAACTGTCGTGACGTCAGGTGGTGGTTCGGGTACCCGAAGTGGTTCTGGCTCGCTGTCAAGACCCGAAAGGGTGTCGCGGCTGACAGGGTCCCAATTCGCACGCTAGTTTCTTTGGCATGTCACGTGGACGCCACCGTCAATCTTCCGTCCTCGGCCGGGCCGCACCTCCGATCGCAGCGGGTGCCCTCGTCCTTGCAGCACTGGTCGCACTGGTGGTCAGTCCCGATGTGCCGCTGGTCCGGTCGGTCGGAGTGGCGGCGGTCTTCGGCGCGGTCGGCATGGCCGTACTGCTGCGCCAGCGGGACCGGATCGCCAAGCAGGCGGCCGAGGCGGCCGCGAAGCGCCGGCTGGTGGCCGAGGAGCGGTACGAGGAGCAGATCGCCGAGGCCGAGTACGCCGCCGAGGTGGCCGAGGAGCGGGCCACCCGTTTCGGCCGCCGGCTGACCGCCGAGAAGGCTCGGCTGGCCAAGGCCGAGACGGAGATCGCCCGGCTGCTCCGGGAACGCGCGGTCGCCGTCGCCGAGCAGGCCATGAAGGAGGCGGAGGCGGCCCAGCGGGCACTCGTGGAGGCCCGGCCCGAGTACCCGGCCACTCCGGCGGCGTACGTCCGTGCGGCGGCCGTGCTGCGGCAGTTGGAGTGGAAGGCCGAACGGGCCGCGGCGGCTCGGGAGGGCGCGGGGCGGGCGCAGCTGGAGCTGCGGCCGAAGGCGCAAGCGGTGCCGGCTTCGGCGACGGGTGCGGCAAGGCTCGTTCCGGTGGCGCCGAC
Organism: Kitasatospora sp. NPDC001175; assembly: GCF_053598215.1. Classification (NCBI taxonomy): domain Bacteria; kingdom Bacillati; phylum Actinomycetota; class Actinomycetes; order Kitasatosporales; family Streptomycetaceae; genus Kitasatospora; species Kitasatospora sp. NPDC001175. The sequence continues at coordinate 115,661 of NZ_JBSFJU010000013.1, read as the reverse complement.
CGCTCCCGCGCTGCTGGTGGCGCCCGCGGCGGCAGCGGCCGCTCAGGACGGTGCGGCGGGCTCGATCGTGCCCGCCGGGCCGGGTGGGGGACTGGTGCGCCGGCTCGCCCCGGTCGCCGCGTCCGCCGAGCCGGCCCGACCCGCGGCCACGGCCGTGCCGGTGTCCGCCGCGTCCGACCTGCCCGCTGGGGCCGAGCGGATGGCCGCTCCCGCTGCGCCCGCTGCTTCCGCCGCTCCCGTCGCGCCGGCTGTGCCCCAGCCCGCGCTGTCGGCGGTCGGCCCGCTGCCGGCCCGTCCGGCGCTGTCGGTGCCGCGGCCGGAGTCGGACGGTGGTACGGCCGAGCGGGCTGCGGTGCAGCCGCGGATGCTCGGGGCGGCGGGTGCCCCCGCGCAGGGCGGTGCCGCTCCTGCCGGGCGGCAGCGTCCGCGTCCGCAGGGGGTCGGCCGGTCCTCGGGGTTCAGCTTCTTCGGGCGTCCCGGCGCGGCTCGTCCGGCAACTCCGGTGCCTGCCGCCGATGGTGTGGCGGAACTGGGCGAGCGGGCCGATCTGGCGGACGTGGTCGGTGACGAGGCCGTGGCCGAGAGCGTCCGGTACGCCGTCCCCGGGGCGGCCGGGACGGCTGCCGAGCCCGCCGTCCCGCCCGCCGCGCAGCCGGTGCAGGCGGACGCGCGCCCCGACCACGCCCGCCCGGAGGTGGTCGACCTGACGCCGCACGACGAGACCGAGCTCCTGGAGGTCTCCGAACTCCGCGCCAAGCACAACCGGCAGCGGTAGCAGCCGGCCGTATACCGACGCGAACGCCCGGCCCCTGCTGAAGGGGCCGGGCGTTCGCGTCGGTGCGGTGCGTCAGATCGCCACGCCGAAGTCCTGGGCGATGCCCGCGAGGCCGGAGGCGTAGCCCTGGCCGATCGCGCGGAACTTCCAGTCGGTGCCGTTGCGGTAGAGCTCGCCGAAGATCATGGCGGTCTCGACGGCGGCGTCCTCGGAGAGGTCGTAGCGGGCGATCTCGGCGCCGCCGGCCGCGTTGAGCACGCGGATGTAGGCGTTGCGGACCTGGCCGAAGTTCTGGCCGCGGGCGATCCCGTCGTAGATCGTGACCGGGAAGACGATCCTGCCGGCCTCGGCTGGCAGCCCGGCCAGGTTGACCTTGATCTGCTCGTCGTCGCCGTCGCCCTCGCCGGTGCGGTTGTCGCCGGTGTGCACCACGGTGCTGTCCGGGGTGCTGGTGTTGTTGAAGAAGACGAAGTGGCCGTTGGACAGGACCTTGCCGTCCGCGTTCAGCACGATCGCGCTGGCGTCCAGGTCGAACTCGGCGCCGGTGGTGGTCCGTACGTCCCAGCCCAGGCCGACGGTGACTGCGGTCAGGCCCGGGGCCTCCTTGGTCAGCGAGACGTTGCCACCCTTGGAGAGGCTGACTGGCATGGTGTGTGGTGTCCCTTCGTTGCTCTTGTGCGTAAAGAACGTAAAGGGGCCGGACGCGGTTCCGGCGAGGCGGGGCCGATTCGTCCTCGCGTCGGTGTGGCCCGGGCGGGGACCGGTCAGACGCGGGGGTACTTCCCTTGCAGCGTCCAGATGTTGGGGTTGTCGCCCAGGCCCTCGTGCAGCTCGGTGAGATCCGCGATCACGTCCTGGAGGAAGTCCCGGGCTTCCCGGCGCAGTTCGGCGTGGCGGACCACGGCGGGCGGGGAGTTCCGCCGCCAGGTCGCGCTGATCTCCACCAGGCCGAACCGGCGGGCGAAGCGCAGCAGTTCGGTGTTCTGGGTGAAGTCCAGGTCGAAGGTCTGCACGGCGGCGGAGCGGCTGCCGCGCACGTCGCGGTCCAGCTCCTCGACGGTGTCGCAGAGCGCCCAGGCGAAGTCGAGCACCGGCACCCATCCCCAGGCTGTGGAAAAGTCCCGGTCGTCCGCCTCCAGGAAGATGTCGCCGCAGAACAGGTCGTACCGCAGGCTGCGTACCGACGCGGTGCGGTAGTCGGTCTGCGGCGGGTCGGGGAAGTGGTCGGAGAGGGAGTAGTCGAGCTCGATCACGTACGCCATTGTCCGGCACGCGGGGCCGGCGGGTGCCACCTGAGGTTGTCCACAGCTGTGGACAAGTGGAGATGGCGACAGACGAGTGGGGATGGCGACAAAGAGAGAAGGTGTTCGGTCGACGGGTGGATAACCGGGTGACCCGGGCGCGGCGGGGCGGGATGATGGGGGACATGCCTGAGCCAATCCGCGTTCGGGGCTCGGTGGTCGTACCGGAGGCCGAGCTCGTCTGGCGCTTCTCGCGTTCGTCCGGCCCCGGCGGCCAGCACGTCAACACCTCCGACACCCAGGTGGAGCTGCGCTACGACCTGGCCGCCTCGGACGCCCTGCCACCGGTCTGGAAGGAGCGGGCGCTGGAGCGGCTCGCGGGCCGGCTGGTGGACGGTCGGATGCTGGTGGTCCGCGCCTCCGAGCACCGGTCGCAGTGGCGCAACCGCGAGGTTGCCGCCGCCCGGCTGGCGTCGCTGCTGGGGGAGGCGACGGCACCGCCGCCGAAGGTCCGGCGGGCGACCAAGCCGAGCCGGGGGATGGTCGAGCGGCGGCTGGAGAACAAGCGGCACCGCTCGGAGCTGAAGCGGGGGCGGAGCCGGCCGTCCGCCTACTGATGATCGCCGCCGGGCTTGCGCGGTGGCGGAGTTGGAGACCGCCGCGATCAGGGCGACCGGGCTGCCGCGCGCGCGGTTCACGGGCGAAGGCCCCGCGGCTGTCGGCCGCTCCCGGGGTTCAGGCGAACTTGCGGTAGCCGGTGCGGAAGTAGAGCAGGGGCTTGGTGTCCGGGCCCGGGATGCGGGCCGCCAGCACCCGGCCGATCAGCAGGGTGTGGTCGCCAGCGGAGACCCGCTGCTCGGTGCGGCACTCGACGGTGGCGAGGGCGCCGTCGATCAGTGGGGCGTTGGTGAACTCGCCGCGGTGGTGCGGGGTGTCGGCGAAGAGCAGGCGGTCGCTGAGGCGGCCCTTCATGGCGAAGCGGGACGCGATCGTCCGGTGCTCCTCGCCGAGCAGCGAGACCGCCCAGGTGTCGATCCGGGAGAGCAGCTCGTCCATCCGGGAGTCCTCGCGCACCGAGATCAGCACCAGCGGCGGTTCCAGCGACACCGACAGGAACGAGGTCGCGGTCATCCCGGCGTCCTCGCCGTCGGCCCCGCCTTCGGGGTCGTGGGCGGTCACCAGGGTGACGCCGGCGGCGAGCTGGGCGAGCGCGGCCCGGAACTCGTCGGCCGTGGCGGTCGGGGCGGAGGCGGGTTGTGGGGAGCTGTACACGTACTGCACGGTAGTCGGCGCGGCGGGTGGGCGGCATCGGACCCTGGTCGTAGGACCCACCCGGACCGGAGTCCCATCAGGTGCCGGGTGGGCGGAGGAGGACTCACCCGCGAGGTGGTGGGCCGACGCCTCCCGGTCGTCACGGGGGTTGAGTGCCGATGTCCGGCCGCCGGCCACCCGATGTTCGTGATTGTCCGGGAATGGCTGGGTTTCGGGCAACTGAACGGCATATGTATACATAAGGGCTATGTGATTTGGGTCACAAGTGGCGGCCTATTGTTGACCGAGCGTGCCGATCGCAGTGCTCGCTGTGATTCAGTTCTTCTGGCAATCGGACCATAACCAATCAAGAACTATCCGAAGCAGCCGGGGAGCCCCCGCATGGAAGCCGAGTCGGAGCCGTACGTCCGCCTGGCGACCCTCCGCACCTTGCACCGGGTCGTGGCGGACCTCAACGCTGCCCGCAGCCTGGCAGGCACCCTGCAGGCCGTGGTCGAGGGCGCGGTGCACGGGCTCGGCTTCGACGCGGCCGCCGTCAGCCTGGTGCGGCCGGACGGTGATCTGGTCGTGGCGGCGGTCTGGGAGATCGAGGAGAGCGCCTTCGGCGGGCCGGCCGTGCTGCTCGGTCAGGTCGGCTCGCGGGAGTCCTGGGAGCGGCTGCTCGGCGTCAGCGACCACTGGGGCACGCTGCGCTTCCTGCCGTACGACCGGGGCTGGGCCGTCGGCCCGGACATCCCGCGCTGGACCGGTGACGGCCCGCTGCCGGTGTACGCCAACGACTGGCACCCCGCCGATGCCCTGCTGGCCCCGATGTACAGCGCGGGCGGCGATCTGCTGGGCGTGCTCTCGGTGGACCGTCCACGCAGCGGGAAGCGCCCCGGAGCGTGGACCCGCGAGGCCCTCGAGATGTTCTCCCTGCAGGCGTCCATCGCCATCGGCAACGCGAGGCTACGCGCGGAGATGCAGCGTGCGCTGGCCCGGCTGGAGAAGGAGCAGCAGGCGCTGCGGGCCAGCGAGGAGAGCTTCCGGCAGGCCTTCGAGTTCGCGCCCAGCGGGATGGCCATCACCGAGCTGCACGGTGCCGGGCGGGGCCAGCTGAGCCGGGTCAACGACGCGCTGTGCCGGCTGCTCGGCCGTCCCCGGGCGACCCTGCGCCAGCAGCGCTTCGCCGACCTGGTGCACCCCGACGACCTGGCGCTGCTGCACCGGACCAGTGCCGACGGCGGCCGGGCGGAGGTGCGGCTCTCCCGGCGGGACGGCGGCTACCAGTGGGTCTGTCTGCGCAACTCGGTGGTGACCGACGCCGCCGAGGGGCCGAGCTTCCTGCTCACCCATGTCGAGGACATCGAGGACCGCAAGCGGCACGAGCTCCAACTCGCCCACCGGGCCAGCCACGACGCGCTCACCGGCCTGCCCAACAGCGCCGAGCTGCGGGCCAGGCTCGCCCACCGGCTGTGCGACCAGGCGCAGCTGCCGGGGGCGGCGGGGCCCGCCGCGGCCCGCCCCGGGATCGCCCACGGCGAGATCGGCTTCACGCCGCCCGAGTACGTCCCGCCGGGCTACGCCCCGCCCGGGTACCCCGCCCCCGCCTACGCCGACCCGCTCGGGGCCCCGCACACCCAGCCCGCGTACGCCGCTCAGGGTGCCTCGTACGGCGCGCACGGCGACTACGAGGGGCTGGGTGCCCCGGCCACGCTGACGCACGGCTACGGCGCCCCTGACGACCCCGGGGGCGCGGGCGACTCGCGCTCGCCGGAGCGGGACCGCGCGGACTTCGCCGCCGGGCACCCGCCGGGCCGCCGGGAGGAGGCGCCGCCGGACCACGTGCACGCCGTGGTGCCGTCCGAGGGCGGCGGCGAGCTGTGGAGCGGCGGCTTCCGGGGCGGCGGGGCCGAGAAGGGGCTCGCGGTGCTCTTCTGCGACCTGGACGGCTTCAAGTCGATCAACGACCGGTTCGGGCACAAGGCGGGTGACGCGGTCCTGATCGAGGTGGCCAGGAGGCTCCAGCAGGCCGTGCGCGAGGGTGACACGGTGGCCCGGCTGGGCGGCGACGAGTTCGTGGTGCTGGCCGACGGGATCGGCCGCGAGGAGGCCAAGGACCTCGCCGGGCGGCTGCGCAACGCGATCGTCCCGCCGATGCGGATCGACAACCGGACCACCCGGGTCGGCGTCAGCCTGGGTATCGGCTGGGCGGGTTGCGGGATGAGCATCGAGGAGGTCCTGCACGCCGCGGACGAGCGGATGTACGACGAGAAGAGGGCACGTGGAGGTGCTGTGAGGGGCGCGCGGGGAGAGCGTTCGCATCGGCGTGCGGGCTGAGCGCAGTTCAGGGCGCCTTTCTCTGTTGTCCGCTGTGGAAGGTAGGGTTCCCGCGTACGAGCGTCACCACTGGCCCGTACGGCGCGCTGCCGTGCGGCGCGCTGCGATGGGGAGTTGACCACCGTGACCACGGCCGGCAGCAACGGCGCGCCCGAGGGCGCGGCCGAGGACGACCCGTTCGCCCACCTCTACCGCCCGGCGGAGGGCGAGTCGGCGCCCGACACCACTCCGATCCCGGGGCAGCCGCGCACCCCGTACTCGCGCCCGGTGGAGGTCGGCCGCACCCAGTACGGTCAGCAGTCGCGATCGCCGTACGGGCAGCAGCCGTTGGCGGTGCCGACCCAGACCGTGCCGCAGCAGAGCCGCTACGCCGAGCGCTCCCGCCCGCAGCCGGGTGAGGAGCGGGCCTCCGGCGGGCGCGGCAAGGCCGCGGTGATCGGTGTGGTCGCGGTGATCGCGGCGGTCGCGATCGGCGGCGGGATCGCGCTGTCCGGCGGCGACGCGGGCAAGTCCGACGGCGCCGCCAAGCCGTCCAACCGCGCGAGCGCGCCGGTGAGTTCGAGTGCGAACCCGAGTTCCTCGCCGTCGTCGGCGCCCTCGGTGCCGCCGCCGTCCACGGACACGATCGCGGATGCGTCCAAGTTGCAGCTGCAGGACGCCCCCGTGGACAACAAGATCAAGAACGCGAAGTCCGCGGACGGCAGCTACGCCACCCTGACCGGCGGGCCCACCTCGACGGTGAGCTGGACGATTTCGGTGGCCACCGAGGGCACGTACAAGTTCTGGGTGCACTACAACAACCCGGGTTCCGACATCAACGGCATCGTGATGGTGAACGGCAAGCAGTTCGCGTCCCCGATCGGGCTGCAGAACTACACCCACTCCAGCGATCCCGACCAGGCCTGGACCCGGAGCAACATATGGCCGCAGCTGCAGGCCGGGGCCAACACCATCTCGATCTCGGTCCCGGCCGGGAACACCGTTCCGATCGACCAGGTGGCGATCAGGCCGCAGTCGGACGGCACCCCGCCCTGGTGACCGCCCCCGCCGGCCGGGCCGCAGTCCCGGTCCGCCTCCGGCAACGGGCACGGTCGTCCCCCGGAGGGTGAGTGGCGGGGCGCAGTGCCGCCACTCACCCCCCGATGGGACGGGGAAGGCTCAGGCCGCCCGGGCGACCGCGCGGAAGCGGTCCGCGCCGGTGATCCACTCGCCGCGGCGCATCACCGCGACGAGGTCGTACGTGTCGGAGTCGAGGACGACCAGGTCGGCGTACTTGCCCACTTCCAGGGAGCCGATGGAGTCCGACAGGCCGAGTAGCCGTGCCGGGACGGTGGACAGGGAGTGCACGGCCTGGCCGAGGCTCAGGCCGTTGACGGTGACGGAGCGTTGGAGGGCGACGTCGAGGGTGAGGGTGGAGCCGGCGATGGCGCCGCCCTCGACCAGCCGGGCGACGCCGGCCTCGACCCGGACCTGGAGCGGGCCGAGCGGGTAGAGCCCGTCGCCCATCCCGGCCGCGCCCATCGCGTCGGTGATCAGCGCGACCCGGTCGGCGCCCGCCGTGCCGTAGGCGAGGTCGAGCACCGAGGGGTGCAGATGGACGCCGTCGTTGATCAGCTCGACCGTGACCCGCTCGTCCTCCAGCAGGGCGACGATCGGGCCCGGGGCGCGGTGCTGGATGCCCGGCATCGCGTTGAACAGGTGCGTGGCGACGGTGGCGCCGGCCTCGATCGCCTCCAGCGTCTTGGCGTAGTCGGAGTCGGTGTGGCCGACGGCCGCGATGATGCCGAGGTCGGCGAGCATTCGGACCGACTCCAGGCCGCCCGGCAGCTCCGGGGCGAGGGTGAACATCCTCGCCTGGCCGCGCGCGGCGTCCGCCAGCTTGCGCACCAGTGCCGGGTCAGGGGCGCGCAGCAGGTCGGGACGGTGGGCGCCGCACCGGCCCGGGGAGATGAACGGGCCCTCGAAGTGGATGCCCGCGAGCACGCCGTCCTCGACCAGCTCGGAGAGCACCGCCGCCTGGTGGCAGAGGTCGTCGATCTCGCCGGTGACGGTGGAGGCCATGGTCGTGGTGGTGCCGTGCTCCAGGTGCGTCCGGGCGACCTTCAGCGCCTCCTCGGCCACCCCGGAGGCGTACGAGGCGCCGCCGCCGCCGTGCACGTGCAGGTCGACGAAGCCCGGGACGACGGTGTGGCCGGTCAGGTCGAGGTCGCCCGGGGCGCGGTTCCCGCCGCCCGCCGGGGACTCGTCGGCCGCCACCGTCGCGATGCGCGAGCCCTCGACGGTCAGCCGGCCCTGCTCGACGACACCGCCCGGCAGCACCAGCCGGGCACCGGTCAGCGCGGTACCGGCGGCGAAGGGGACACCCCCCTCGGCCTGGCGGCCGGGGGCGCCCTCACCCGGCCGATGGCTGGGGGACGTTGACTGATTCCGCGCGGTCGTCACGCGGTCACCTCCATCGAGAGCAGGTCCCAGGCGAGCAGGCCCGCGCCCAGGGAAGCGGCGGTGTCTTTGAGCATGGCCGGTACGACCTCCGGGGGCATCTGGAAGGTCAGCCGCTCGGCGACGGCCGTGCGCAGGGGCGTGAAGAGGGTGTCACCGGCTTCCGCCAGACCGCCGCCGACGATCACCGTCGACGGATCGAGCAGGCTCTGCGCCAGCACGATGCCGTCGGCGAGTGCGTCGAGCGCGGTCTGCCAGACCTCGATCGCCCGCTCGTCCCCGGCTTCGACGGCCCTCGCGCAGGCCGCGGCGTCGGCGGTCGGGTCGCCGGAGCGCTCGGCCCAGGCCCGGGAGACGGCCGAGGCCGACGCCAGGGTCTCCAGGCAGCCGCGGGCGCCGCAGCCGCAGGCCGGGCCGCCGGGGCGGACCACGACATGGCCGATCTCCCCGCCGTAGCCGTGGGCGCCCGCCTCGATGCGTCCCTCGATGCCGATGGCGCCGGCGATGCCGGTGCCGAGCGCGACGAACAGGAAGCGGTCCACGCCGCGCCCGGCGCCGAGCCGTCCCTCGGCCAGCCCGCCGCTGCGGACGTCGTGGCCGAGGGCGATCGGCAGGCTCGCGCCGTCCGGGCCGCCGAGGCGCTCGCCGAGCAGCTTGCGGATCGGCAGGTCCCGCCAGCCGAGGTTGGCGGAGAAGACGGCGATCCCGTTCTTCTCGTCGATCGTCCCCGGTACGGCGACGCCTGCCGCGAGCGGTGCCCGACCGAACCGGCTGCGGCCCTCGTCGGCCAGGTCGGCCGCGAAGTCGAGGATGGCGGCGACCACGGCGTGGGTGCCGTGCTCCCGCCCGGTCGGCCGGCGTGCTTCGAACAGCACCGAGCCGTCCGGGGCGAGCAGCGCGGCCTTCATGCCGGTGCCGCCCACATCGAGTGCGATGACGTGCTTCACGGGTGACAGTGTCCCTTGGCCAGGTCAGAGAGGTCTAGTCCAGTCGCGGGATTGGTCTGGTCCAGCAGGGGTGAGCTTTGTCGCCATTGGAGATGTGCCGGGTTCTGCGGCCATGGGCGGCCGTCCTTTTCCTGTTGTACGGACGGCGCGGGCGGGTGTCCAGGAGCGTGCGGGGCGTGCCGGCAGTTCCTGACGGAGGGGTTCTAGCCGAGGACGACCGAGCGGGTCAGGCCGCGCGGCTCGTCGGGGTTCAGGCCGCGAGCCCCGGCCAGGGCCACCGCCAGCCGCTGGGCCCGGACCAGGTCGGCCAGCGGGTCCAGGCCGGCGGTGCCGGAGTCGGCCACCAGCAGGGCGCCGGTGCGGGCGATGTCCGCGGCCAGGCCGTCCGGCAATTCGCCGAAGCACCAGACGGCCCGTCCGGGGGCGGCGATGCTGATCGGCCCGTGCCGGTACTCCATCGCCGGGTACGCCTCGGTCCAGGCGGTGGCCGCCTCGCGCATCTTGAGCCCGGCCTCCTGGGCGAGCCCGTACGTCCAGTTCCGGCCGAGGAAGGTGATCTGCTCGGCGCCGAGCAGGCCTTCGGGCAGCGGCCGGGCGATGGCGTCCTCGGCGTCCTCGGCGGCCTGCGGGACGCTCTTGACGCCTGCGGGGAGTGCGCCCTCCAGCTCCAGGTGGGCGCGCAGCAGTGCCAGTGCGGTGGTGGCGAACCTGGTCTGCACCACCGAGCGCTCGTCGGCGAAGTCCAGTACCAGCAGTCGGTCGGAGGCGCCGGAGATCGGGGTGCCGGGGTCGGCGGTGACGGCCGAGGTCGGCGCCTCGACCCGGTCGAGCACATCCAGCACCTCGGTGGTGGTGCCCGAGCGGCTGATCGCCAGGACCCGGTCGTAGTCGCGTCCGTACCGGAACTCGGAAGCCGCCAGGGCGTCCGTCTCGCCGTGCCCGCCGGCCTCCCGCAGGGCGGCGTACGCCTGGGCGATGAACCAGGAGGTGCCGCAGCCGGTCACCGCGACCCGCTCGCCGCGTCGTGGCAGCGCCGGGGACGCCTCGGCGGCGAGTGCGGCGGCGCGGCGCCAGTTCGCGGGTTGGCTGGCGAGCTCCTCGCCGGTCAGGGAAGTCAAAGCCATGGGTGCGAGCTCCTCGGAGTGCTCAGGTCCATTGCTGCGTCCTGCTGGGGTGCACCAGAGAGTGCATGGAGCGCGGAGTGCGTGAATCTGATTGATTTATAGCCGTTTCGCGCAGGACCGCGCAATGAGTGTGGCCGGCGGTGTGCCGGTTGGCCGGTCGCGGACAACGTCCGGGTCGGCACTGATGTGCGAAGCTGTCCAGGCTTCGCGCATCGGCGCGCGGCAGTGACCGCGCTGTTCGCGGCGGTCGCATCGAGTGCGTCGGTACAGGAGGAGCGGCCCAGCGTGTCCAGGTACGAGCGGTGGAACGCCCTGCTGGAACTGCTCGCCGAGCACGGCAAGTTGGAGGTCGAGGAGGCTGCCGACGCGCTGGAGGTCTCCGCCGCCACCATCCGGCGCGACCTCGACCAACTCGCCCGCCAGCAGATGGTCACCCGTACCCGCGGCGGCGCGGTGGCGCACAACGTCTCCTACGACCTGCCGCTGCGCTACAAGACGGCCCGGAACACCGACGCCAAGCAGCGGATCGGCGTGGCGGTGGCCGGACTGATCGAGGCCGGCGAGGTGGTCGGCCTCAACGGCGGGACCACCACCACCGAGGTGGCCCGCGCGCTGGCCGTCCGCCCCGACCTGGCCGAACGGCCGGAGAGCGGCCTGGGGCAGAGCGTCACCATCGTGACCAACGCGCTGAACATCGCCAACGAGCTGACGGTCCGTCCGCACGTGAAGATCGTGCTGACCGGCGGTGTCGCCCGCCCCCAGTCGTACGAGCTGATCGGCCCCCTCGCCGGGCTGGTACTGAACGAACTCACCCTGGACGTCGCGGTGCTGGGCGTGGACGCGTTGGACGCCGAGCACGGTGCGACCGCCCACCACGAGGGCGAGGCCAGCGTCAACCGGCTGCTCGCCGAACGGGCCCGCCGGGTGGTGGTGGCCGCCGACTCCTCCAAGCTGGGCCGCCGGGTCTTCGCCCGGATCTGCGGCGTGGACCGGATCGGCACACTGGTCACCGACGGGGGCATCACCCCCGAGCTGTCCGCCGCCTTCGCCGAGGCCGGGGTGCGGGTGATCGTGGCCTGAACCCCCGTGGCGAGCGCGGGAGTCGGGCAGCAGCGAAGAGTGTGGCCGTCGGGTGCGGACCAGCGCGAGGCGGCACGCCCTCGAAGGCGCCGCCCACCCTGCCGTTCCCGGCGCGGAACTCCTCGATCACGGAGAGGCCGAAGGGGTTGCCGTTGGCGGTGCCGGTCTCGGTCACGGCGGTCGTCCTGCCGGTCCGGTGACGCGGGTCTCGATCGCCGCAACACCGGCCGGCAGGGCATTCATCCCCGGGAAGTGACGGGATCTCAGTCGTTTCCGAGGTCGATCGAGTAGGCCTTGCGCAGGGTCTCGTGGACGGTCCAGGTGGTGCGGTCGCCCTCGCGCAGGACGGCGAAGTCGCCGGGGCCGACCTCCAGGGTCGTGCCGCCCTCGATCTCGATGGTGGCACGGCCGCTCACCACCACGAACAGCTCGTCCGCCTCGACGTCGGTCACCACGCCCGGGGTGACCTGCCAGACCCCGCGCAGCCGGCGGCCGTCCTCGGACTCCCAGAGCACCTTGCCGGTGACCTCCGGGGCGCCGGAGACGATCTGGTCGGGGTCGAGCGGCTCGGGGTCGAGTTCGAGGTCGGGGATGTGCAGAGCGAAGCTGTTGGTCATGCCCCGACGCTAGCCGGACGGCGGGTGCGGCGGGGGTGACAGGGTGTGTCCGGGCAGCCGGGCACAATGACACTTCGTACCGGCTCGGCAGGGAGGTGGATGTGGTGTCCGGACTGAGCGAACGCGAACTCGCGGTGCTCGCGCTGGAAGCGCGGCAGTGGCGTACGGCGGGTGCCAAGGAACGCGCCATTCGGGAGGAGCTCGGCCTCTCGGCCACCCGGTACTACCAGCTGCTCAACGGCCTGCTGGACCGGGAGGAGGCGCTCGCGCACGACCCCGTGCTGATCAACCGGCTCCGCCGGATCCGGGAGGCCAAGCGGGCGGAACGCTAGGACGCCGGGGGCCCTGTCCGCGCGGCCTCCAAGGCCTGTCCGGCGGGTCTTTCCGGATCGGCGCGCGGCGCGCCACGCCCGGCGCCACACGCGGCTCCACGCGTCTTCGAAGGCTCAGTCATCCCTGTGCTGGGTAGGGTCGGTGCATGGGTAGGACCGAACAGTTCGCACCGAGTACCCCGGTCGGCCGGGCGGGCCTGGCGGCCCTGCTGGCGGCCCCGTCCGAGGCGGTGATCGCGCTCGACTTCGACGGGACGCTGGCCCCGATCGTTCCCGACCCCGAGCAGGCGCGCGCCCATCCCGACGCGGTGGCCGCGCTCTCCCGGCTGGCTCCACTGGTCGGTGCGGTGGTGGTGGTGACGGGCCGGCCGGCGGAGGTGGCCGCGCGGTACGGCGGCTTCCCGGCCGCCCCCGGCCTCGGGCACCTCACCGTGCTGGGCCACTACGGCGCCGAACGCTGGGAGGCGGAGACGGCCGAGCTGACCGCCGCCGAGCCGCCGCCCGGGGTGGCCGCCGCCCGCGCCGAACTGCCCGGCGTGCTGGAGCGGTCGGGCGCCCACCCCGGCACCTGGGTGGAGGACAAGGGGCGGGCGCTGGGCGTGCACACCCGTCGAACCGGCGCGCCCGAAGCCGCGCTCGAACTGCTCCGCGAGCCGCTGGCCCACCTCGCCGCCGACCACGGCCTGATCGTCGAACCCGGCCGCTACGTACTGGAGTTGCGCCCGCCCGGGGTGGACAAGGGTGCGGCGCTGACCGCCTTCCTGGCCGAGCGCCCGAGGGCCGGCGCGGTGCTGTACGCCGGGGACGACCTGGGCGATCTGCCGGCGTACGCGGCCGTCGAGAAGCGCCGGGCGGACGGGCTGCCCGGCCTGCTGGTGTGCAGCAGCGGGACGGTGGCGGGCGAGGCCCAGGTGCGCGAACTCGCGGAGCAGGCTGACCTTTCGGTGCCCGGACCCGCCGGACTGGCCGAGCTGCTCACCGAGTTGGCGGACCGGATCGAATCGGCGGGCTGAACCGACAGGCCTCGGGGCGGAGCGGGGCGCGGGCGAGCCGCGCCCCCCTCCCTGCCCTGTTGGTGGCGGAACCGTCAGTCCAGCGCGCGGAGTTGGTCCAGGAACCACTGCTGGGGCGAGAGTACGGTGGCCGCGTCGGCCAGCCGCTTGGTGCGGTCGGCGCGTTCGCCGGCGGGCATGTTCAGGCCCCGGTACAGGGCGTCGGCGGTGGCGACGATGTCGTACGGGTTCACCACCAGGGCGTCGTCGGCGAGTTCGGCGTGGGCGCCGGCCTCGCGGGAGAGCACCAGGGCGCACCCCGCGTCGGAGACCACCGGCACCTCCTTGGCGACCAGGTTCATTCCGTCCCTGATCGGGTTGACCAAGGCCACGTCGGCGAGCCGGTAGGCGGCCAGCGAGCGCGGGAAGTCGTCGTTGACGTGCAGGATCAGCGGGCGCCAACGCTCCGTACCGAACTCGTCGTTGATCTCCTGGGCGATCCGCTCGACGGCCGCCGTGTACTCCCGGTACTCGGGCAGGTCGTGGCGGGAGGGGTAGGCGAAGGCGATGTGCACCACCCGGTCGTGCCACTCGGGCCGAGTGCGCAGCAGGTGCCGGTAGGCGAGCAGGCCGCGGACGATGTTCTTGCTCAGCTCGGTGCGGTCCACCCGGACGACCGTCCGGCGCGGTGTCCCGTCCGCCGAGCTGCCGACCGACTCGCGCAGCGCGGCCAACCTGGCGTCCACGTCCGGCCGGTGGGACCGGGAGCGGAGGAAGTCGGCGTCGGCGCCGAGGCTGTGCACACCGAGCCGGGTGGTGCGGCCGGAGAGGGTGACGGTGAGGGCGTCCCGGTCCACCGTCGCGCCGAGCACCGCCTCGCAGCAGTCGGCGAAGGCGAACGCCCAGCGGAGCGTCAGGAACGCCGCCCGGTCGGCCCCGAGGATGCCGGCGAGCACCGCCTCGGCGACATCGTCCGGCAGCATCCGGTAGTACTCGGGCGGGGCCCACGGCGTGTGCGAGAAGTGGCCGATGCGCAGGTCGGGCCGCATCTCGCGGAGCAGGGCCGGGGTGAGCGAGAGGTGGTAGTCCTGGACGAGCACCGCCGCGCCCGGGGCCGCCTCGGCGGCCAGGGCCTCGGCGAAGGCGGCGTTGTACGCGCCGTAGGACTCCCACGCGCGGTGGAACCGCTCGTCGAAGAGCGGCGAGAAGGGGGTGTCGTACAGCAGGTGGTGGACGAACCACAGGCTGGAGTTGGCGATCCCGTTGTAGGCGCGGTTGAAGGTGTCCGGGTCGATGTCGAGCATCCGCACGGCCTGGCCGCCGACGTCGAAGCCGCCCAGATCCAGCCTGCCCTCGGGGGAGCGGCGGACCGCCGCGCGGTCGGCGTCGCCGAGCGCGGCGCAGACCCAGACGGAGGACGGGTCGTCGATCGCGGAGAGACCGGAGACCAGGCCGCCGCCGCCTCTGCGCGGGGTCAGTGAGCCGTCGACCTCGATGCTGAAGGACACCGGGCCGCGGTTCGAGGCCACCAGGATCGGTGCCCTGCCGGTCGGATTCGAACGTTCGGTCGCGAAGTCGGCCATCAGTCCTCTTCTCAGGGCCGCGGATTCATCCGAAGGGATGGGCTCCCGGTGCGCGGTGGATGGGAGCGCTGCGGACCCGTACAGTCAGTGACCTGCCCACGGGCAGCGGTCAGGGCTCGGCCGCCGTGAGGTTCCACGGGGCCAAGTGGGAGCCCTCTCGTCGCGAGAGGGGGAGTCACGTCTTCAACCTTGCCGGACGGCAATGGTTGCAAACCACGCGCACCCCGGGCGACACACCGCGGCGGCGACCCCGCGCGGATCCTCACCCGGCGGCGGGGCGCGCCGTGTACTCGGGAACCGTCCGCATCGGGGGTCGCTCCAACGCCGCGACCGGGTGGGTGTGGGAGGCGAAGCCGCGGGCGAGCGGGTCGCGGGTGAACTGGGTGAGATGCGGGTGGACCAGGTCGTCCGCGGCCTTGAGGCGGTGGGTGCGCTCCAGTCGTTCCAGGGCGGTGCGGTAGATGGTGGCCGCCATCCGGCCGAGGGCCTGTCCGTCCTGGTGTCGGTGGTGCCGGACGCCGACGTCCACCTGGGCCAGGGCGTCCAGGCCGACCTCGTCCAGGGCGTCCACCAGCAGGCCCAGTTCGACCCCGTACCCGGTCGGGAAGTGCAGCCGCTCCAGCAGCGAACGCCGTGCCGCGTACTCCCCGCCCAGCGGCTGGACGAACCCGGCCAGCAGCGGCCAGTGCAGGTTGAGCAGCGGCCGTGCGACCAGCTCGGTCACCCGTCCGCCGCCGGCCGGCACCACCGCACCCGCGGTCTCCAGCGGCCGGTCGTACATCGCCTTGACCAGCTGGATCCCGGGGTCGGTGAGCAGCGGCCCGATGATCCCGGAGACGAAGACCGGGTCGAATTCGCGCAGGTCGGCGTCGATGAAACAGACGATCTCGCCGGAGGTGGCCAGCAGCGAGCGCCAGAGCACCTCGCCCTTGCCCGGGACGGCGGGTATCCGGGGCAGCAGGTCGTCGCGGTGCACCACCCGGGCACCGGCGGCGGCGGCGAGTTCGGCCGTCCGGTCCACCGAGCCGGAGTCGACCACCACCAGCTCGTCGACCAGCGCAAGCCGCTCCATCAGTTCGCGCCGGATCGTCCGGACGATCTCGCCGACCGTCGGCTCCTCGTCCAGCGCGGGCAGCACCACGCTGACCGTACCCGCCCGGCCCGCCGCCCGCTTGGCCGCCAGCAGGGCCTCGACGGGACGGTCGGCGGCCGTCCAGGAGCGCTCGCGCAGCCAGCGCCCCACCTCCGGCAGCAGGGCCTCGGGGGCGGTCACCGCCTGCTCGGCTCCGGGCGCTTCGATCCGGTGCCGGCGCTCCTCAACCCGGTGCTCGTTCGCCGCCTGTCGTCCGTCGCGGGCGGCACAGCCGCCGATCGGCACTGCGGCATCGGCGCGCCCCTCGACTCGGCGGGTCGGCTGGTCGGGCACGGTGTCGCTCCTTGCGCTCGGGCGGAAACTGTCGGGTTCATCTCGTGTGTCGGACGCTCCCCTTCGAGCTTGACACCTTCGGCTACAGTCTTCGTAACTCGGCCCGGGGCTTCGCACCGCGGGGCCGGCCGAGCAGCGTGACCAGCGCGATCACAACTTCACAGAGCTCATCCAGAGGGACTGAGGGAACGGCCCGTCGACGTCCCGGCAACCTTCTCGCCCGGCTGTCGCACAGGCCCCGGCGGGACAGGTGCCAATTCCGGCCCGTGGCGCGACCGCACCACGGGGAAGATGAGGAGAGAGGCCTCGCCATCATGGCTACCGCTACCCGTGTACCCGTCGCCACCGTCGACCTCGGCCCCGCCGCCGCACTGTCCTGCCGCGAGTGCGGCACCCGCTTCCCGCTCGGTCCGAGCTTCGCCTGCCTGGAGTGCTTCGGCCCGCTGGAGATCGCCTACGACTTCGGGTCGTACCGTGCCGAGGAGTTGCGCCGGCGGATCGAGGCCGGCCCGGCCAGCATCTGGCGCTACGCCCCGCTGCTGCCCGTCCCGGCCGACGTGGCCGGCAAGCCCAACCTGAACCCCGGCTGGACCCCGCTGGTCAAGGCCGACAACCTGGGCCGCGAACTCGGCTTCAGCGCGCAGCTGCACATCAAGGACGACTCCGGGAACCCGACCCACTCCTTCAAGGACCGGGTGGTCGCCTGTGCCATCGAGGCGGCGCGAGCCTTCAACTTCACCACCCTGTCGTGCTCTTCGACCGGCAACCTGGCCGGCGCGGTGGGTGCGGCGGCGGCCAGGGCCGGGTTCAGGTCCTGCGTGTTCATCCCGCACGACCTGGAGCGGGGCAAGGTCGTGATGGCCGGTGTCTACGGCGGCGAACTGGTCGGCATCGAGGGCAACTACGACGATGTGAACCGGTTCTGTTCCGAGCTGATCGGCGACCCGGCCGGTGCGGGCTGGGGCTTCGTCAACGTCAACCTCCGTCCGTACTACGGCGAGGGCTCCAAGACCCTGGCGTACGAGATCTGCGAGCAGCTCGGCTGGCGGCTGCCGGAGCAGATCGTCGTCCCGGTCGCCTCTGGCTCCCAGCTCACCAAGATCGACAAGGGCCTGCAGGAGCTGATCGGGCTCGGTCTGGTCGAGGACCGGCCGTACCGGATCTTCGGCGCCCAGGCCGAGGGCTGCTCCCCGGTCTCCGCGGCCTTCAAGGCGGGCCGCGACGTGATCCGCCCGGTCAAGCCGGACACCATCGCCAAGTCGCTGGCGATCGGCAACCCGGCCGACGGCCCGTACGTGCTGGACATCGCCCGCCGCACCGGCGGCGCGGTCGAGGACGTCACCGACGCCGAGGTGGTGGCCGCGATCAGGCTGCTGGCCCGGACCGAGGGCATCTTCGCCGAGACGGCGGGCGGGGTGACCGTCGGCGTGCTGAGGAAGCTGGTCGAGACCGGTCGGCTGGACCCGTCGAAGGAGACCGTCGCGATCAACACCGGCGACGGTCTGAAGACCCTGGACGCGGTGGCCGACGCGGGACTGACCGCCACCATCCGCCCGACGCTTAACTCCTTCCGCGCTGCGGGCCTGGCGTCCGTCTGACGCCCGCCCGCTCCCTCCCGGCCCCAAGACACCACCGCACCTAGGAGCTTCGCACCATGAGCGCTTCCGTCCGCATCCCCACCATCCTGCGCACCTACACCGGCGGTGCCGCCGAGGTGAGCGCCCAGGGCGCGACCCTGGCCGCCGTCATCGCCGACCTGGACGCCAACCACCCCGGCATCGCCGCCCGCATCCTGGACGACGCGGGCAAGCTGCGCCGCTTCGTCAACGTCTACGTCAACGACGACGACGTGCGCTTCGCGGAGGGCCTGGAGACCGAGATCAAGGACGGCGCCAGCGTCTCGGTCATCCCCGCGGTGGCCGGCGGCTGCTGACCGGCCGGCACCCGCTCCGGATGCCGCGGGACTAGCACACCGGGAGCCGTCGACGGGCATGGAATGGCTATTTCCGTGCCGGTCGGCGGCTCTCGGCGTGCCGGTGGAAAAGGGTGGCCCGAAGGGGCGGTAAAGTGCGCAGATACCGGCATGCATCCCGCCGGCCAACCCCGGGAACGCGGCCCGCGGCGGGCCCGCCCCCGACGCCCTGACGGCCGATCGCATACACAGGGCTCTTCCGGCCGCTAAGACGGACCTTGGACAGTCTGCCGCAGAAGATGTCAGGACGACGTCAGAAATTCACCGGCGATTTGCGAGCGTTCGTCCATTATGCCCGGCGGGAATAGGCACGGTCTGCCGCTTTCATCCCGCGGTATCCGAAAACTTCCGGATGGAATTCCCGGAAGTTGGGCCTGTTGCAGAGGGCACCTGTCCGGATACATTCAGCGGCGGTCGCACGCAATCACCCGTCGGCCCGGCAACTCCCGGGAGGCGGCGGAGGTTTGCGGCGTGCACGGCTGCGCCCAGGGGGGTTTCCTCGGGCCGGCCTACCAGCCTGGGCCCGCACCCTGCGGGTCCGTGAAGGGCCAGCACAGCACAAGGGGAGTTCGGAATGGCTCAGGGCACCGTCAAGTGGTTCAACGCGGAGAAGGGCTACGGCTTCATCGCGGTCGACGGTGGTGCGGACGTGTTCGTCCACTACAGCGCGATCCAGATGGACGGCTACCGCACCCTCGAAGAGGGCCAGCGGGTCGAGTTCGAGATCTCCCAGGGGCAGAAGGGCCCGCAGGCGGACATGGTCCGCGCCGCTGCGGTCTGACCTTCCGGCCTGCGGAGCCCTCGGCTCGGTCACGAGCTGGCGCTCACAACGTTGTTCGAGCAGTGGACCCGTACGACCCCCGTCGTGCGGGTCCACTGCTGTCTTCGCCGGTGTCCGGATCCGGACACCGGCGGCCGCTCGTGATCGCCGACTCCCGGTCGACACTGTCGCATTGGGCTTGCACTCGGTATCCCAGAGTGCTAATCATTGGCGTTAGCACTCTCCGCTCGAGAGTGACAACGGACCGGGTCGGTGAGGTTCCGGGGAGCGGCAGGGGAAAGGACCCCCGCTCCTGGGTGCCGTCCGTCGCGGGCACCTCTTGGTCCGAGCAGTCGACCGTGTCCTGGAGGACCACTTCCGATGGCCAAGATCATCGCGTTTGACGAGGAAGCTCGCCGCGGCCTTGAGCGTGGCATGAACCAGCTTGCCGACGCAGTCAAGGTGACGCTGGGCCCCAAGGGCCGCAACGTCGTCCTTGAGAAGAAGTGGGGCGCCCCCACGATCACCAACGACGGTGTCTCCATCGCCAAGGAGATCGAGCTCGAGGACCCGTACGAGAAGATCGGCGCGGAGCTCGTCAAGGAGGTCGCCAAGAAGACCGACGACGTCGCGGGTGACGGCACCACCACCGCCACCGTGCTGGCCCAGGCCCTGGTTCGCGAGGGTCTGCGCAACGTCGCCGCCGGCGCCAACCCGATGGCCCTGAAGCGCGGTATCGAGAAGGCCGTCGCCGCCGTCTCGGACCAGCTGCTGGCCCAGGCCAAGGACGTGGAGACCAAGGAGCAGATCGCCTCCACCGCCTCCATCTCCGCCGCCGACACCCAGATCGGCGAGCTGATCGCCGAGGCCATGGACAAGGTCGGCAAGGAAGGCGTCATCACCGTCGAGGAGAGCAACACCTTCGGCCTGGAGCTGGAGCTCACCGAGGGCATGCGCTTCGACAAGGGCTACATCTCCGCCTACTTCGCCACCGACCTGGAGCGGATGGAGGCGTCCTTCGAGGACCCGTACATCCTGATCGCCAACTCCAAGATCGGCTCGGTCAAGGACCTGCTCCCGCTGCTGGAGAAGGTCATGCAGTCCGGCAAGCCGCTGGTCATCATCGCCGAGGACGTCGAGGGCGAGGCCCTGTCGACCCTGGTCGTGAACAAGATCCGTGGCACCTTCAAGTCCGTCGCCGTCAAGGCCCCGGGCTTCGGTGACCGCCGCAAGGCCATGCTCGGCGACATCGCCATCCTCACCGGTGGCACCGTCATCTCCGAGGAGGTCGGCCTCAAGCTCGAGAACGCGGGCCTGGACCTCCTGGGCACCGCCCGCAAGGTCGTCATCACCAAGGACGAGACCACCATCGTCGACGGTGGCGGCGACAGCGAGCAGGTCGCGGGCCGCGTGAACCAGATCCGCGCCGAGATCGAGAACAGCGACTCGGACTACGACCGCGAGAAGCTGCAGGAGCGCCTGGCCAAGCTGGCCGGCGGCGTGGCCGTCATCAAGGCCGGTGCCGCGACCGAGGTCGAGCTCAAGGAGCGCAAGCACCGCATCGAGGACGCCGTCCGCAACGCCAAGGCCGCCGTCGAGGAGGGCATCGTCGCCGGTGGTGGCGTCGCCCTGCTGCAGGCCGGTGTCGCGTTCGAGAAGCTCGAGCTGGACGGCGACGAGGCCACCGGTGCCAACATCGTCCGCGTCGCGCTGGAGGCCCCGATCAAGCAGATCGCGACCAACGCCGGCCTCGAGGGCGGCGTCGTGGTGGAGAAGGTGCGCAACCTCCCCGCCGGCCACGGTCTGAACGCGGCCACCAACGAGTACGTCGACCTGGTCGCCGAGGGCATCATCGACCCGGCCAAGGTCACCCGCTCCGCGCTGCAGAACGCCGCGTCCATCGCGGCGCTGTTCCTGACCACCGAGGCCGTCATCGCCGACAAGCCGGAGAAGGCCGCTGCCCCGGCCGGCGGCGGCATGCCGGGCGGTGACATGGACTTCTGATCCTCCCCGAGGATCGGCGAGTTCTGATCGTCCACGAGGGCGGTCTCCCCACAGCGGGGAGGCCGCCCTCGCGGCGTTCCCGGAAGCGGTCACCCGTTCGTGGGACGCTGGGCGCATGGACGGTTTCGGCGGCTCTGAGGACCCGTACGGTGAGTGCGATCAGCGTCACGAGGAAGGGGGGAGGTCAGCGGTGACCGCGATGGCTGTCGAGCCGGGTCTGCACTGGAACTATCTGCTGAACACCTGGCGGGAGCTGGACGTCCCGGAGGGCTGGCGCGCCGAGATCGACGAGGGGAAGATCCACTTGGTGCCTCCGCCCGGTGTGGACCACAACATGATCGCCGAGGAGGTCCACCGGGCCCTGATCGAGTGCCTGCCGCCAGGCGTGGGCGTCTATCAGAGCCTGGGCACGGAGATCGTCCTGTGAAGACGGACGGCGTCCCGACGGCCAAGGAAGCTGCGGGAGAATCGGGGTATGGCCAGCTCTGAGATCGAAACCGCACTGCACGCCGCCCGCGCCCTGATCCTCGCCGACCTCACCGCCCGGGACGTGGCCGAGGCGGAGGTCGTCTCGATGGTCGAGAAGGCCGTGACGCACCGGCGCTGGTGGCTGGAGCAGTGGCCGGACGGAACGGATTTCGTGCTCGGGCTGCTGGCGCAGGACGTGCAGGACGCGCTGCTGGAGGCGTACGGGCGCTGGCCGCTGTGCACCGCCTGCGCCGCCGAGGGCGACCCGCACGCTCTCGGTGTGGAGCCCGAGTTGGGGCCGGAGCCGCACTGGGTCTGCGGCAAGAACGGCATCGTGGTGGCGCCGGTCGGGCAGCTGACGTGATCCTCATCGACCCCCCGGTGTGGCCGGGCCACGGCAGGCTCTGGTCGCACCTGGTCAGCGACGTCTCGTACGAGGAACTGCACGCCTTCGCCTGCGAACTCGGCGCTCCCGAGCGCGCGTTCGAGCGAGACCACTACGACATCCCGGCCGCCCGCTACCAGGACGCCCTGCGGTTGGGTGCGCAGCCGGTCGGCAGCAAGGAGCTGGTGGTCCGGCTGACCGCCGCCGGGCTGCGCCGGCGCAAGGCCATGGCCCGCTGACCGCGCGGCCGCGTCCATGGCCGGTGGGGCCGCGCCTATGACCCGCCGAGCGTGTCGAGTTCGGCGGCCAGATTGACCCGGGCCTGGGCGTCGAAGCGCTCCCGGGCCTCAGGGGTGCGGTAGAGGGCGGGCAGATCGAGCAACTGCCGCAGCACGGCGGCCCGTCCGGCCCGGAAGGCGTCCTCGGGGACGAAGCCGTACTCCTCGCGTACCGCTGCCGCGTACGCCGCGTACGCCTGGGGCGGTCCGCCGAGCACGGCCAGGTCGGCGTCGCAGAGCACCTCGCCGTTGCCGTCCCCGGGCTCGGGGCGATGGGTGACGGTGAGCCGGACCAGCCGGGCCACCTCGGCGGTCAACTCCTCGGCCAGGCCCGCATCGCGCAGTGCGCGGAGGGCCAGCCGGGCGCTGCGCTCCTCGTTCTCGGACCGGTCCGACCGGTAGACCGCGTCGTGGAACCAGGCCGCCAGTCGGACGGCGTCCGGGTCCTCGGCGTGCCCGGCCAGCCCGTCCACGTGGCCGAGCACCGCGGCGAGGTGTGCCGTGGTGTGGTACCGGCGCTGGGGTTCGGCCCAGCGCTCCAGCAGGTCGCGCCCGTACGGCGCGGGGTCGGCGGTGGCGCCGCAGCGGGTCAGCAGCGCGTTCCAGTCCTTGAGCAGCGGGTGGGTCTCGGTCGGCATGCCGTCATTGTGGCGGGTCGGGCTGACCGTGCGTCGGCCGGATCGGACGAACGGTCAGGAGCGTTGCTGGTGCCGGTGGACAGCATATGCAGTTCGCCGATATATGTAGTCGCATGACAGAGCGATCCATGCAGGAGCCCACACTGCTCCTGCTCACCGCGCTGGCCGATGCCCCCAGGCACGGCTATGCCCTCATTCAGGAGGTCGCCGCGATCTCCGACGGCCGGGTCAGGATGCGCACCGGCACCCTCTACGGCGCTCTCGACCGTCTGCTGGGCCAGGGGCTGATCGAGGTCGCCAGTGACGAGGTGGTGGACGGGCGCGCCCGGCGCACGTACGCGCTCACCGACGGCGGACGTGCGGCGCTGAGCGCCGAGACCGAGCGTCTGCGCGCCGTGGTCGTGGAGGCGGAGCGTCGACTGTCCACCGCCCGTCCGAGGCTGAGGGGGGTGACGGCATGACGGACCGTTCGCTGAAGGCCGCGTTGAGCCTGTACCCGGAGTGGTACCGGGACGACCGCGGTGAGGAGATCATCGCCGTGTACGAGTCGGTGACGGTGGGCGGTGGGCGGCTGCTGCGCCTGCGCGAACTCGCCGGCATCGCCGGGCACGGCCTGCGGGTGCGGACCGGGCTGGTCTCCGGTGGTGTACCGGGACAGGTGGTCGCACAGGCGGTGCCGTTCGTGCTGGGGGCCGGCCTCGGGTTCTGGCTCTGCCTCTCCGGGCTGGTCGACCCGTCGTCGAGCGGCCAGGGGCATGCGTGGCAGCTCGCCCTGGTCGCCTCCTGGGCGCTGGCGGCGGTGGCGGCCGTCGCCGGGCGGTGGGGCGTGGCGCGTTGGACCGGTGTGGCGGCGTCGGTTCCCGGCCTGGCGCTGCTGGCGGGGAGGGCCCTCTTCTCCGCCTCCCTCCTCGGCCTCGTCTGGGTGGTGAGCGTGCCGCTGGTGTGGCTGGCCATGCTGCTGATGGCGCCGCCGGACCTGCTCAGCGGCCGTTCCCGCCGGACGCTGCCGATGGTGCTCGCGGGTGCGGTGCTGCCCTGGCTGCTCATGTTCGGCCAGGCTTATCTGCACACCCCGCTGTTCTGGGACCCGAGTTGGCGGCCGCTCCAGCTTCTGCTGGCCATCCTGCCCCTGCTGGCGGTGCACCGGCGTCGGCTGTGGCCGGCCGGGATGGTCGTCGGCGCGCTGCCGTTGCTGGTGAGTTTCAACCTGCTGAGCCTCCTGAACGGCTTCGAGGGTCCGATCGGCATGCTGGCGGCCGTCGGGTTCGTGGTGGTACTGCCGCTGGCCGCACTCCGGCTCGTCAAGGCCGTACGGGCGAAGGACGAACCGCCGGCAGCCGCCTGACCTCGGCGGACGTCGCCGCCCGGCCCATCCCGGGATGTGGTGGGCCGGGCGCGCGACGCGGGGCCCGCGCGCCGGCTTGGGCGCCGGCCCGGGGTGTGGCAAGGTAACGATATGTCTAGACCAATTTTCGAAGTCATCGCACTGACGGCGCAGGACGCCCGGGCTGCCGAGGCCGGCGGTGCCGACCGCCTCGAACTGGTCGCCGACATGGCCGCCGACGGACTGGCCCCTTCGGTGGCCGACTTCGCCGCCATCCGGGCCACCGTCGCCATTCCGCTGCGGGTGATGCTGCGGATCCGCGACGGCTTCGCGCCGGGCGATCTGGACGAGCTCCGCGACCGCGTCGCCGCGCTGCGGGCCGAGGGGGCCGAGGAGTTCGTGTTCGGGTTCCTGGACGCGGGCGGTGCCGTGGACCTGGCCGCGACCACCGCCGTCGCGGAGGCTGTCGCGGGCTGCCGGTGGACCTTCCACCGGGCGCTCGACCACAGCGCCGACCGGGCCGCCGTCCGGACCGCGGTCGGCGAACTGCCGGGCCTGGACACCTTCCTGACCTCAGGAGCGGCGGCCGGCGTGGACGCCGGGCTCGACGTCCTGACCGAGGAACTGGCCAAGTCCGGTGAACCGGGATATCGGCAGCGGATCCTGGTCGGCGGCGGGCTGCGCGCCGAGCACGTCCCTGGGCTGCGGGCGGCCGGCTTCGACGCCTTCCACATCGGCAGCGCCGTCCGCGAGAACGGCTGGGCCTCCCCGGTCGACCCCGCCGAGGTCGCCGAATGGCGCGCCCTGCTGGACGGTTGAGGCGGCCGGAGTGCGGGGAGTTGCGACCGGCCGAGGCTCCCCGCAACCCCGCTCGCTACCCCCGCAGTTGCTCCGGCAGCGGCTCGGAGTGGACCACCATGAGGCCCGAGACCGCGCGGGTCAGGGCGACGTACAGGCGGCGCAGGCCGGTGCGTTCGTCCGGCTCGCCGGCGACCACCGCGGCGGGTTCGTCCAGGACCACGTAGTCGTACTCGAGACCCTTGGCGAGCGAGGCCGGGACCAGGGTCAGCCGAGCCTCCGTGCTGGTCTCGGTGCCGGGGGCGAGGAACGGCAGTCCGGCTTCCGTCAGGGCCTCGGCGAGCAGCGGGATCCGGTCGTCGGCGGCGATCAGTCCGGTGGAGCCCTCACGGGCGAGGGCCTTGCGGCAGCCCTCGATCACGGCCTCGGTCAGCCCGTCCGGCCCGTCGAGGACGCGGTCGATCGCCAGCGAGCCCGGGGTGTCGCGGATCGAGGTGGCCGGCGCCAGCCCGGGGGCGATCGCGGGAAGCAGTCGGGAGGCGTACGCGATGACCTCCTCGGGCACCCGGAAGCCGGTGGTGAGCTCCTCGATGTGCGCGGTGGGCTTGCCGAGGTGCTGCAGGGCCTCGGGCCAACTGCCGGTCGCCCAGGGGGTGGTGCCCTGGGCGAGATCGCCGAGGACGGTCGCGGAGCCGGTGGAGCAGCGACGGCCGACGGCCCGGTACTGCATGGGGGAGAGGTCCTGCGCCTCGTCCAGCACCACGTGCCCGAGCGAGGGCGTGCGCTGCACCAGGTCGGCCGCCTCGTCGACGAGTACGGCGTCGGCCGGGGTCCAGGGGGCGGTCTTCAGGGACCGGCCGGGCTTGGTCCACCGGATCGCGGCCTGCTCCTCGGCGTCCAGGATCCCTTCCGCGCACTCGGCCAGGAACTCGGCGTCGGTGAGCAGCCGGTGCACCAGCTTGGCCGGGTCGACCGGCGGCCAGCACTGCTTGACCACCGCCTTGACCGCCGAGTTGCGGGCGACCGCGTCCTGCACCCGGTCGTCGGGGGCCTCGCCGCTCTGCTCCATTTTCAGCAGGACGGCGTGCGCGATGCGCTGCGGCAGCGCCTCCCCGGCCGCGCCGTAGCGGACGTCCCGGTCCTTCAACTCCTCGATGATCTCGACGAGTTCGTACGCCGGAACGCGCCAGCGGCGCGATCCCCGGATCACCATGCAGGGTTCGGTGGGCAGGCTGATCCCGGACCGCACGGCGCGGCGCAGCACCTCGGCCATCCGGGCGTCGCCCTTGACGGTGGCGGCCTCGGCGGTGTCGGCGCCGCGGACCTCGACGTGGCCGACCAGCTCCTGGACGGTGGCCTGGGCCACGTCCAACTCGCCGAGAGCGGGCAGGACCTGCTCGATGTAGTGGAGGAAGGAGCGGTTCGGACCGATCACCAGGGTGCCGGTGCGGGCGAGCCGCTCGCGGTGCGCGTAGAGCAGGTAGGCGACTCGGTGCAGGCCGACCGCGGTCTTCCCGGTGCCGGGGGCGCCCTGGACGCAGACGGTGCCGGCGATGTCGGCGCGGACGATCTCGTCCTGCTCGGGCTGGATGGTGGCGACGATGTCGCGCATCGGGCCGACGCGGGGCTTCTCGATCTCGGCCGCGAGCAGCGCGGAGCGGGTGTCCGACTCGGCGGGGTCGGTGAGGTTCTCGTCCTCGTACGCGGTCAACTCGCCGCCGGTGTAGCCGAACCGGCGGCGGCGTTCGACGTCCATCGGGTCGGTGCGGCTGGCCCGGTAGAACGGCTGGGAGACCGGTGCGCGCCAGTCGATCACCATCGGGTCGCCGTCCGAGTCGTGCACGTGCCGGCGGCCGATGTAGAACCGCTCGCCCGCCCGTCGCCCACCACCACCCTTGCCCGAAGCGCTTCGCGCGCCCCCTCCTGTGTCCTCGGCCAGGTGCTCACTGATGGCGTGCAGGTAGTCCAGCCGGCCGAAGAACAGCGGGGTGTGGGCGAGGTCGGCCAGCGCCGCGATGCGCTGCTCGATCTGGTTCTGCAGGACGGCGGCGGAGACCCAGGTGCCAGTGACGTCGCGCAGGTCGAGGGACTCGACGTCCTCGCGCATGGCTTTCAACGCGGACCTGGAGGCGGCCAGGTGGTCGCGCTCGCGCTGCAGGGGGTCGGTGGCGGAGTGGTCGATGGGGGCGTGCACAGCGAACCTTCCCGGCCGTCCTCGCGATGGGGCGGCGGACTCGTCGTAGCTCACAGTGAAGGACGCGACCGGTTGCCGACCGGCCGGGACCTCCCACGGCTGCCGACGGTTGGCACCACGGTTCGGGAGGGGGCAAGACCGGAGATCCTAGACCGCCGCCGAGCCCGGCGCTAATCGTTTTCTCAGGGTTCACGTACGCCTTGACGTAGGGGTGTCGTACACCTGGAGAAGGACCTGGGGCCAGGTCATCGCGCCCTTCGGGCTGACGACCGGGCGGTGGCACGGCGCCTAACGTCGAGGGCATGAACAGCGAACGCATCAAGCAGCACCGACCCGGCCGGGGTGCCGTCGGCGACAGCCGCCGCCGCGGCCCGATGGCCCAGGCCGTCCGTACCGTGGGGATCATGCTCGACACCGCCGCGCGGGTGGTCTTCCTCGGGCGCGACGGCGTCAAGCTCTGACGGCCGGCCGCATCATGACCGGCCGTCACCCGTTCACACGTCGTCGGCGTCGATGATCCGGTACGCGTAGCCCTGCTCGGCCAGGAAGCGCTGCCGGTGGGCGGCGAAGTCCTGGTCCACGGTGTCGCGGGCCACCACCGAGTAGAAGTGCGCCGCGTGGCCGTCCGCCTTGGGCCGCAGTACCCGGCCGAGGCGCTGGGCCTCCTCCTGGCGGGAGCCGAAGGTGCCGGAGACCTGGATGGCGACGGTCGCCTCCGGGAGGTCGATCGAGAAGTTGGCCACCTTGGAGACCACCAGCACGCTGATCTCCTTGTTCCGGAACGCGTCGAAGAGCTTCTCGCGCTGGGGGTTGCTGGTCTCGCCCTTGATCACGGGCGCGCCGAGCGCCTCGCCCAACTCGTCGAGCTGGTCGATGTACTGACCGATGATCAGCGTCTGGTCGTCCTTGTGCTTCCTGACCAGGGCCTCCACCACCCGGCGCTTGGTCGCCGTGGTCGAGCAGAAGCGGTAGCGCTCCTCGGGTTCGGCGGTGGCGTACGCGAGGCGCTCGGAGTCGGTGAGGGTGACCCGGACCTCGCAGCAGTCGGCCGGTGCGATGTAGCCCTGGGCCTCGATCTCCTTCCACGGGGCGTCGAAGCGCTTGGGCCCGATCAGCGAGAAGACGTCGCCCTCGCGGCCGTCCTCGCGGACCAGGGTCGCGGTCAGCCCGAGCCGCCGCCTGGCCTGCAGGTCGGCGGTGAACTTGAAGACCGGGGCGGGCAGCAGGTGCACCTCGTCGTAGACCACCAGGCCCCAGTTGCGGGCGTCGAACAGCTCCAGGTGCGGGTAGATGCCCTTCCGCTTGGTGGTCATCACCTGGTAGGTGGCGATGGTGACCGGACGGATCTCCTTGCGGGTGCCGCTGTATTCGCCGATCTCGTCCTCGGTCAGCGAGGTCCGCTTCACCAGCTCGTGCTTCCACTGCCGGGCCGAGACGGTGTTGGTGACCAGGATCAGCGTGGTCGACTTGGCCTCGGCCATCGCCGCCGCGCCGACCAGGGTCTTGCCCGCGCCGCAGGGCAGGACGACCACACCGCTGCCGCCGTGCCAGAAGCCCTCGACGGCCTGCTTCTGGTACGGGCGCAGCGCCCAGCCGTCCTCCTCCAGGTGGATCGGATGCGCCTCGCCGTCCACGTACCCGGCGTGGTCCTCGGCCGGCCAGCCGAGCTTGAGCAGCACCTGCTTGATCTGGCCGCGCTCGGACGGGTGCACGATCACGGTGTCGGCATCGACCCGGGCGCCGACCAGCGGGGCGATCCGCTTGGAACGCAGCACCTCCTCCAGCACCGGCCGGTCGGTGGTGGTGAGCACCAGGCCGTGCACCGGGTGCTTGGAGAGCTGGAGGCGGCCGTAGCGGGCCATGGTCTCGGCGACGTCCACCAGCAGCGCGTGCGGCACCGGGTAGCGGGAGTAGTTCACCAGGGCGTCCACGACCTGCTCCGCGTCGTGTCCGGCGGCGCGGGCGTTCCACAGGCCGAGCGGGGTGACCCGGTAGGTGTGCACATGCTCGGGGGCGCGCTCCAGCTCGGCGAAGGGCGCGATCGCCCGGCGGCAGTCGGCGGCCTTCGGGTGGTCGATCTCCAGCAGCAGCGTCTTGTCGCTCTGGACGATGAGCGGTCCGTCGTTCACGCGGGGAAACCTCCGTAGGTCCGGTCGCAGACTTTCCAGTGTCCCGCACTCGGCCCGAAGCACGTGACCCGTGCCGAGGATCCTCGTTGAGCCGGGCATGAAGACGCCGAAGCGGGTACTCTCCGCCGTTGTCCTGTCCGGTGCCGCCTTCGCGGCCTCCGCCACCCCCGCGCACGCCCTGGCCGGGCTCGGCGAGACCGGTGGGCCTTTCACCTTCGTCGGGCTGGAGGCGGCCAGTCTGATCAGCGGCCAGGACCTCTCGCTGCCGGACACCAACAAGATCGTCCAGCAGGCCAAGGAGCAGCACGCCAAGGAGACGGCGGCCAAGGAGCAGCAGAAGCCGCACTGAGCCCCTGCGCCGCCGCGCCCCGGCCCCGCGGCCGGTCAGTCGGAGTCGTCGTCCACCTCGGCGACGCCGGTGATGCGGTGCAGGGCGAAGGTGCGTACCTCGTCCGTGAGGTGGTCGTACGCCGTCACGAAGCCGCCCTCGACCTTGACCGGGTCGACGACGCGCTGCGAGGCCAGTCCCTCCGCGTTGACGTAGCCGATCCACATCCGCTCGCCGAGCAGGACGGCCGTCTGCAGGGCGGCGAGCGTGTCGGCGGCGGCGGTGCGGGGGAGCTGCCGCAGATCGGTACGGGCCGGTCCGGTCTGCTGCGGTGTGGCCGCGGGGCCGGCCACCGTCTCCTTGCGGACGGCGGTGGCCGCCCGGTCGCCCGCGCGCACCGCCTTGACCGCGGCGCCCAGCAGGACGTCGTCCGGGCGCGGCGGACCGTCGGGGACGGGTGCCGGGGAGGTCCGTGGCGGGGTGCGGTGGCTGTCGGGGCGGGTGATCAGCACATCGCCCTCGGCGGACTCGGCGGCCGGTGCGAAGCCCATGCCGCGCAGCACCGCGAGAAGGGTCTCGGGCGGTGCCTGGGCGGCCAGCACGGTCGGCGCGAGCAGCCGCAGCCGCAGCTCGGCGGCCCGCCGGTCGGCGAGCACCTCGGCCAGCAGGGCGGTGTCGTCGCAGCGCAGGTACGAGGAGGCGGCGCCGACCCGCAGCACGCCGTGCCTGCGGGCGACGTCGTCGATCAGGTAGGTCAGCGGCTGCGGGACGCCGGTCCTGGAGTGCTGCTCCAGGAAGGCGTGCAGGTCGGAGGCGGTACGCCCGGCGTCCAGCGCGCGACGCACCGACTCGGTGGTGAAGCGGTAGACCGTGGCACCGCCCTTGGACTCGATGTCCGCGCAGAGTGCCAGCGCCTGGGCGAGCGGGGTGAGCAGCGGCCCTGGCGCGATCGCGGTGAGGTCGGGCTGCAGGATCACGTGGTCAAGCGGCTGCGGCAGCAGCGGCCCGAGCACGGGTGCCGGGTCGCCGCAGGCCAGCAGCGTACGGGCCGGCGCGGCGAGTGCGCCCCGGCCGGTGAGGCCGAGCATCTCGGCCTCCTCCAGGGTGAAGTCGACCAGGTGGTCCCGCAGTTCGCGGTCGTCCTGCTGGACGGGGCCGCCGCGCAGCGGGCGCTGCCAGCGCAGTACGGGCAGCAGCGCACCGGCGCCGGCGGTGCCGCCGGGCGGCAGCGAGGCCAGTAGGGCGAGGGTGGCGCGGCGGACGGACGGGGCGAGGGTGCGGTCCAGCTCGGGGCCGAGGGCGGCCCGGATCCTGCCCTTGCCGTCAGGGGTGCCGGCGAGCCGGCCCACCCGGGTGGTGGCCAGCCAGCTGCGGGCGAGCAGCGCCCAGCGTTCGGCGATCGGCTGCTGCAGCCAGGTGTCGTACGCCGGGGTGGGTGCCCAGCGTTCGTCCACCTCGCCGTCGGAGGCCAGCAGGCCTGCGGCGTAGGCGAGTTCGAGCCAGAAGGCGGCGGTGGGCTCGGGGCACTCCAGGGTGAGCGCGGTCCGCTTGAGGTCGCGTACGCCGAGCCCGCCGGCCCGCAGGTTCGCGGGGGGTTGCAGGCCCCAGGCGTCCAGCAGCTCCTCGACGGTGCGGACGGCGGTGTACGCCTGCCCGGCGGCGGCGCTGTCCACGGCCTGCGGATCGCGCTCGGGGCCCGGTACCAGCGCCGGTGCCAGGGGCTCGACGGCGCGGTGGCTGCGGCCGCCGCGCAGGTGCAGCGCCAGCTCGCGGGGGAGCACAACCGAACCGGGGCTGGACGGCAGTAGCAGGCCGCGCGCCAGCAGCCACTCGACCGGGCTGCGGGCCTCCTCGGCGGTCACCGGGCGGGCGGCATCGGGGACGGTGCCGGTGGGCGGGCCCCAGACCAGTTTCTCCAGCAGCGCGAGCGAGGCCTCGGGGGCCTCGGCGAGCAGCGCGGCGCAGCGCTTGCGGTCGGTGAGCAGCCCGGCGAGCGCGGCGACGGCGGTGACCGGATCCGGGGTCGGCGACAGCCCGGCGCCGGCCAGCAGTTGCTGCAGCCGGGCCGGGGACATGCCGGCCGTCGCCTCGGCGAAGGTGGGGCCGAGGCCGGTGCGGCCCGGGTTGTTGGCGCTGGGCGCGAGCGCCTCGCGGACGGCGATCACCAGGCGCAGCGCGGAGTCCGGCCCCCAGAGCAGGGCCTGGCCGCGGAGGGCGGCCAGTGCGGTCGGCAGGGCGGCGGTGACGGCGGCGCGGTCGGCCGCCGCGGCCCCCGGGTGCGGTCCGACCCGGGCGGGACCGGCCAGCAGGTTGCGGACGGTGGCCTCGGAACTGCCCTCGGGAGCGGCTGCCAGGGCCTCGGCGACCTGCAGGGTGAAGCGGTCCAGTCGTTCCAGCGCGCGCAGCGCGGAGGCTCGGCCGGAGAGTCGGGCGGCCAGCTGGGTCAGGTCGCTCGGCACCGGGTTCAGCACGTCGGGGCGGGCCCGCAGCAGCTCGGCCAGCGCCTCGTCGCTGCGGGCGCGCAGTTCCTCGGCGAGCGTACGTGGTGCGGCGACGGTTCGGCCGGGGCGCGGGGCACGCTGCGATGCGGTCATTCGACCCAGCCTAGTCGGCCGTTCTTTGAGCGCACCTCCCCGAGCGGGAGGCGTTGACGCGATCAGTGGGTGGCGCCTGCGGGCCACGGGTCGGCGGCCTCAGCACCCTGCCGTCGGCCGTGCGCGACTCCCCGCGCCCCGGGCTGCGACTTCGCGCCGGCGGGATCGGCGCGGCGCGGGTGCCCGCCGCTTTCGCGCAGCTCCCCGCGCCCCTGCGGCGCACCTTCCCGTGGAGGTTCCCGGCGCCCCTGAGGGTGCGGGGCTCGCGTGGGTACTCAGGGAGTGGGTACCGTCGGCGGTCGGCGGCACGGCTACACGAGGCGGGGTGGCGGGGCGATGGCGGACGGGCACGAGGGTGGCCGCTCGGACGGTGAGTGGTGGCGGGTTGACAGGCCGCAGCGGGTCCTCGGACAGCCGGGCGGTGCCGCACCCGAGGAGAGCGTGTACACGCCCGAGGGGCCGGCGGACCCCCCGCCCGCCGCAGCGCAGGCCGGGCCCGCCCCGGCGGTGGGCGCACCCGCTGCGGGGGCCCCGCGCCCCAGACGGGTCGTGCCCGGCCCCGGACCGAGCGCCGCCGACTTCCCCGGCTGGGACAGCGTCACCTTCGACTTCGGCAGCGCCGAGCCCGCGGCCGCGCCCGTCGTACCGGACCCGCGCAAGGACCCGGCCGAGGCCGCGGTGCCCGCCACTGGCGACACCCCGGCGGCCCCCACGGGGAAGCCGCCGCGCGCGGCCGGCCTGCTGGCCGGCCGCCGTCCGTCGCCGCTGCTGCTGATCGCCGCGGTGGTGCTGCTCGCCGGGGCGCTGACCGGGCAGATCCTGATCATGCTGGTCGGCTGGGCCGCCGCCTACCTCTCCGCCAGGCTGGGCGATCTCACCAAGAAGTTCGCGGTCTTCGGCATCCCGATGGCCACCATGACGGCTTCGACGGTCTGGTACTGGGGCCGGGCGAAGGGACGTTGGGGTTCCCCGGTGGCCCCGGACCAGTTCAACCACGCGGCCCTGACGGCCGCGCCGACCGTGCTGCGGCTGGCGGCGGTCCTCTCGGCGCTCTTCCTGCTGGTCGTGAACCTCCGCCGCAGCCCCAAGGGTTGAGCGGATCACCCACCGAGGAGGTGCTGGAGTTCGGCGAGCACGAGATTGGCGCCGGTGTAGCCGATCCCCTCGAACCAGAGCTGGTCGTCCACCGGGAAGACCCGGTGCGCCTTGACCGCGGCCAGCGCCTGCCAGCCGCTGCCGGCCAGTACGGCGGCGGTGGCGGCCTTCGCCGGATCGCCGTAGGTGGAGTAGAGCAGCACGTCGCCGTCGGCCTTGGCGATCTGCTCGGGCGGCACCTCGACGTCGAACTGGTCGACGTTCTGCGGGTCGGGCCGCGCGAGGCCGAGGTCGGTGAGCAGCGTGCCGATGAAGTTCTGTCTGCCGTAGAGCCGTACGTTCGGTGAGCCCTCGATGAAGCGGACGACGCTGACCCGCTTCCCGGCGGACCCGGCCTCGGCGATGGCCTGCGAGGTCTGGGCGACGTGCCGCCCGTACGCGGTGACGACCGCGGCGGCCTGCTCCTGCCGGCCGAGGGCCTGGGCGTGCAGCTGGAAGTCGGCCTTCCACGGGTAGCCGGTGGTCTGGGTGAGGACGGTGGGGGCGATCCGGCTCAGGGCGTCGTAGCGGGTGCCGTCGCGGGTCTGGTTGCTGAGAATCAGCTGGGGGGCGAGTGCGGAGATCCTGGCGAGGTCGGGGTTGCTGACGGTGCCGACGGAGGCGATCTTCGCGAGCCAGGAGGCGGGCCAGTAGCTCGGCAGGCCGCGGTCGGCGGGGGCGCGGGCGGCGCCGACCGGGCTGATGCCGAGGGTGATCGCCGAGTCGAGCTCGGCGGTGTCCAGGGTGACCACCCGGACCGGCGACCCGGGCACCACCACCGTGCCGGTGGCGGCGGTGACGGTGGTGCTGGGCAGCGGTCGCGGACTCGGTGGCCCGGTCTCGGGGACGGTGGGCGACGGCGTGGCGGGCAGGCCGGGCGAGGAGCCGCCGCCGTGGGTGCCGCCGGGCGGGGAACTGCATCCGGCCAGGGCTTCCGAGCCGAGCGCGGCCAGCCCGAGCAGGGCGCTGCGGCGGGAGAGCTGACGCGGCATCGGGCCCTCCTCGCATGGCCGTGATCGCGGACGTGCGGCCGTGGACGGGTGATCGCGAACGGGGCCGCCCGCCCAGTATGTCGGAATTGTCGTAGTAGTCAGTGCCGTGCCGCCCGGGGCGCGCCCGGGCGTCGCAGTCCAATGGCCGGCGCCCGATCCGTTCACCCGGCGGACCCGGGACGGACGGATCGCCCGCATACCCTGGGTTCCATGGCTCTCACCGTCGGCTTCGACCTCGACATGACCCTGCTCGACACCCGACCCGGGATCAGAGCGGCCTACCAGGCCCTCTCCGCCGCCACCGGCACCTGGATCGACAGTGACCTGGTGGTCACCCGGCTCGGCCCGCCGCTCGAGCACGAGCTGGCGAACTGGTTCCCGGCCGAGCGCGTGGCCGAGATGGCGGTCCGCTACCGCGCCCTCTACCCCGAGCACGCGCTGCCGGGCACCGTGGTGCTGCCCGGAGCGCGCGAGTCGATCGACGCGGTCCGCGCCCGGGGCGGCCGGGTCGCCGTGATCACCGGCAAGTACGAGCCGAACGCCCGCCTCCAGCTGGACCACGTCGGTCTCGCCCCGGACATCGTGGTCGGCGACACCTGGGCCGAGGGCAAGGGCGATGCGCTGCGGGAACACGGTGCGTCCGTGTACGTCGGCGACCACCTGGGTGACATCCGCGGTGCGCGGGCCGCCGACGCGGTCGCGGTCGGCGTGGCCACCGGGCCGTACGGCGCGGCGGAACTGCGCGAGGCGGGGGCGGACGTGGTGCTCGGCGACCTGACGGAGTTCCCGGCCTGG
Organism: Kitasatospora sp. NPDC001175; assembly: GCF_053598215.1. NCBI lineage: Bacteria > Bacillati > Actinomycetota > Actinomycetes > Kitasatosporales > Streptomycetaceae > Kitasatospora > Kitasatospora sp. NPDC001175. The sequence goes on along the minus strand of NZ_JBSFJU010000013.1, from coordinate 80,721 downwards.
CTGGAGTCCTACCGCTGAGGCTGCCGGCCGCCCGGGGCGGGGGCCATCGCGCCCCGGCGCGCCGCCCGGGCGGTCAGGCGGCCGCGCGGCGGCGCTGGGCGCGGGCCGAGCGCAGCAGCCCGCAGAGCGCGAGCAGGAATCCGGCCGGCATCAGCATGCAGACCCAGTACGCGATGCTCGGGAACCGCGGCAGGCCGAAGAAGAGCGGGACGAAGGTCGCGATGGTGGCGATCGACCCGGCGAGGAAGACGATCGTGCCGGCCCGGACCAGTCCGTCGCCGGGGCTCTTGGTGCTGCTCATGCCCGTTCCTCCAGCTGGTGCGGCTCTGGTCGAAGGCGTCGACCCGGTGTCGACGGTTCAGTCTGGCAGACCCGGCGTACCCCCGCCGATCGACGGGGGTAGGCTCACCCCTGGCGCTCAGGTCTCCCAGGGAACTCTCAGGCACCCTAGGAGGATGCCGGTCTTCCGACGGGAGTCTCCCCGGGCGAAGGCCGGTGCCGATGGGGCAACGGGGAAGCATGGCCAAAGGTGGAGCCTGGCCAAAGGTGGAGCAGGGGCGTAACGACGCATGGGTCTGACCAGTCACAAGGTGCTGGCGCTGTCCGCGCTGATCTCGGTACTGATGGTCGCCGGCACCGTCTGGGTGTGGCCCAGGCTCGCCAAGCGTTCCGTGGTGGCGGTCTTGGGCCGGCTCGGCACCATCGTGGGCACGCAGTTCGCGGTGATGTGCACGCTCGGTCTGGCGGCCAACAACTACTTCGCCTTCTACAGCAGCTGGGCCGACCTGCTGGGTACCGGCAACCAGGGCCCGGTGACGATCCAGAGCGCGCTCGGCAAGGACCACCCGGGCGTGCAGCAGATCTCCACCGAGAACGTGCGCGGCGCCAACACCGTCGGCCGTGACCCGGCCGTGGTCGGCAAGCTGGAGAAGATCCGCATTCCGGGCGCCACCACCAAGCTGTCCACCGAGGGATACGTCTACCTGCCGCCGCAGTACTTCCAGCCGGACTTCAAGGACAAGAAGTTCCCGGCGGCGATCGCGATCACCGGGTTCCCCGGCGACGCCAAGAACCTGATCACCAAGCTGAACTACCCCTCCACCGAGCTGCAGCTGATCAAGGAGGGCAAGACCAGCCCGACCGTCCTGATCATGATGCGCCCGTCCCCGGCGATGCCGCGCGACACCGAGTGCGAGGACATCCCGGACAGCACGCAGTCCGAGACGTACTTCGCCAAGGACGTCCCGCAGGCCATCCGCGACTCGTACCGGGTCGCAGAGGGGCCCGGCAGCTTCGGGTTGATCGGCAACTCCACCGGCGGCTACTGCGCGCTCAAGCTGGCGATGAAGCACCCGGACGTCTTCTCCGCCGCCGTCTCGCTCTCCGGCTACTACAAGGCCGCCGAGGACGCCACCACCGGTGACCTGTTCGCCGGCAGCGAGGACCGCCGCAACGAGGCCAACCTGGACTGGCGCCTGGCCCACCTGCCCAAGCCGAAGGTCTCGCTGCTGGTCGGCGGGCCCAAGGAGGGCGACGGGAAGTACTTCGCGGACACCAAGAAGTTCATCAAGGCCACCAAGGGCAGCGACACCAAGGTCGCCTCGATCACCCTGGACACCGGCGGCCACAACTTCAACACCTGGAACCGGATGCTCCCGGCCTCGCTCGGCTGGCTGGGGCAGCACCTCAACGCCCCGTCCGCGGCCCCCGGCGGCAGCCCCGCCTGAGGCCTCGCCCGCGGCGCTCGGTTGAGTTCCGACGTCCGGACGTCCCCGTCACTGCATGCAGTTCCCCGGGAACTGGGAGTTTTGGACTCCCGTTGACCAGGGTATGCAGCCAACGCACGGGGCCGTCCGGACGCCCCGCTTTCCCGACGGGGGTGTGAGCCATGGACAGCGCTGTGCCGCGCCCCGGCCGCGCCAAGCCCGGGGCAGCGGCCGATGCCTCAGCGGCGCACGCACCATCGGCGCCCGGATCCCCCTCGCGGGACCCCAGGCGACTGCCTGGCCCGCGGTGAGCGGTTGAACCGCTAACGGATCATTAGCCTGCAGAACGAGCCCGGCCCCGCTGTCCATGTGGTCGGCTCGCCGTCCATCCGGCGATCAGCGGCCCCCGCGCCGAGATCGCCCCGCACCTACACCGAGGACTTTTCGAGATGCCCACCGGCCAGGTCAAGTGGTTCAACGAGACGAAGGGTTACGGCTTCCTGTCGCGCGACGACGGCGGGGAGGTCTTCGTCCACACCAAGGCGCTGCCCGCCGGGGTCACCTCGCTCCGGCCAGGTCAGCGGGTCGAGTTCGGTATCGCCGCCGGTCACCGGGGCGACCAGGCGATGGCCGTCACCCTGCTGGAGGCGCTGCCCTCGGTGGCCGCCGCCCAGCGCCGCAGCGCGGACGACATGGCGCCGATCGTGCAGGATCTGATCACCACGCTGGACGCGGTGCTGCCCGGGCTGCAGCGCGGCCGGTACCCCGCGAAGCCCGCGGGGCAGAAGCTCGCGGTGCTGCTGCGGGCGGTCGCCGACCAGTTCGACGTCTGAGCGGGCCGGCCGCTTCGGGGCGCGGGGAGCTCGCCGGACCGGCGGCTCCTCGCGCCCTTCGGGCCCGCGGCCCTGCCGGGCGTCAGAAGGCCAGCGCCTCCGGGTCGACCTCCGGTACCAGTCCCTCGGCGGCGGCCCGGGTGAGCAGGCCGCGCACGGCCGCGCAGCCGGCCTCGCCGAGGTCGGCGGTGAACTCGTTGACGTAGAGCGCGATGTGCTGGTCGGCGACGTCCGGGTCCATCTCCTGGGCGTGCGCCAGCACGTACGGGCGGGACGCCGACGGGTCCTGCCAGGCCAGCTCGACCGACGTGCGGATCGTCCCGGCCAGCTCGCGCAGCCGCTCGGCGCCGAGCGAGCGCCGGGCGACGATCGCGCCCAGCGGGATCGGCAGGCCGGTGTCCCGCTCCCAGGCCTCGCCCATGTCGGCCAGCTTGTGCAGGCCGTACTGCTGGTAGGTGAACCGAGCCTCGTGGATCACCAGGCCGGCGTCCACCCGCCCGTCCCGGACGGCGGGCATGATCTCGTGGAACGGCAGCACCACGATCTCCCCGAAGCCGCCCGGCACCGCCTTGGCGGCCCAGAGCCGGAACAGCAGGTAGGCCGTGGAGCGCTCGCTCGGCACCGCGACCCGGCGTCCCGTCAGCTCCGCGCCCGGTTCGCGGGTGAGCACCAGCGGGCCGCAGCCCCGGCCCAGCGCGCCGCCGCAGGGCAGCAGCGCGTACTCGTCCAGCACCCAGGGCAGTTGGCCGTAGCTGATCTTCAGTACGTCCAGTTCGCCGCGCTCGGCGAGGCCGTTGGTGATGTCGATGTCCGCGAAGGTCACCTCGGGGGCCGCCGCGCCGGGGACCAGACCGTGGGCCCAGGCGTGGAAGACGAAGGTGTCGTTCGGGCAGGGGGAGTAGGCGATCCGCAGCGGCTCAGCCATGTCCGACCTCCTGGAGCAGTTCCGGGTACGGCAGGTGGGCGAAGGCCCGCTCCAGCGCGGCGAGCGCGTCGCCGATCCGCCAGGCGGAGCGGTCGCGCGGGCCGACGGCGTTGGAGACGGTCCGCAGTTCGAACACCGGCACCCCGTGCCGGGCGGCGGCCTCGGCGACCCCGAAGCCCTCCATCGCCTCGGCCAGCGCCCGCGGATGGCGGGCGGCCAGCTCGGCGGCCCGCTCGGCGCTGCCGGTGACCGTGGAGACGGTCAGTACGGTGCCGTGCGCGGCGCCCAGCGCTCCGGCGGCGCGGCGGACGGCGGCGGGGGCCGGTGTGTGGCGCACGCTGCCGAAGCCCAGCTCGGCGACGTCCAGGAAGCCGTCGGGGGTCTGCGCGCCCAGGTCGGCGGCCAGGATCTCGTCGGCGACCACCACGGACCCGATCGGCGCGTGCGGGGCGAAGCCGCCCGCGATGCCGGCCGAGACCACCAGTTCGTAGCGGTGCAGCCAGGGCAGGCTCGCCGTCGCGGCGGCCGCCGCGGCCGGGCCGACACCGCCGGCCAGCACGTCCACCGCAACGCCGCAGGCGTGCCGGGCGCGGTGCAGTTCACCGCCGGGGACGACGAGCCGGGTGGCGTCGCTGCCGAGCCCGCGCAGCACGGCCTCGGCCTCGGCGGGTACGGCGGTGACGACGAGCAGCCGGGCGGCCTGCGCCTCCGGTTGCTCGTCGTCGTACGGACGCGTCACTCGCCGCGTCACTGCGCGGTCGGGACGAAGTCCTTGTTCTTGAGGTCGAAGAACCAGGCGGCGATGATGTCGCCGGTCTTCGCGTCGTTCTCGACCACGGTGACCCGGGTGTTCTCCGAGCTGGTGGAGAGCAGCGCGGAGGCGGGCTGCATACCGGAGAAGGTGGAGCTGGTGCGCAGCGACGCGATCTGGGCCTGGCCCTGGCCGCCGTCGGTCGCGGCCCACCAGCCGGTGTCGGAGACGCTCGGGTCCACACCGACCCCGATCCGGTCGGTGCTGGTCACGTCCGAGGTGGGCAGGGTGCCCTCGTCACCGGCCTTCTTGGCGTCGGCCTGGCACTTGGTGATGGCGTCCTTGTTGAGCGGCTTGCCGTCGTTGTAGCAGGTCGGTCCGGCGTGGATGGAGGACCGGCCGACCACCAGGGTGGCCAGCGGGTGCTCGGGCTGGCCCTTACCGCTGGCGTACGCGACGGAACCGGCGACCGTGCCGGCGCCGATCACGACAACGGCGCCGACGGCGGCGATGACACGGGTGCTGAGGCTCATGGGCACGAATCTACCGGGCAGTGCCGATCAAGGTGCGCCCGGGTGGGCAAGTCTCCGCCGCCCGTGTCATCCGGACCGGCTCGACGCACGGGAACCCGCCGGGGTGTCGGCCGGCGCATCTTCCGGGGGCACGCGGCCCCGGGGGCTCAGGCGACCCGGGGCCGGGCCGCCGGGCCGCGGAGGCCGACCCTGAGCAGGGCCCGTACGGTCCACAGCAGCACCAGGCCGACCAGTGCCGCGGCCACCGAGAGGCCGAGCGCGCCGTCCAGCGGCAGCAGGATGCCGACCGCGCCGCCCACCACCCAGGACAGCTGGAGCAGCGTCTCGGAGCGGGCGAAGGCCGAGGTCCTGACCGCCTCGGGGACGTCCCGCTGGATCAGGGCGTCCAGGGCCAGCTTGCCGAGCGAGGCGGCCACCCCGGCCGCGCCCGCCACCACGGCGACCGTGGCGAGCCCGTACCAGAGCGCCGCCGCTCCCGCGGCCAGGGTGGCCAGCAGCAGCATCACCGTCGCGGTGGCCTCCGAGCCCCTGGTGCGCAGCCAGGAACCGAGCACCGAGCCGAGCGCGTTGCCCGTGCCGGCCGCGGCCGCGACGATGCCGAGGCTGACCGTCGGCGGCAGGTCGCCCACCGGGTCCTCGCGCAGCAGGAAGGCCAGGAACATCACCAGGAAGCCGACCAGGGCGCGCAGCGTCGCCACCACGCGCAGGGCGAGGATCACCGACGGGCCGACGGTGCGCAGGGTCGCCTTCTCCGGCATCACGGTGCTCCCGTCGGGCAGGGCCGGGTACTGCTCGTCGGCGTGCAGCACGGCCCGCTGCTCGCCCTTGGCGGAATCCACCTTGTGCGGCAGGTGGAAGGCCATCAGGGTGCCGATGACGAAGGCCAGGAAGGCTCCGCGCAGCGGCCAGCCGGGCCCGAGCAGGTGCAGCAGTCCGCCGAGGCCGGCCGCGAGTCCGGTGGCCAGCAGCCCGGCCAGGGTGACCCGGGAGTTCGCCTTCACCAGGGACAGCCGGGTCGGCAGCAGCCGGGGCACCACCACGCTGCGGACCACCCCGTACGCCTTGGAGGCCACCAGCACGCCGAGGGCCTCCGGATAGAGCGCGAGGCCGCCGTCGGTGACCGTGCCGGCCATGCTCCACGCCAGTACCGCGCGGACCAGCATCGACATCGCCATCGCGGAGCGGCGTCCGTGCGGCATCCGGTCCAGCAGCGGGCCGATCACCGGGGCCAGCAGGGCGAAGGGGGCCATGGTGATCAGCAGGTAGAGCGCCACCCGGCCGCGGGCCTCGCCGGTCGGGACCGAGAAGAAGATGGTCGAGGCCAGCGCGACGGTGATCATCATGTCGCCGAAGGAGTTCAGCGTGTGCAGTTCGATCAGCTTCGCCAGCCCCGACTCGCCCGCGCCCTCGGCGGCGGTCGCGCGGCGGATCCGCCGGCCGGTGTAGTGCACCAGCCTGCCGGTGCGCAGCCCGGCGGCACAGGCCCCGCGGAGCAGCAGGTTGCGGCGTCCGCCGGGGGCCGTGAAGAGGTCGTCCCCGGCGCCGGAGGGCTCGGGCCCCGGAGCCGTCGCGGGCGGGGCGGAGCCGCCCTCCGACTGCGGCGCGGCGCCGCCCGGGGGGACCAGCTGCTGCGGTCGCGGCACGTCGGCCGGCTCCGGGGGGAGTCCTGCCCGCTGGCCGTGCAGTGCGTGCCGCGACGGGGTCTCGTCCGCCACGTACGTCATCCTGCCCGACGAACCCTCACCGCACGAGGGAACCGGTGCCGATCGGCGCGGCTCCGCCGGGACGTCGGCACCGGACTGTCGAAGGGGGCCGACCGGCGGGTAGCCTGCACTTCGCGTGTGCGCAACCCGGTGGGCGGCGCGGCCGGTCTCCATGAGGGTTCCGGGTCGCGCAGAATGGGAGCACGGTACCCAGCGGGGCCGGAACCCGTGGCACGGTCCGGTGGAGGTTCTCGGAGCCTTCTTTCGGGAGCACTTCCCGGAGAGCTCTTCGGGTCCGACCGCGACGGACGGCCGCAGCGGGCGACCGCGCGGAGCGGGCGACGGAACGCTGGCAAGGGACCGACGGCACTGGACCGCCGGCCATGGACCGCAGGCAACAGAACTGGGAGAGAATCGACGCCGTGAGTGCTGCGATGCGAAGCCGTACCCCTGACCGGCTCTGTGCCGAGGCCGTCGAACTCGCCCGCCAGGCCGCCGTCGACAGCGTCGGGGCCGAGCTCGTGGGCGCCCACCTCGGTGCCCAGGCGGACGCCGACCGGGTGGTGACCCACACCTTCGAGTGCCTGGACGCCGCCTACCGCGGCTGGCACTGGGCCATCACCGTGGCCCGCGCGCCGCGAGCCAAGAACGTCACCCTGGACGAGGTCGTACTGCTGCCCGGCCAGGACGCGGTGCTCGCCCCGCAGTGGGTGCCGTGGAGCGAGCGGCTGCGCCCCGGCGACCTCGGGCCCGGGGACCTGCTGCCGACCGGCGCCGAGGACCTGCGCCTGGAGCCGGGCTGGACCGGCGAGGACGAGCCCGCCCCCAACTCCGCCGTCGCACTGGCCGCCGAGGAGGACGTGGTGGTCGCCGACGCCGGCGTCCAGCCCGCGCCCGCCCGCGCCCAGATCGGCGCCGTCGCGGAGGAGCTCGGCATGGGTCGGCCCCGAGTGCTGTCCCGGTTCGGGCTGCACCTGGCCGCCGAGCGCTGGGAGACCGCGTACGGTCCGCAGACGCCGATGGCGCAGTCCGCTCCGGCGCACTGCTCCAGCTGCGGCTTCCTGGTGCCGATCGGCGGGTCACTCGGGCAGGCGTTCGGGATCTGCGGCAATGAGTTCGGTCCGGCGGACGGCCAGGTGGTCTCACTCTCCTACGGCTGCGGGGGCCACTCGGAGGCAGCGGTGCTGCCGGCTCCGCCGGTGCCCTCGGAGCTGATCCTGGACGAGCTGAAGGTGGAGCCGCTCCACCTGCACCCCGACCGCTCCAGCGGCTCGGTGGAGCCCGACGCCCCGGCCGAGGAGCTGGGTCACTCCTGAGCCTTTGGGCGGGCTGGGTGAGTGGACCGGGCCGTCTGCCCTCCGCACGGCGAAGCCGGCCCGGTGGGCTCCGGCGCGGTACCGGGAGTCTCCGGTCCGCGCGGCTCCCCGTGCCCTGACGTGCCCGCCGGCCCCCGCGCCCGGGGCTGTTCCCCCGTGCGCGAACGGCCCTGCCTCACCCCTGGTCGGTGGCAGCGGGCCGGGCGAGGGAGAATGCCCACCGTACGCAGGCAGGGTGGAGACGGCGGAAGGCGGCAGGGCCAGTGGAGCCTCGGATCATCGGCAGCGGTACGGACGAGCAGGCCCCCGACGTCTTCGACACGACCGGGTTGCGCCGTCGGGTCCTGGAGGCGTGGACGGCCGCCCCTGCCCGGTTCCGGGAGGACGCCAACGCGGAGGAGGAACTGGCTCTCGGCGGCTACCGCGACCGGCTGATCGTCGAGTTGGCGCAGAACGCCGCCGACGCCGCCGCGCGGGCCGGCACCGCTCCCGGGCGGCTGCGGCTGACCCTGCGCGGCGGTGTGCTGGCCGCCGCCAACACGGGCGCGCCGCTGGACGCCACCGCGGTGGAGTCGCTCTCCACCCTGCGCGCCTCGGCGAAGCGGGCCGAGGACGGTGCCACGGTGGGCCGGTTCGGTGTCGGCTTCTCCGCCGTGCTGGCGGTCACCGACGAGCCCGCCGTGCTGAGCGCCCACGGCGGGGTGCGCTGGTCGCTGGCCGAGGCGTACGCGCTCACCGAGGCGCGGGAGGAGCTCGCCGAGGAGCTGCGCCGCCGCGAGGGCCATGTGCCGCTGCTGCGGTTGCCGTTCCCGGCCGAGGGCGCCGCGCCCGACGGGTACGACACGGTGGTGGTGCTGCCGCTGCGGGACACCGCCGCCGAGGACCTCACCCGCCGTCTGCTCGCCGAGATCGACGACGCCCTGCTGCTCACCCTGCCCGGCCTGGCCGAGGTGGTGGTGGAGACCCCGGACGGGACCCGTACGCTCACCCGGACCGCCGCGCCGCAGCGGCCGAACGGCATCACCACCGTCACCATCACCGACAACGGTGCCGAGACCGTCTGGCAGACCGTCGCCCTCGCCGGGACCACCGCGCCCGAGCTGCTGGCCGACCGGCCCACCGAGGAACGCGCCCGCCCGTACTGGACGGTGACCTGGGCGGTGCCCGTCGCCGGGGACGGCGCGCCGCAGGCGCCGCGCACGCTGCCCGTGGTGCACGCGCCCACCCCGAGCGACGAACCCCTGGGCGTACCGGCCCTGCTGATCGCCGGGTACCCGCTCGACCCCACCCGGCGGCACGTCGCGCCCGGTCCGCTCACCGACTTCCTGACCGAGCGCGCCGCCGACGCGTACGTCGAACTGCTGCGGGCCCGGGGCGCCGACCTCGGTTCGCTCTCACTGGTGCCGGGCCCGCTCGGGCAGGGCGCGCTCGACAACGCGGTGCGCGCGGCGGTCATCGAGCGCCTGCCCGGGACGCCGTTCCTGCCGCACCCGGCGCCGGTGGAGGAGGGCACGCCCGCGCTCCGGCCGCGGGACGCGACGCTTCTGGAGGGCGCGGACCACTCGGTGGTCGAGGCGCTCGCCCCGATCTTCCCCGGGCTGCTCCCGGCCGGGCTCGAACGCCGCACCGAGCTGCGGGTGCTGGGCGTGCGCCGGGTGCCGCTGGCCGAGGTGGTCGACCAACTCGGCGGACTGGAGCGGGAGCCCGCCTGGTGGCGCAACCTGTACGCGGCGCTGGCCGGGGCCGACCCGGAGGCGCTCGGCGCGCTGCCGGTGCCGCTCGCCGACGGCCGCACCGTCACCGGTCCGCGGCGGGTCCTGCTGCCCTCCGACGCCGCCGACTGGGCCGGCTACGAGGGTTACCCGGAGACCCTCGCCGAGGCGCTGGGGCTGCTCGACCTGCGCCTGGCCCACCCCGACGCCGCCCACCCGCTGCTGGCCAAGCTCGGCGCGGGCACCGCGACTCCGGCCGGGATCCTGGACACCCCCGAGGTGCGGGCGGCCGTGGCGCGTTCGCTGGAGCTCGGCGAGGACGACTTCGACGCCGCCGTCGACCTCGCCGACGCCGTGCTGGCGCTGGTCAAGGCCGCCGGGGCCACTTCGGGCGAGCACCCCTGGCTGGCCCGGCTCGCGCTGATGGACGACGAGGGCGAACTCACCCGCGCCGGTGAGCTGATCCTGCCCGACAGCCCGCTCGCCGCGCTCGCCCGCGAGGATGACGCCGGGTACGTGGACGAGGACCTGCTGGAGCGCTGGGGTGCCGAAGTCCTGGCCGCGGCAGGGGTGTTGAACACCTTCGTGCTGGTCCGCGCCGAGGACGTGGTGCTCGACCCGGACGACCTGGAGCGGCTCGATCCCACCGCACCCGCCGACCGCGCCGCCGGCGGGCGTCCCGCCGGCCTGCTGGACGAGGCGCCCGACGGCCTCACCGAGTGGTGCGAGGACGCCCTGGAGGCCCTGCACGCGGACGACGACGGCGAGTTGGGCGTACCGCCGGTCGCCGCCGAGCTGCTGGCGGTGCGCGACCTGGACCTGATCGACGACGACGCCTGGCCCGAGGCGCTGGCCCTGCTGGCCCGCCCGCCGTACCGCGACGCGGTGGTCAACCCGGTGCGCACCCTGCTCCCGGACGGCTCGTACACCGACCTGCCGCCGTACACCGCCTGGTGGCTGCGCGACCACCCGGTGCTCGGCGGCCGGGAGCCCGCCGGGCTGCGCGCGGCCGGGGCCGATCCGCTGCTGCGCGGCCTCTACGAGGAGGCCCGCACCGACCTGGACGAGCCCTTCCTGCACGCGCTGGGCGTCCGCACCACACTGGCCGCGCTGCTCGCCGAGCCGCACGGCCCGGACGAGCTGCTGGACCGCCTGGTCGATCCGGCGGCGGGCGTCTCGCACCGCCAACTGCACGGCATCTACAGCGCGTTGGCGGCACTTCCGGCAGATCGGATCGAGTCGCTGGACGAGGTGAGGGCCGTTCCTCCGCTGGACGAGGGCACCGGCCGCCGGCCCGACGGCACGGTGGTCGTGGACGCCGCCGAGGCGGTCGTCGCCGACGCCCCCGACCTGGTCGAGCTGCTGCACGACCACCCGGTGCTGCCGGTCGCGCCCGAGCGGGCCGCCGAACTCGCCGAACGGCTGCACGTCTCGCTGGCCAGTGAGGTCGCGGGCGGCCGGGTGCTCTCCGAGGGCACCCTGCACCGGACCCCCGCCGTGGTGCGGGAACTGCTGCCCGGCTGCCCCGCCGTGTACGAGGAGCACGAGGAGCTGCTGGTGGTCGGCCCGGACGGCGAGGAGGCCGCGATCGGCTGGCGCTGGGACACCGCCGCCACCGCGCCCGAGCTTCCGTACGACCCCGAGGACGTCGAAGCCGCCGACGAGGAGGACGAGTTCGAGGTGCCGCCGGTGCCCGGACTGCTGCACGCGGCCACCCCCGAGGGCCTGGCCGCCGGGCTCGCCTGGTCGGTCGGCCAGTGGCACCGGAGGTTCGAGATCCTGGCCGCGCTCACCGAGCCCGACCGGGCCTACGAGCTGCTTGCCGCCCGGGACTTCGAGTCCTGAGCCGTGCGCCGGGCCCGGAGCCTGCGGTACGTCAGTACCGTGGCCCCGAGCCCGGCGGTGCCGGCCGTCGGCAGCCACCACCCCGGCTCGGTGGTCGACGACCCGCCGGCCACCAGCCAGAGGGCCAGTAGCACCAGCAGAGTGACCGCCAGCCCGCCGCAGAAGGCGATGAACGCCTCCAACTCCCCGTCCCGATCCGCCATTGCGCCCCCTCCCGACGGGACCCTTCCCCGCTGGACGGCGACCATGCCGAGCGCCCCCGGATCCGGCGGCCTCGGGGCAGCCCTCCTCGGATCAGCTCTCCTCGGTCCGGCGGACGACGAAGCGCCAGACGATCTCCAGGAGGATCCCGGCGAGCACGGCGATGCCCACCCCGACGAGGGGATCGCGCAGGCCGACCAGCGAGAGTTCGAAGAAGCGCGACAGCGACGGGACCCACAGGACCAGGGCGAACGCCGCGCCCATGGCACCGGTCAGGGCCAGGCGCCACGGGGTGTACGGCCGGGCCACCAGTGCGAGCACCCACATCGCCATCAGGAAGAGGGTCAGGGTGGCCACGCTGGTGTCGGCTTCCAGGCCGGTCGCGTGGTCGGCCCGGGCGAGCATGTACGCCGTGAAGGTGGCCGTACCGGCGATCACGCCACCCGGCACGGCGAGCCGCAGCACCCGCCGGACGAACCCCGTCCTGGCCCGCTCGGTGTTGGGGGCGAGCGCCAGGAAGAAGGCCGGGACGCCGATGGTCAGCGAGCTCAGCACGGTCGAGTGCCGGGGCAGGAACGGGTACGGCACGTGGCAGATCACCACCAGGACGGCCAGCAGCACCGAGTAGACCGTCTTCACCAGGAACAGACCGGCCACCCGTTCGATGTTGCCGATCACCCGCCTGCCCTCGGCGACCACCGCGGGCAGGGTGGCGAAGCGGTCGTCGAGCAGCACGATCTGGGCCACCGCCCGGGTCGCCTCGCTGCCCGAACCCATCGCCACGCCGATGTCGGCGTCCTTGAGGGCGAGCACGTCGTTGACACCGTCGCCGGTCATCGCCACCGTGCGGCCGCGCGACTGGAGCGCTCCGACCAGCTCGCGCTTCTGCTGCGGGGTCACCCGGCCGAAGACGGCGGTCCGGTCGGCGACCTCGGCCAGCTCGGCGGTCCCGCTCGGCAGGGTACGGGCGTCCACCGGGTGCTCGGCGCCCGGCAGGCCCAGGTGGGAGGCGACCGCACCGACCGAGACCGCGCTGTCGCCGGAGATCACCTTCGCCTCGACCCGCTGGCTCTCGAAGTACCGCAGGGTGGCGGACGCGTCCTCGCGCAGCCGCTGCTGCAGCACCACCAGGGCGAGCGGGTCCAGCTGGCCGGCCGGGTCCGGCGCGTCCAGCGGGAGCGGTGAGCGGCCGAGCAGCAGCACCCGCAGGCCCCTGGCGCCCAGTTCGTCCACCTCGCCCAGGGCCGGGTGGTCCCCGGGCAGCAGGACGTCGGGCGCGCCGAGCAGCCAGCTGGCCTCGCCGCCCTGCGGCTCCAGGAACTGCACCCCGCTCCACTTGCGGGCGGAGGAGAACGGCACGGCCTCCAGTACCCGCCAACCGTCCTCGCCGTCGGGGCCGCCGTAGGCGTCGATCACGGCCTGCATGGACGGGTTGGGGCGGGCGTCCGCCCGGCCCATCGCACCGAGTGCCCGCCGCAGTACGGCCGGTTCGGCGGGAACGGGCCGGGCCGGCTGCCCGGCCGGCGCGAGCGGGCGCAGCTCGACCACGTCCATCCCGCCCTCGGTAAGGGTGCCGGTCTTGTCCAGGCAGACGGTGTCCACCCGGGCCAGCCCCTCGATCGCCGGCAGCTCCTGCACCAGGCACTTCTTCTGCCCCAGCCGCACCACGCCGATCGCAAAGGCCACCGAGGTCAGCAGCACCAGGCCCTCGGGCACCATCGGCACGATGCCGGCCACCATTCGGCGGACGGCCTCCCGCCAGTCGTGCCGCTCCACCGCCAGCTGGCTGACGATCAGGCCGATGGCCGCCGGGACCAGCAGGTAGGTGATGAACCGCAGGATGCTGTCGATGCCGCTGCGCAGCTCCGAGCGGACCAGGGTGAACCGGGTCGCCTCCTCGGCCAGCTGGGCCGCGTACGCCTGGCGGCCGACCTTGGTGGCCGTGAAGGCGCCCGCGCCGGCGACCACGAAGCTGCCGGACATCACCACCGCGCCCGGGTGCTTGAGCACGGGATCGGGCTCGCCGGTGAGCAGGGACTCGTCGATCTCCAGCCCGTCCGCCTCGGTGACCAGGCCGTCCACGACCACCTTGTCGCCGGTGCCGAGCAGCACGGTGTCGTCCAGCACGATCGAGGCCACCGCGATCTGCTGGACCGAGCCGTCCCGGCGGACCTGCGGCCTGGCCTCGCCGATCAGTGCCAGGCCGTCCAGGGTCCTCTTGGCGCGCAGCTCCTGGATGATGCCGATGCCGGTGTTGGCGACGATCACCAGGCCGAACAGCCCGTCCTGGATCGGTCCGACCACCAGGATGATCCCGAACATGACGCCGATGATCGCGTTGAACCGGGTGAACACATTGGCCCGGACGATCTCGCCGACCGAGCGGCTGGAGCGGACCGGTACGTCGTTGACCTGGCCGCGCGCGACCCGTTCGGCGACCTCTGCCGCACTCAGCCCGCTCCGGCGGCCGGGGCCGGCCCCCGGGGAACGGGCGCCCGGGTTCGCCGGACCGCGGCCGGCGTCCGCCGTCTCTTCAGCCGGGTGCGTCATGGGACCGACTGTAGGCGGGCGCTATCTCCGGTGCGCCCGCTGCGAGGCGATTCAGTCCAACCGAGGGGTGGGGGGCTCGGCGGCCGCCTTGCTGCGCCTGATGGCGTCCCGGCGGGCGCGGCAGTACCAGAGGCCGATCAGGCCGAGGCAGCCGCCGGCCAGGCAGATCCACTGCCAGTTGCCGTGCCCGTTCCGCGCCAGCGTGCTGTGGAACGGCAGCAGCACCACGAAGGCGACGAACCACAGCACCGTGCCGCCGCCGACGATCGCGACGTCGTTCGCTTCGAGCGGCGGGGGAGAGGGGCGCAGCGGGGTCTTGGGCATGGCCCCAAGAGTACGGGGGCGACGGGGCCGGCGGCTCGGATGGCCGCCGGGATCTCCGGGGCCCGGCCGGCTCGCTCCCGGTCCCTCGGTCGGCCGGGTGCCCGAGCGGTCGGTCTTCGCGTGGCCGGCCGGGCTCTCGTGGGGTCGACCCGCCCGCGGTTGGCCCGGGGTGATCGGTCGTCATACGGCAGGTGATCGTAAGGGATGCCTTCTACGCGCGAAGATGGCGAGTGCACGACCGAGGCACACATACTTGAGGTTCCGGTTGGCTCCGGCGTGTTGGCTTGACCGCTCGGTGCTCCCGGAACCCGGCCACCGTCGCTCCGGGTTTCCCCTCCTCCTCCGCCCCCACCCGACGAGGACCTCCCGTATGTCTCCGCTGGCCCAGCCGACCGCCACGTCGCCCGAGCCTCCCCAGGACGCCCTCTCCCCCAAGGGCCCCCTGGACCGCTTCTTCCGGATCTCCGAACGGGGCTCCAGCCTCCCGCGTGAGGTGCGCGGCGGTATCGCCACCTTCTTCACCATGGCCTACATCCTGGTGCTGAACCCGATCATCCTCGCCAGCGGCACGGACGTGACCGGCGCCCACCTGAACAGCGGCCAGCTGGTCACGGCGACCGCCCTCACCGCCGGTGTCACCACCCTGCTGATGGGTGTCATCGGCAATGTGCCGATCGGGCTGGCCGCCGGGCTGGGCGTCAACACCATCGTCTCCCTCCAGCTCGCGCCCAAGATGACCTGGGCCGACGCCATGGGCATGGTGGTGCTGGCCGGTTTCGCGATCATGCTGCTGGTCGCCACCGGCCTGCGCGAGCGGGTGATGAGCGCGGTGCCGCTCGGGCTGCGGAAGGCCATCGCGATCGGTATCGGTCTGTTCATCGGCCTGGTCGGCCTGGTCGACTCCGGCTTCGTCAGCCGGATCCCGGACGCCGCCCACACCACTGTCCCGCTCCAGCTCGGCGGCAACGGCCACCTCAACGGCTGGCCGGTACTGGTCTTCATCCTGGGGCTGCTGCTCACCCTGGTCCTGGTGGTCCGCAAGGTGCCCGGCGCCATCCTGATCTCCATCGTCACCATGACGCTGGTCGCGGTGATCGTCGACAAGCTGGCGACCATCCCCGCCCTGCACTGGGGCCTCACCGTCCCCGCCTGGCCCGGCAACCCGGTCGCCGCGCCCGACTTCGGCCTGGTCGGCAAGGTCAGCCTGTTCGGCGGCTTCCACAAGGTCGGCGTGCTGACCGGTGTGCTCTTCGTCTTCACCGTGCTGATGTCCTGCTTCTTCGACGCGATGGGCACGATCCTGGGCGTCGCGGACGAGGCGCACCTGCTGGACGAGAAGGGCGACCTGCCCGGCATCAACAAGGTGCTGATGATCGACGGTGTGGCCACCGCCCTCGGCGGCGCCACCTCCTCCTCGGCCAACACCTGCTTCGTGGAGTCCACCGCGGGCGTCGGCGAGGGAGCCCGTACCGGCTTCGCCTCGATCGTCACCGGCGGGCTCTTCCTGGGCGCCCTGTTCCTGACCCCGCTGGCCACCATGGTCCCCGCCCAGGCGGCCACCCCCGCACTGGTCACGGTCGGCTTCCTGATCCTGGCGAACTCCGTCCGGGAGATCGACTGGAGCGACTACACCATCGCCGTCCCGGCCTTCCTGACCATGGTGATGATGCCGTTCACGTACTCGATCACCAACGGCATCGGCTTCGGCTTCATCACCTTCTGCGTCCTGCGCCTGGCCGCCGGTCGCGGCCGGTCGGTGCCGGTGGCGCTGTACGCGGTCGCGGGTGTCTTCGCCTTCTACTACCTGATGCCGGCGTTCGGCCTCAGCTGACGCGAGTCCGCGCCCTGGCGTGGTTTAGAGCCCTCCCGCCGGGTCGCTCCGGAGGGAGGGCTCGCCGCGTTCCCGGGGCCCTTGAATTTGGAACAGCGCCCACACGGCCGCCGAGGCGGGAGATCACCATGCCGGTGCCAGTGATCCACCCTGCCACGAGTCGAGGGAGACACTGGGGCCGTTGCCGAGGTAGCTGAGCATGGCCACCCTCGTGGTGGACACGAACTCCTGGGGAATGGCGGCGGCGCTTACCCAAGCGACCTCTGAGCGCTTCTCGGGCTCCCCGTTCGTCAGTTCGTCTGACCACGAGTGGGCGGCGAAGACGACGGTCGGGAAGCCGTGGGGTGCCTCTACTCCTCGGCCCGTGGACCAGGCGCAGGTTCTCGGGAGTGACGACGAGGCCGGTCTCCTCCTTCAGCTCGTGGACGGCCGTCTACGTGATGGGCTCGCCGGGTTCGCTCTTGCCGACCGGAAGGTCCCACATGCCTGGCGCGAACTTGGCCGGGCACGTGGACCCGAAGAACCGTGAGAGCCAAGCGGACTTCGGGTGCACCGCCTGTCGGCATCGGGACCACGCCGATGTGAACGCCGCGAAGAACATCCTCGACGCCGCAGGGCGTGCGGTGTCAGGGCGTGGAGACCTTGCCATGAGGCGGTCCGTGAAGCGCCAACCACCGGCGACGCACACCAGTGCGGGGCGAAGTCCCCGCACGGTACGCACAGCCGGCATCCTCGCCCCTTAGGGCAAGGAGGAAGTCAACGTTCTGTAGGGCGATCGGGCGCCTGGTCGCGTGTTTGTGCGAACACCGTGAGGGGTTGGGGAGTTGAGACGATCACGGCTGTTTGTGTGGCATGGCCATGGTTGGATGGCCCGCGGCCCGGGGTCGGGCGGGTGTCTGGTGCTGCACGCCCCGGTGACGTGAAGTCGCGAGGTGCGTACCGTCGTCGGGGCCTGTGCGGCCCGAGGGACGGACAGATCCGGGGGATTACACAGCACTGCTGACAACACTGTCGGAGGGCACCTTGCGCATCCTGCTGATCGCCAGCGCGTTCAACAGCCTCACCCAACGCGTCCACACCGAACTGCGGGAGCGGGGCCACCACGTCGGCGTCGAACTCGCCCTCGGGGACGAGCCGGTACGGGCCGGCGTGGCCCGCTTCCGGCCCGATCTGATCCTGGCGCCGATGCTCACCCGGGCGATACCGGAGGACATCTGGTCGCGGCACACCGTGCTGATCGTGCACCCCGGCCCCAAGGGGGACCGCGGCCCGTCCTCGCTGGACTGGGCGATCCACGAG
Organism: Kitasatospora sp. NPDC001175; assembly: GCF_053598215.1. Lineage (NCBI taxonomy): Bacteria > Bacillati > Actinomycetota > Actinomycetes > Kitasatosporales > Streptomycetaceae > Kitasatospora > Kitasatospora sp. NPDC001175. Next base: position 63,192 of record NZ_JBSFJU010000013.1, on the reverse strand, counting down.
GGCGCGTCCGAGTGGGGCGTCACGGTGCTGCAGGCGGTCGCCGAGATGGACGCGGGTCCGATCTGGGCCTCGGTTCCGTACCCCGTACCGCCGTGCGGCAAGAGCGAGTTGTACCGGAACGAGGTCGCCGACGCGGCCCTGGAGGCGGTCCTGCTGGCGGTGGACCGCTTCGAGAGCGGGTGGCCGGCGCCCGAGCCGCTGGACTACGGGCGCTGGGACGTGCAGGGTCGGCTCCGCCCGTACCACAAGCAGGAGTTCAGGCGGATCGACTGGGCGGCGGACGACACCGCCACGGTGCTGCGCAAGCTGCGCTCCGCCGACTCGCAGCCGGGTGTGCTGGACGAGCTGTACGGACGCGAGTTCTTCCTGCACGGCGGGCACGCCGAGGACGAACTCCGGGGCGTGCCCGGTTCGGTGATCGCCACCCGGGACGGCGCGATCTGCCGCGCCACCGTGGACGGCGCGGTCTGGATCCCGCAACTGCGCCCGCGGCGCGCTCCCGACGGGCCGGCGACCTACAAGCTGCCGGCCGTCCAGGCACTCGGCGACCTGGTGGCGGACGTACCGCACTCGCCGATCTCTCCGGTGGCGGCGGCCTGGCGGAAGGACACCTGGTCACAGATCCGCTACCGGGAGGAGGGGAGGGTCGGCTACCTCGAATTCACCTTCCCCGGCGGCGCGATGAGCACCGGGCAGTGCCGGCGGCTGCTGGCCGCGTACCGCGAGGCGGTGGAGCGTCCGACCTCGGTCCTGGTGCTCGGCCCGGCCCGGGACTTCTTCTCCAACGGCATCCATCTGAACGTGATCGAGGCCGCGGCCGACCCCGCCGAGGAGTCCTGGCAGAACATCAACGCCATGGACGACCTGGTCGAGGCGATCCTCACCACCGAGGACAAGCTCACGGTCGCGTCCCTGGCCGGGAACGCGGCGGCCGGCGGTCTGATGCTGGCGATCGCGGCGGACGAGGTGTGGTGCCGGGAGTCGGCGGTGCTCAACCCGCACTACCGGCTGATGGGCCTGCACGGCTCCGAGTACTGGACGTACACCCTGCCGCGCCGGGTCGGCCCCGAGTGGGCGGCCCGGCTGACCACGGCGGCGCTGCCGGTCGGCGCCCGGCAGGCCCGGCTGCTCGGCCTGGTGGACCGGACGAAGTCCGGCAGCGCGGCGGAGTTCCGGTCCTGGACGGTACGGCGGGCCGAAGCACTGGCGGCGGCACCGGGGTTGGCGGCGCGGCTGCTGGAGAAGAAGCGGCGGCGGGCCGAGGACGAGGCGGTGAAGCCGCTCGCGGCCTACCGGGAGGAGGAGCTGGCCGAGATGCGGCGCAACTTCAGGGGCCCCGGGGAGCCGTACCACGCGCTGCGGCGCGCCTTCGTGCACAAGGTGTGCCCGGCGGCGACGCCGGAGCACCTGAGGGGCTGAGGACTCCCACCGGGGTGCGGGGCTGCGACGAGCGGCCCCGCACCCCGGCGCTGTCCTCCCGCGCCGCCGTTCACCGGCGCGGAAGCCGTACCGCGCTATCGGCGGAGCGGGGCGGCCCGGCCGGTGAGGACGGGCGGGCGCCGCGCGGTCTTGCTGGGGGCGACGGCGAAGGCGAGGGCGCTGGCGAAGACGTACGTGCCGAGGCCGACGGCGAGCGGGAAGATGAACTCCAGGGCGACCATGCCGCTGGCTGCGGAGCCCTCGCCCGGGTCGAGGTGCACCGAGACCGCCGCCATGCCGGTGTAGTGCATCGCGCAGACCGCCACGCCCATCACCGGGGCGGCGCCGGCCACGGCGAGCGTGCCCTGGATGTTCAGCGCGGCCCAGAGCGCGGCGGTGGCCGCGAGGACCGCGATGGCGACCGAGGCCCCGACCGTGACGGGGGTGTACGAGAGCGAGCCCGGCAGCCGCATCGCGGCCATGCCCAGGTAGTGCATCGCCGCGACCCCGAGGCCGGTGAACACGCCGCCCACGAGCACGGCGCCGAGCGGCCGCCTGCTGTAGCCGATGGTGAAGATGCCCGCGCCGACCACCGCGACCGCCACGAGCAGGCTGAGCGCCGTCAGCGGTACGTCGTAGCGGATCTCGACGCCCGAGACGGTGAAGCCGAGCATGGCGATGAAGTGCATGCTCCAGATGCCGAGGCCCAGTGAGAACGAGGCGAACGTCAGCCAGTTGCGCTTGGTCCGGCCCCTGGTGAGCAGGGCCCAGCGGGTGCTGCGCAGTGCCAGCAGGGAGCCGATGCAGGCGACGGCGTACGAGACTGCCGGTGTCAGCCAGCCGTAGACCGCATGGTGGATGTGACCCAAAAGGACTCCCTGGATGGGGGGGGGGTTCATGCCGGTGCTGTGTTCCTGACAGCGAGGCACAGTAGCCATGCCCCGGGATGTGGGCAAGATCCGTGGTTTCGGTGAACTCCCAGGTCAGTACGGGTACTTCACGATCAACGCACGAGTGGCGCGGGAAGCTCCACCGGATTCCCAGGCTTGCTCCGTGAGATGGAGGCGCCGGGGAGGAGCGGTGTCGCGGCGACCGCCGTTCACCGTGGCCTTCTTGATGACACGGAAGTTGGACTACGATCCGACTGCGGGAGAGCTGTCGGGGCGAGGGGGCGTCATGGCCATCGAACTGCCTGGCGAGGTGGTTTCTTTCCTGTCGTTCATCGGCATCAACTGGCCGACGGTGAACGAGGACAAGGTCCGTGAGTTCGCCTCGCACGTGCGGGAGTTCGCGGACAGCATCGACTCGGCGCACCGGGATTCGACGGCGACGATCCAGCGGCTGGGCGAGGCGTACCAGGGGGCTTCGTACGAGGCGTTGCTGGCCAAGTGGGCGCAGTTGTCCGGCAGCCACATGGACGAGCTGGTGCAGGCCTGTCATGTGGTGGCCACGGCGCTGGACGCGGCGGCCGAGGTGATCGTGGCGATGAAGGTCGAGACGATCGCCGAACTGGTGTTGATGGCCGCGGCGTTCGTGGCCGACCAGGCGGCTGCGGTGGCCACCTTCGGGCTGGCCGAGGCGGCGGTGGTCGCGATCGAGGCGGCCGCCCGGAAGCTGGTCAACTACCTGGAGCAGCAGCTGGAGCAGTACATCATCGGCCAGGTGATCGAGGCCGCCATCGATCCGCTGGTCGAGGTGGTGGGGCGGGCGGTCAGCGGGTTGGTGTTCCAGGCCGCCGGGTCGGCCCTCGGGATCTCCGGCGGCGGCGCGGGCGGTTCCGGCTTCCGGATCGACCCGGCGGCGGTGGAGGAGCACGCGCGGATGATGCACGACCACGCGGAGACGGTGGCGGGGCACGCCCAGACCTTCCAGTCGCGGATCGCGGGAGTGAGCTTCGAGTGACCAACCAGGTGACCAAGGCCCTGGAGCACGGGGCGGAGAAGCTCGGCAAGACGCTGGCCGACGACGCCGGCAAGGCGGTCAAGGACTTCTACCACTCGACCGGGGACAACCTGAAGAAGGTCGCCCACAACACCCGCGAGGCCGACGCCAAGCACGCCGGCGACCTGAAGCGGATGCTGGACAGCGAGCCGAAGAACGGGCCCCGCGCGCCTCACGAGCCCGCCGGGCCGAGCGGCTCGCGCGGCGGTGGAGGCGGTGACGGCGGCGGACGCAAGAAGTACTTCGTCCATGACGACGGCAGGGTCCAGGAGATCCGGGGCGGCAAGCTGGTGGACCTGGACCCGAAGGACAAGTCCGGTGTCCACACCCTCCTCGACTCCTCGAGCGGCAAGGTCAAGGACCCGTCCGCGAAGGACATGGAGAAGAAGTACCACGCCCAGAAGGACCCGAAGAAGCCCGGCGAGAAGGTACACAGCGACAAGATCGACGATCCGACCGAGCTCTCGCGGGCCGTGGAGGAGGCCCGGCGGGGCGAGTCCGACTACAAGGGCAAGAACTACGCGGCGCTCCGGTACAAGGACAAGGACGGCGAGTTCATCGTGGTGGGCCGGAGCGGTGACCTCCGCAGCCACTCCGAGCGGTCGATCGGAAAGCCCCTGCTCGGCGGCAAGGAGCAGAACGTCAAGGAGCTCTACACGGAACGGGCGCCCTGCCAGAAGAACGCGAACTGCGAACGCTGGCTGGCCAGGCACTTCGAGCCGCACAACTCCGACCTCTCGGTCTCCCACGGCGTCGAGTACAACAACAGCATCCCCCAGAAGGACCGGGACTGGGCCCACAGGGCCTACGTCAAGCAGCTCAAGGACGACCACGACGCCGGCAACTACGGTGGCACGATGGGGAAGCACGACTTCGACGACCAGGGCGCGAAGGACAAGGCGGCCGCCGACGCCAGGCGGGCCGAGCGGCCCGCGAAGCGGGCCCGCAAGGGACAGTAGAGTCGACGCGGTGGATCGGGAGGAGTGACAGGTGCTGGTACGGATCGACTGGCAGGCGATCGCGGAGGAGACACCGGCGGGCGGTCTGCTCAGGCTGCGGCCGGACGCCGCCGCGCGGATCTTCCCGGACGAGGACGCCGCGCGCTTCGCCGCCGAGTTCGGGATCCCGCACTCGGGCGGGCTCTTCCGGCTCCTCGCCGACCTGGCCGAAGGCGACCCGGCGTACCCGGACTGGGCCCTCGTCGAGCCGCTCGCGCCCGGACCGGTCGACACTCCGCACGGGAAGCTCCAGCAGCTGGGCGAGCTGTACAAGGGGTACGTCTTCGTCCGGCTCTCCGACGGCACGATCTGGGTGTCCGATCCGGACTCGGAGACCGAGTACGAGCTGATCCACCAGGACCTGTCCTCGCTGAGCTACCTGGTGTACAAGGTCGCCGCGGAGCGGCCGGGCCCCGAGGAGGACCCGGACCCCAATGACTGGGCGGACGTCGAGGAGATCATCCGTGAGGACGCGACCGCCTGGGACCGCCTGCCGTTCGAGAGCGGAGCACACTTCTGGGAGATGTACCTGGAGGACTACCCGATGCTCTGACGCCCGCCCCGGGAAGGGCCCGCACCGGTGCCCGCCGCCGAGCCCGGCCCTTCGCACGAGGTCCCGCGCCCGGCGCCGAAGGCCGGGAGGTGCCGGAACCACCGGGTGACCGAGAGATAGGTATTGGCAGATGAGTGATGACCTGTCGGCCGCGCTGCTGGCGCACTTCGGCGAGCGGGGGCTGCACAGCCTGCCGATCGCCCCGGCCGGGCCGCTGCGCAGTCCCGGGCTGCCGCTCCAGGTGGGCCCGTACTTCCGCTCGGCCGAGCCTTCGGAGCCGCTCTCGCTGGGCGAGTACGCGGCCGAGCAGGGGCTGGACGCCGGCCCGATGGCGGGTCAGCTGCGGATCGGGACCGACCGCGGCGCGCAGTTCTACTTCGCCCCGGACCGCTCCGTCAGGGCCGTGGTGCTCGGCACCGATCTGCCGGAACTGGCCGTCAACAGCGGCGTGGAGGCCTTCGCGGCCGGCCTGCTGCTGCTGGACGGGCAGCTGCCCGCGGTGAGCGACACCCAGGACGAGGACGCGGCGCTGGCCGCGTACCGACAGCTGCGACAGGGGCTGCTCGATCTCGACCCGGCGGCCTTCGAGGACCGGGAGAGCTGGTGGCCGCGGGTGCTGGACGACCTGCGCCGGCCGCTGAACATCGACTCCTCGGCGGCCTTCGAGTACGTCGACGAGCACGGCGAGAAGAAGATCGTCACCGGCGGCAGCGGCATCGGGACGGCCCACCCGGAGGAGCTCGTGTGGCACCGGCTGCGGGCGGCGGGGGTCGAGCCGGAGCAGGTCACCCAGGTCTACTGCGAGCTGGAGCCGTGCCTGATGCCGGGGCACTACTGCGCGCTGTGGCTGGCGGAGACCTTCCCGGACGCGCGGTTCACGCACAGCTTCGACTACGGGCGGACGGCGGAGTCCCGGGAGGAAGGGATCAAGGCGCTGATGATCAGTCTGGCGGAGCGGCACGGCTAGCACGGCCGTCCGGCCGGGAGGGGAAGCGAGGACATGGCGGAGAACGGACGGTGGGTGCCCCCACTGACGGCGGGGCGCCGGGCGGCCGGCCTGGCGCTGCTCGGCTGGCTGGAGGACCCGCGGGCACCGCGCCTGTGCCGCGTCTCCGGGCCGTCCGGCGCGGGGAAGTCGCATCTGCTGGCCTGGCTGGTGGCCAGCTGCACCACGTCCGGGACGCCGGGCGGACAGCGGATCCACGCGGTACTGCCCGCCGCCGGGGCGACCGTACGCAGCGCGGTCTGGACGCTCGGGCAGCAGCTCGGCGTGGTCGCGCACGGCGTCCGGCCCCTGCTGGAGGTACTGGCCGCCGACGACCGGCACACCGTCATCTGCGTACCCGAGCTGGACTCGGCGGCCGAGCCGGGTCGGCTGGTGACCGAACTGCTCGATCCGGTGATGGAGTCGGCGCACGTACGGCTGGTGGTGGAGGCAGCCACCGGCGGTGAGGCGGCCGGCGCCTTCGCGACGGTGGCGGAGTCGGCCGTACTGGAGCTGGACGATCCGCGGTGGACGGACCGGGCGCGCTTCGACGCCTGGTGCGCCGAGGCAGGCGCGGACGCGGGTGCCTACCCCCTGCCGGGGCCCGCGCTCGGGCTCGCGCGGCCGCCCGCCCCAGCCGGCGCGAAGGAGCTGATCGCCCGGGTGCCCCGGGACGCCGACGGCGCGCTCGACCTGCGGGCGGCCGACCCGGACCTGCTCTCGGACGTCTGGACGGCCGCCGCCCGCGCGGGTGACCTCGGGCCGCTGACGGCGGATCCGCTGCTGTACGCGCTGGCCCGGCCGACGGCGGTGACGGCCGCGACCGAGGGGAGCACGGACGAGGTCGCCCTGGCCTGGGACGCCGCCGGTCCCGCCGTGATCGACGAAGGCGACCCCGGGACCAGGGCCGCCGTCCTGCGCACCCGGCTGCTGGGCGTGGACGCCGCCGCGGCGTCCACGCTGGCGCCGCTGTCCGGCGCCTGGGCCGGGCGGTGGGCCCGGTGGCGCCGCACCGAGGGCTGGCCGGGCCCCGCGGTCGCCATGGCGCCGGGCACGGCCCAGTACGTCTCGCAGTTGCTGGTCGCCGATGCGGGCGGTTCGGTGCGCGGTTACGACGCCGCCACCGGACGGCGGTCCGGCTCGGTGGTGGTGCCCGATCCGAGACCGCTGCGCGCGCTGGCGGTGACAGCCGGCGGCACCGTCGTGCTGCTCGACCCGTGGGGCGGCACGGAGCTGGTGGTGCCGACCGAACCGCGGCCGGGCCTGGAACCGCACGCGCTGACCGCGGCGGTCGATCAAATCTCCTCGATCGCGGACGAGTTGACCGCGCTGGCGGCGATCGGCCTGCTCCCGAAGGCCGCACCGGCCTTCGGGGACGCGGCCGGCGAGGTGCACTGGTACCAGGACGGCGAGGTGGTCAGCGAGCGGCTCCACCACGGTGCGGTCACGGCGCTGGCGGCCACCGCGGTGGGCGGCCAGGGGCTGGCGGAGCCGGAGATCCCACTGCTGGCGAGCGGCGGCCTGGATGGAGCCGTCCGACTGTGGGGCCCGTACTCCGATCCGCTGGCCGAGCCCTGTGACCGGCGCGACTGCCCGGTCACGGCGGTGGCCGTCGGCTCGACGGCGGCGGGCCCGCTGGTGGGCGCGGCCTGGGCCGACGGGCTGGTCCGAGTGCGCGGCCTGGGCCCGGGCGGCGAGGTGCGCGACCTGCGGCTGGGTTCGGAGATCTGGTCGATGGCGCTGATCGGCACCCTGCTGGCGTTGGGGATGCCGGACGGTGTGGCCGCGATCGACCTGCGTGCCCGGGCCGGCGGCCCGGGCACGGGGAGCCGCTGACCGCGCGGCGGTGCGCCCGGGCCGGACGGGCGGCCGGTGGTTCGCGCCGTTATCAATTTTCGTTAGCGAGAGTAATGACGTAGTCTAAGGACATGCCCGAGATGTCCGAGGAGGACCTCGCAGCTGTCAGTCAGCTGAGGTCCTCCGCGATGCGCCTTGCCCGACGACTGCGACACCAGCGTGTCGAGGAGTCGCTGAGCCCTACCGAGATGGGGGTGCTCGGCACCCTGGGGCGCTGCGGCAGGGCCACGCCGGGTGAGCTGGCCCGCAAGGAGCACGTCCAGCCGCCCTCGATGACCAGGATCATCGCGATGCTGGAGGAGAAGGGGCTGGTCCGGCGCGAGCCGCACCCGGAGGACCGTCGGCAGGTGGTCGTCAGCAGCACCGAGCAGGCCGACGAGATCCTCGCCGAGAGCCGCCGCCGCCGCAACGCCTGGTTGGCCGAACTGGCCCAGGGGCTCGGCGAGGAGGAGTGGGCGGTACTCAAGGAGGCCGCTCCGGTGCTCTACAAGCTGGCCCACCTCTGAGCAAGTCGGCCCACTTCTAGGCAGGTCGGCCCACCGCAGCCGCATCGACACATCGGGACCGGAAGAAGGAGCACCGCATCACCGCAGGACCAGAACCTGACACCAGCCGCGCGGCGACCGCCCTGCAGATCGCCGCGCACCGAGGGGAGACCACCGTGACACCGCCGGCCGCCGCCAGCGCCGCCGCCATCCGAACCGACGACTCCACCACCGACCAGGCAGCCGCTGCTGCCACCGCCGAGAGCCAGGCGCCCATGCCCGTGGGCCTGCCCGGCAGCGGCGACGACGACCCCGAGGAACGCACCGCGGCGGCCTCCACCGCCGCGCCGAGCCCCACCGGGGCGCGTTTCACCCGGCCCGGAGGGATGTTCTCCTCCCTGCGGATCCGCAACTACCGCTACTACTTCGCCGGCCAGGTGGTCTCCAACACCGGCACCTGGATGCAGCGCATCGCCCAGGACTGGCTGGTGCTGAGCCTGACCAACAGCCCGTTCGCGGTCGGGGTGACCACCGCGATGCAGTTCCTGCCGATGCTGCTGTTCGGCATCTACGGCGGCGTGCTCGCCGACCGGATGCCCAAGCGGCGCCTGCTGGTCGTGACCCAGGGCATGATGGGCCTGCTGGCCGCCGGCCTCGCCGTGATGACCGTCACCGGTGCCGTCACGGAGTACTACGTCTACACCTTCGCGCTGCTGCTCGGCCTGGTGACCGTGGTGGACAACCCGACCAGGCAGGCCTTCGTGAGCGAGATGGTCGGCCCCAAGGACCTGGCCAACGCGGTCAGCCTCAACGCCGCCAACTTCCAGACCGCGCGGCTGGTCGGCCCGGCGGTGGCCGGTCTGCTGATCGCCGCCGTGGGCAGCGGCTGGGCCTTCGCGGTCAACGCGCTGTCCTTCGCCGCCGTGATCGGCGGTCTGCTGGCGATGCGCGGCAGCGAGCTGCGCCCGGTCGACCCGATCGCCCGGGACAAGGGTCAACTCCGGGAAGGGCTCCGCTATGTGAAGGAGCGTCCGGAACTGCTCTGGCCGATGGTGCTGGCCGGGTTCATCGGCACCTTCGGGTTCAACTTCGCGACCGTGCTGTCGGGTTTCGCGTACGACGTCTTCAGGGTCGGCGCGGGTGAGTACGGTCTGCTGAACACCGGGATGGCGGCCGGTTCGCTGGTCGGTGCGCTGCTGGCCGCGCGACGCGGTGCACCCCGGCTGCGGCGGCTGGTCGCGGCCGCGCTGGCCTTCGGCGTGCTGGAGGTGCTGGCCGCCTTCGCGCCCGGGTACTGGACCTTCGCGGCGCTGCTGCCGCTGATCGGTGTCTTCGGCCTCACCTTCAACACCTCGGTGAACTCGATGCTCCAGCTCTCCACCGACCCCGAGATGCGGGGTCGGGTGATGGGCCTGCTGGTGCTGGTGTTCACCGGCGGCACGCCGATCGGCGCTCCGCTGGTGGGCTGGGTCACCGACGTGTACGGGCCCCGGCTGGGCCTGCTGGCCTGCGGTGTGGTGTCGGCGCTGGCCGCCGCCGTGGTCGGCCTGGTGCTGGCCCGGGTCGCCGACCTGCGGGTGCGGCTCGACCTGCACCCGGGGCGCGGCGGACGGGTCGTCGCCGTGGTGCCGCGCGCCATCCCCAAGCAGCGGCTGGCGGCCGCCTGCTGACGCACCGTCGGACTCGGAGGCCCCTGCCGCCGGTCAGATCCTGATCTCCAGGATCTGGCCGCGCCAGGGGCCGTTCGGCTGTGCCACCTCGAAGGCGTCGGTGGGCGTGAAGCCCAACTTCTGGTACTGGCCGACCAGTCGGCGGTCGCCGTCGGCGTAGCAGTCCACCCGGACCAGAGCGATGCCCCGGCGGCGGGCCTCCTCCAGCGCGTCCGCCACCAGCGCCGCGCCGATCCCCGAGCCCTTGCGGCTGCGGTCGGTGACCAGGTTGCGGATGTACAGCTCGCGCTCCCCGGCCACGGTGGCGTAGTCGGTGGCCTGTTCGGAGAGCACGCAGGAGCCGACCACGGTGCCGTCCTCGGCCTCGGCGATCCGGAGCAGGAAGGTGTCGGCGTCGCCCGCGTAGGAGCGCACGCGCTCGACCGCGGTGGGACGGCTGGACCACGGCTGGTCGCCCCACTGCCCGGTCCGGCCGAGCGAGGCCAGCCAGGCCACCGCGCCGTCGAGCAGCCCGAGGACGCCGATCAGGTCGTCGGGGCCGCCGGTACGAATCCTCATGGACACGGTTCTACCGGTTCAAGGCCGTTCAGCGGAAGGGTTTTCAGACCGGTGCCACGGGGGCGGGGGTGTCGGCGCGGGGAGCGCGGGTCCAGCGGGGAGGATGGGGCCATGAGGCTCTTTGTGGCGGTCGATCCGCCTGCGATGGCGGTGCAGGAACTCATTGACGCCGTGGCGCCGTTGCGGGAGATGCCGGGCGCCGAGCGGCTGCGCTGGACGGGCGTGGAGGGCTGGCACCTCACCCTGGCCTTTCTCGGCGAGGTCCCGGTGACGGAGGTCGAGCGGCTGGAGGAGGTGCTCGCGGGCGCGGCGGCCGTGAACGGCGCGCACCGGCTGCGGCTGGCCGGTGGCGGACACTTCGGCGACCGGGTGCTGTGGGTCGGGGTGGACGGCGAGACCTGGGCGCTGCGGCGGCTCGCGGACTCCGTCCGGGAGGGGATCAAGGAGCTCGGATTCGAGGCCGACGAGCGGGGCTTCCACCCGCATCTGACGCTGGCCCGGGCCGGTTCCGGCCACGGGCACAGCCGGGCGGTCCGGCGGTCCGCGCCCGGGGAGCTGCAGGGCATGGCGGCCGCGCTGGAGGGGTTCCGGGGGAGCGAGTGGGAGGCCGGCGAGCTGCGGCTGATGCGCAGCACCCTCAGCTACGGGCCGGCCAGGTACGAGCAGCTGCGGGCCTGGCCGCTCGCACGCTGGGAGGCCTCCTCGTAGGTCCCTCCGGGCCGGCCCCGGGCCTTGCCCGTCGCGGCGTGCCCTCCGGGAGGAAGTCCCCGAAGGGCATGCCGCACGGTCCCAGCCGTGGTGGAACGTCCGCCCGCCGGCGCCGCCGGAGACCGACCGGACCTCGTGGATCTGCGGTCTTGGTCCGTGGCTTGAGGGACGTGACGCTGCCGGGTGCCTATGGCACCCCCGCCCCGATCGACGGCTCGGTGCGAAGCTCGACGAACCGCGGCTCGGCGTCGCCGAGTTCGAGCAGGACTAGTTCGTTGCGGCCGGTCCGCAGCAGCGGCTGGGGACAGAACAGGGCCTGCTGCGGCCCGGTGGCGTCGTAGCGGCCGAGCAGGAAGCCGTTGACCCAGAGGTAGCCGCGCCGTCCACCGGGCACCGCCAGATAGGTGTCACCGGTCGCGTCCAGGGGCAGTACGCCCCGCGCGAGTCCGAGACCCCCGTCCCCGGTGACGAGTTCGGGCAGCGGTGCGTCCAGGTCGAAGACCTCGGCCCGGCAGCCGTGCAGGTACTGCCGTTCGTGCCGTACCCCGCCGGTGATGCCCTTGGGCTCCCCGCCGTGCGGGCCGTAGTTGACCCGGCCGAGCGAGTCCACCAGCAGTTCGACCAGCGCCCCGCCCGCCACCGTCACCGGCTCGCCGGCCACTGAGCGGGCCAGCTCGGCGACCCGCTCCCCGTCCACCAGCAGCACCGCCCGGTCGTGCAGCCCCTCGACCGTCAGCGGAAGGCCGGGTCGCCGCTCGGGCACCCGGAAGGTGTACCTGACCAGCCCGTGCTCGATCCCCAGTTCCTCGAAGGACGGTGGGACGGCGGACTCCACCGGCGCATCGAACGGGACCGGTGCCCGCTCGGTCAGTTCGACCGTCGCCGGGCCCAGCAGCCCGGGCAGCTCGGGCAGCCGCGGAGTGATCTCGGAACGGAACCGGGCCTGTTCGGGATGGAGCGCCGCGAACTCGGCCAGTACCGAGCGGAACAGCTCGTACTTGGCGGTCGGCGCCCCGCGCTCGTCCAGCGGTGCGTCGTAGTCGTACGAGGTGGTGACCGGCTGGTACGGCGAGTGCGTCCAGTCGGTGGAGTTGAACGGCGGGTCGGCGTGGTTGGCCCCGGCGCCGGTGCCGAAGTTGGTGCCGCCGTGCGCCATGTAGAGGTTGACCGAGGCACCCGCGGCGAGGATGCGCCGCAGCGTTTCGGCGGCCTCGGCGGCGTCCCTGGTGTGGTGCGGCTCGCCCCAGTGGTCGAACCAGCCGTTCCAGTACTCCATGCAGAACGGCGGGTCCTGCGGCCGGTGCCGGCGCAGTACCTCGAAGGCCGCCTCGGGCGCGGAGCCGAAGTTCACGGTGGCGAGCACCCCGGGCAGGGTGCCGCCGGTGAGCATGTGGTCCTCGGGGCCGTCCGAGGTGAACAGCGGCACGGTGAACCCCCGCCGCCGCAGCCCGTCGGCCAGGTGCTGCAGGTAGCCGGCGTCGCTGCCGTAGGAGCCGTACTCGTTCTCCACCTGCACCATGAGCACATTGCCGCCCGCGTCCACCTGTCGCGCCGCCACCGCGGGCAACAGGGCGTCGAAGTAGCGGTCCACGGCGGCGAGATAGGCCGGGTCGCTGGTCCTGGCCCGCCGTCCGAGCCGGGAGGTCAGCCAGCCGGGCAGGCCGCCGTTGTCCCACTCGGCGCAGATGTACGGCCCGGGCCGGACGATCGCCCAGAGCCCCTGCCGGTCAGCCTCGTCCAGGAAGCCGGCCAGCTCGGCCAGCCGCCGGAACTCGCCGGGCCTGGGCTCGTGCAGGTTCCACGGGACGTACGTCTCGACCGTGTTGAGTCCCATCGCGCGCAGTGCCGCCAGCCGCTGGGGCCACTGCTCGGGGCGGGTACGGAAGTAGTGCAGGGCGCCGGAGAGGATCCGCAGCGGGCGGCCGCCGAGCCTGAAGCCCGCGGAGTCGTAGGTGAGCATGCGCCCAGCCTGCGGGAGCGGCGGGCCGGACGCCACGGGCCCGGCCGCGGGGCGTGTCGGACCGCCGGGCCGCGGTGCGCGGTGCGGGGGAGTGCCGAGGTCCGCGCGGCCACCCGGTAACCTCGATGGACGTGGACCCCAAGACTCGTATGCGGATCGTGTCCGGCGCGCTCGTACTGCTGCTGGTAGTGGTGCTGATCAGCTCACTCGCCAAGTGATCACAGCGGTTCCCGCGGGGCGGCCGGGCCCGTTCCCGGTACCCGGGCCGCCCCTGCCCAGTTCCGGCTACAGGTGGTCCACCACGTAGTCGATGCAGGCGGTGAGGGCCTGGACGTCGGCGGGGTCGATGGCGGGGAACATCGCGATGCGCAGCTGGTTGCGGCCCAGCTTGCGGTAGGGCTCGGTGTCCACGACGCCGTTGGCGCGCAGTGCCGTGGCGATCGCCGCGGCGTCGATCGACTCGTCGAAGTCGATGGTGCCGACCACCTGCGAGCGCTCCTCGGGCCTGGCCACGAAGGGCTGCGCGAAGGAGGACCGCTCGGCCCAGCCGTACAGGATCGAGGAGGACTCGGCGGTCCGCTTGACCGCCCAGTCCAGCCCGCCCTGGCCGTTCAGCCAGTCCAGCTGCTCGGCCAGCAGGAAGAGGGTGGAGATCGACGGGGTGTTGTAGGTCTGGTCCTTCGAGGAGTTGTCGATCGCGGTCGGCAGGTCGAAGAACGGCGGGACGTACCGGCCGGAGGCGGCGATCTCGGCGGCGCGCTCCAGCGCGGCCGGGGAGAAGGTGGCCAGCCAGAGCCCGCCCTCGGAGGCGAAGGACTTCTGCGGGGCGAAGTAGTAGACGTCGGTCTCGCTGATGTCGACCGGCAGGCCGCCGGCGCCCGAGGTGGCGTCCACCAGGACCAGCGAGCCCTCGTCCGCGCCCGCCGGGCGGCGGATCGGCATGGCGACACCGGTCGAGGTCTCGTTGTGGGTGAGCGCGTAGACGTCCACGCCCGCCTCGGCGGACGGCAGCGGGTGGGTGCCCGGCTCGGTCTTGATCACCGACGGTTCGGCCAGCCACGGCGCGGCCTTCACCGAAGCGGCGAACTTGGACGAGAACTCACCGAAGTTGAGGTGCTGGGACTTCTCGCGCACCAGCCCGAAGGCCGCGACGTCCCAGAACGCGGTGGAGCCGCCGTTGCCGAGCACGACCTGGTACCCCTCGGGGAGGGAGAACAGGCTGCTCACGCCCTCGCGGACGCGCTTGACCAGGTTCTTGACCGGGGCTTGGCGGTGCGAGGTGCCCAGCAGCGAGGTCCCGGTGGCGGCGAGGGCGCTCAGGGCCTCGGGACGCACCTTGGACGGGCCGCAGCCGAAGCGGCCGTCAGCGGGCAGATTGTCGATGGGGATCTGGATCTGAGCCACGGGCGCAGCCTAGTGCCCCGGGTCGCGCTCGCGGGAGCTTCGTCCGCCCGCTGAGATGTGATCTTTTCCCAAGCGGGCGGGCCTGGAGGGTACTTCCCGGCCCGCCCGAAAGAGTGATACGGCGTCAGGGCGCCGGCCGGTCTCAGTGGGAGATCGCGTCCCAGCCCTCGACCTCCTGCGGGCTGCGCGGGCCGGGGCCCACATAGCGCGCGGAGGGGCGCACGAGGCGTCCGGTGCGCTTCTGCTCCAGGATGTGCGCCGACCAGCCGGCGGTGCGGGCGCAGGTGAACATCGAGGTGAACATGTGCGCCGGGACCTCGGCGAAGTCCAGCATGATCGCGGCCCAGAACTCGACGTTGGTGGCCAGCACGCGGTCGGGGCGGCGGTTGTGCAGCTCCTCCAGCGCGGCCTTCTCCAGCGCCTCGGCGATCTCGAAGCGCGGCGCGCCGAGCTCCTTGGCGGTACGCCGCAGCACCCGGGCGCGCGGGTCCTCGGCGCGGTAGACGCGGTGGCCGAAGCCCATCAGGCGCTCGCCCTTGTCGAGGGCCTTCTTCACGTAGCCGACGGCGTCGCCGGTGCGCTCGATCTCCTCGATCATGTGCAGCACGCGGGAGGGTGCGCCGCCGTGCAGCGGGCCGGACATCGCGCCGACGGCGCCCGACAGGGCCGCCGCCACATCCGCGCCGGTCGAGGCGATGACCCGGGCGGTGAAGGTGGAGGCGTTCATGCCGTGCTCGGCGGCCGAGGTCCAGTACGCGTCGACGGCCTTGACGTGCTTGGGGTCCGGCTCGCCCCGCCAGCGGATCATGAACCGCTCGACCACGGTCTCGGCCTTGTCGATCTCGCGCTGCGGGACCATCGGCAGGCCCTGGCCGCGCGCGGACTGCGCGACGTACGAGAGCGCCATGACCGCGGCGCGGGCGAGGTCGTCGCGGGCCTGCTCGGCGGAGATGTCCAGCAGCGGCTTGAGGCCCCACACCGGCGCGAGCATGGCGAGGGCGGACTGCACGTCGACCCGGATGTCACCGGAGTGCACCGGGATCGGGAACGGCTCGGCCGCGGGCAGGCCCGGGTTGAACTTGCCGTCCACCAGCAGGCCCCAGACGTGGCCGAAGGAGACATGACCGACCAGGTCGTCGATGTCCACGCCTCGGTAGCGCAGCGCGCCGCCTTCACGGTCGGGCTCGGCGATCTCGCTCTCGAAGGCGACTACTCCCTCAAGCCCGGGTACGAAATCGGACATCAGCGGCTCCTTCAGTGATCCGGTCCGGCGGGCGCCATGGTGGGGCGGCTCCGTCGGGTGACCGATGGTGGTTGGCACTCGGTGCCAGCGTGGCAGGCACGGAGTGCATTGCGCCATACACCACCATGGTGATGTTTCCCCTTGCGCCACATCCAATCCGGTGCCGGGGCCCGGGTTGGGGGTGGATTTCCTTGATAAAACCCGACAATTCCGGACATAATCCCCGGCTGGCAGGCGGTGGCGCGTCGGCGAGTCACGGTATCTCCCGCCCAGGTTTCCCCGGACGTAGCGGTACCCGACGCTTGTCGTACGGGATGATGTTGGCGTGCCTACCGCGGAACGCCACCCGACATCCCTGACCACGCCGACCGAGGACCGGCCGGGTCCGGACCTGACCGTGATGCGCAAGCATTACCAGCACGAGGGCCTGGTCGAGGAGCAGCTCGCGGCCGACCCGGTCGCCCAGTTCACCCGCTGGTTCCACGAGGCCGACGAGGCCGGCGTGGTCGAGCCGAACGCCATGGTGCTCTCCAGTGCCGACGCCGAGGGTCGGCCGAGCTCGCGCACCGTCCTGCTGAAGGGCTACGACCAGCGCGGCTTCGTCTTCTACACCAACTACGGCTCGCAGAAGGGGAGTGAACTGTCCGTCAATCCCCATGCGGCGCTGCTCTTCCCGTGGATCGCGATCGCCCGCCAGGTGCTGATCACCGGCCGGGTGGAGAAGGTCGGCCGGGACGAGACGGCGGCCTACTTCCGTACCAGGCCGCACGGTTCGCAGCTCGGGGCCTGGGCGAGCGAGCAGTCCAGCCCGGTGAGCAGTCGGGAGGTGCTGGAGCAGCGCTACGCCGAGCTCGAGCGCCGCTACCCGGAGGGCGAGGGCGTGCCGGTGCCGCCGTTCTGGGGTGGGTACCGGGTGGTCCCCGAGCGGGTGGAGTTCTGGCAGGGACGGGAGAACCGGTTGCACGACCGGCTGCGCTATGTCGCCGAGGGCGGCGGCTGGCGGGTCGAGCGGCTCTGCCCGTAGCGGAGCGCGGGGCGCCGGATCGTGCGGCCGGTCTACGCTGGTTGCAGTAGTCGGCGCTCCGCTGAAGCGACGGATTCAGTCGCACGAACGGGTGTTTCTCCCGGTTCCTCCCATAGGCTCGTGGTTCGGCGGCCCGGACTGCGGCTGTAGCTGATGCCGTCAGTCGCAGTAGCGCGATTCGCTCAACATGCTGAACCAACTCACTCGGACGGGTTAATAACGGGGAAACCGCAGTCACCTCTCGGGATACTCGCCGTTGGGTGGACCAGGGCGAGGGGAGGTCTTGTGTTTGACCCGATCCCTCACCGTTCCACTCGCAGAAACGAGACATCTCATGGTCGCCGCACTCGTCACCGGACCAGCTGATCGCGAAGCCGTCGAGGAGCCAGCCCCACGGGCCTCACTCGCCTCACTCGCCGCTCTGGGAACCGATACCCTCACCGCTGACCTGCACCGGGTGCTGCCGGGCGCGGATTCCGGCCGGCTCGCCGTGGCGGCCTTCAACTCCTCTATCTGACGGGCTGATACGGCCGGCAGACGCTGATGTCCCCCTTGACGGTCCCGTTCTCGCAGTTCGTTCTCAAAGTGCACAGCAGATGCGATCTCGCCTGTGACCACTGCTACGTGTACGAGCACGCCGACACCAGCTGGCGCGGCAAACCCCGCGCGGTCTCCGAGCGAGTGCTGGTCGCGGCGGCCGAGCGGATCGCCGAACACGCCAGGGCGCACCGTCTGCCGGCTGTCCACGTGGTGCTCCACGGCGGTGAGCCCCTGCTGGCGGGCCCCGTACTGCTGCGCCGGGCCGCCGAGGAACTCCACCGGGCCCTCCCCCCCGGATGCGCCCTGGACCTGCGGATCCACACCAACGGCGTGCTGCTCAGCCGGGCCTTCTGCGACCTCTTCGCCGAGCTGGAGATCAAGGTCGGGATCTCGCTCGACGGCGACCGCGAGGCCAACGACCGGCACCGTCGCTTCGCCGACGGGCGCAGCAGCCACGACAAGGTGCTGGCCGCGATCGGGCTGCTGCGGCTCCCCGAGTACCGGCACCTGTACGCCGGGCTGCTCTGCACCATCGACGTGGAGAACGATCCGGTCGCCGTCTACGACGCGCTGGTCGCCCTCGAACCGCCCCGGATCGACTTCCTGCTCCCGCACGCCACCTGGGACCAGCCGCCGAAGCGGCCGGACGGCGCGGGGCAGACGCCCTACGCGGATTGGCTGATGGCCGTCTACGACCGCTGGACGAGCCAGGGCCGTCCGGTGCCCGTCCGCACCTTCGACTCCGTGCACCGCACCCTGCGCGGGCAGTCCAGCCTCACCGAGTCGCTCGGGCTCGACCCGGCCGACCTGGTGGTCATCGAGACCGACGGCACCCTGGAGCAGGCGGACAGCCTGAAGACCGCCTACGACGGCGCCCCGGCCACCGGATTCGACCTCTTCGAGCACAGCCTGGACGAGGTGGCCGCCCACCCGCGGATGGTGGAACGGCAGTCGGGGCTGGCCGGGTTGTGCGAGAAGTGCCGCTCCTGTCCCGTCGTCCGCTCCTGCGGCGGTGGCCTGTACGCCCACCGCTACCGCAGCGGACGGGACTTCGACAATCCCTCCGTCTTCTGCGGGGACCTGATGAGACTGATCACCACCATCCGGGACCGGGTGGTCACCCGCGCCGCCGTCCCCGCCCAGGTCGCACCGGTCGAACCCGCGCTCACCGAGCGCCAGTTGGACGAACTCGCCCGGGGGTACGGCAGTGCGCCGACCGTGGCGGCGCTGGCCGCGGCCCAACTCGGCGTCACCCGGCGGCTGCTGGCGGCACTGGCCGGCGAGCCGGCCGAACCCTGGTCGCTGCTCACCGAGCTGGACGCCAGCGCGCCCGAGGCGCTGGACGCGGTGCTCGCCCACCCCTACGTCCGGGCCTGGGCGGTGCGCTGCCTGAGCGGCGAACCGGGCGCCGATCTCGGCACGCTCGCCGAGGTCGCCGCGGCGGCCGCGCTGCGGGCCGGTCTGGACTTCGAGCTTCCGGTGCCGGTGCGGGGCGGCGCGGTCCACCTGCCGACGCTGGGCCGGGTGCTCACCGTCGGCGCCGGCCAGGCCGAACTGCACGGCAACGCCGACGGGTTCACCGTGCGCGGGGTCAGGGTCGGCTGGGACACGGCGAGCGGCGAGCAGTGGCAGCCGGTCCGGCGGCTCGCGCTGGCGGGTGGCTGGACGGTCGCACTGGAGGACACCGACCCGCAGCGCGACTGCCACCAGTGGCCGGTCGAGGACCGCCTGGGTGAGGACGAACTGCTGAACTGGGCAGGCGCGTTGCGCGAGGCCTGGGAGCTGATCCTGCGAGACATGCCCGGCCACGCGGCCGGAGTCCGGGTCGGGCTCGGCACCGTCACCCCGCTCCGTCCGGGGCCGGCCGGGAGGGACGTCAGTGCGGCGGCCCGGCAGGCGTTCGGCACCGTCGGCATCGCCAGGCCCGTCACCGCGCCCACCCTGGCGCTGCTGATCACGCATGAGTTCCAGCACGTCAAGCTGGGTGCGGTACTGGATTTCCACGACCTGTACGACCCGGAGGACCAGAGCCGCTACTACGCGCCCTGGCGGCCGGACCCGCGCCCGCTGGAGGGGCTGCTGCAGGGCACGTACGCGCACCTGGCCGTCTCCGAGTACTGGGCGAGCAGGGTCCGGGCCTACGACGGGCTGCCGGGCGAACTGGCAGACCATGCGCGGGTGGAGCTGGCGACCTGGCGGGCGCACACCGCGCAGGCCCTGGACACGCTGGCCGGCTCCCGCGCGCTGACGGCGCTCGGGGCGCGCTTCGTCGAGGGAATGCGCGCCGGGCTCGAACCCTGGCTGCGACTGCCGCTCCCGGCGGAGGCCGAGAGCGCCGCGCGCCGGGCGGCCGAGCGCAACCTCGCCGAGTGGCGGGCCCGCGCCGCGCTGACCGGTTCCTGAGCCAGGGACGCCAGGGAGGGGCGGCGATGTACGGCGTGGACCGGCTGGCGGAGGACCTGACCCGACTGGGCGTGGAGCGGGGAGAGACGCTGCTGGTGCAGTCCTCGCTCCGCTCGATCGGCCCGATGGCGGACGGCCCCGGCACCCTGCTGGAGGCGCTGCGGCGGGTGCTGGGCCCCGAGGGCACCGTGGTGGTCTACACGGCGACCCCTGAGAACTCCAACACCTCCCGGCTGGCGCTGGCCCCCACCGACGGGATGACCCCCGAGCAGAGCCGGGCGTACTGGGAGGCCAAACCCCCGTTCGACCGCGCCAGGACGCCGACATCGAAGATTCTCGGCCACTTTTCCGAGCTGGTCAGACGCCACCCGGACGCGGTGCGCAGCAGCCATCCCCAGACCTCCTTCGCCGCGCTCGGCAGCCAGGCGCGGGAGTTGACGCGGCGTCACCGCTGGGCCGGCCACCTGGGGCAGCACTCGCCCGTGCAGAAGCTGTACGACCGGGGGGCCCGCGCCCTGCTGATCGGCGTCCCCGTCTGGTGCTGCACCGCCTTCCATCTCGCCGAGTACCTGCAGGACGACCCGCCGATGCAGCGCTACGGCTGCGTGATCACCGACCCCGGGGGGCGGCGGCGCTGGGTGCACTTCGAGGCCGTCCACCTGCGGGACGAGCACTTCGAACCGATGGCCTCCGCTCTGGAGACGGGTATGCCGAGCCTGCTCTCGGGTACTCTCGGTGATGCGAGCTGCTACCTGCTCCGGATCGCCGAGGGAGTGGACGTGGCGGACAAGTTCCTCCGTGGCAACCGCAGTTGAATCTCCGCAGTCCAGCCGCCCTGATTGACGGTGCCACGGGCAGTCGACGGGTGTCGCCCTATTCCCTACGGGAAGTCCAGGTTCCTAGACTGACAACCCCTCTGTGGGGGAACGACGTAACTGGGAACCGGACGTAGTACCGACTACGTCCGGTGCGGTACACCACCATCACACACCGGACGGTCTCGGGGGAGGCGCGTGTGTACGACGACCCTGGGGGTTGGGACGAGGACACGGCACGGCCGTACTTCTTCCTCAGCTACGCGCACACTCCGCGTGCGGGTACCAGGGGAGCGGGAGACCCCAACCACTGGGTGAGCAAGCTGTACGAGGACCTCTGCGAGGCCGTGCTCCAGCTCACCGACCTGCCGGAGGGCGCACCGGTCGGATTCATGGACCAGTCCATGCACCAGGGGACGCTGTGGGCGAAACGGCTCTCCCAGGAGCTGGCCACCTGCCGGGTCTTCGTCCCGCTCTACTCCCCGCGCTACTTCAACAGCCTGGCCTGCGGCCAGGAGTGGTACTCCTTCACCCAGCGCCCGGTCTACCCGGAGCGCTCCACTTCGGAGCGGACCAGCGGAATCGTTCCGGTGCTCTGGGTCGCCATGGGGAACTACCAGTTGCCCGAGGTGGCCAGCCAGCTCCAGTTCAACCACAGCAGTTTCGGCCCGGACTACGCCGCCGAGGGGCTGTACGCGCTGATGAAGCTGAGCTACTTCCGCGCCTCGTACGAGCTGGCCGTGCACCGGCTGGCCAAGCGGATCGTGGACGTCGCCGAGGAAACGGTCATCCCGGTCGGGCGGCCGCTGGACTTCCAGTCGCAGCCCAGTGCCTTCAAGGCGCTCGCGCCCACCAAGCAGCTGCGGATCTCGGTGTTCTCCTACCGCCAGTCGGAGCTGCCTCAGGAGCGGAATCCCGACTACTACGGGCCGCGCCGGATCGACTGGCACCCCTACCAGCCGCAGTCCGCACGGCCGTTGGCCGAGCACGCGATGCGGCTGGCCAAGCAGCTGGGCTTCCACCCCAGCATCCACGAGTTCGACCAGGAGGTCGAGGAGATCCTCTCCAACCGGGAGCCCGCCGCACCCGGACTCGTGCTGCTGGACCGCTGGGCGCTGCGGGACGAGGAGCGGCGGGAAATGGTCGCCCGGTTCGACCGCAGCAATCCGCCGTGGGTGAGCGTGCTCGAACCGTGGAACACCTCTGACGCGGACTGCGTCGAGCACGATCAGCCGCTGTCCGAACTGAGTGCGAAAACACTGAAGTCGAAACGACGCGAAGCCAAACCGAGTTTCCAGGAGGACGCCGCGGGACTGGCCACGCTGGAGGACTTCGAGGACGCGCTGCCCCGGGCCGCGATGCGGGCCAAGTACGCCTTCGAGGACCGATCCAGAAGCGGCCAGGTGAGGTCGGGCGCACCCAAGCCCAGCCTGCGGGAGGCCTTCGGCGGGGAGCCCGGGCCGTGGCGGCCCGGGACGGGGCGCGGCGAGCCGGGCGGCCAGGAGGCGGCCCGTTACGAGGACGGTCCACAGTCGGGGGCCGGTCCAGGGGGAGGAGAGGAATGACCGAGAACCCGACCAGGAACCTCAAGCGGCACGCCCCGGGCGCCTTGGCACCCGCACCCGAGTCACAGGCGAACGAGGACCGGCAGGGCCGGATCGTCACCTTCTACTCGTACAAGGGCGGCACCGGGCGCACCATGGCGCTGGCCAACACGGCCTGGATCCTGGCCGCCAACGGTTTCCGGGTGCTCACCGTCGACTGGGACCTGGAGGCGCCCGGCCTGGCCCGGTTCTTCCACCCGTTCCTCGATCCGGTCGCGCTGGCCGGGACGACCGGGATGATGGACCTGATCACCGAGTACCGGGAGGAGGCGCTGCGCGAGGTCGACCACGTCCCCGGCTGGCACGAGGACTTCGCCCGGGTCCACCCGCACGCCCTCTCGCTCTCCTGGCCGGGCTTCCCGCCCGGCGGCAGCCTGGACTTCCTCTCGGCCGGCCAGCAGAACCGGGACTACTCCGAGTCGGTGGGCCGGCTCGACTGGGACCTGTTCTACGAGCGGTTCGACGGCGGGCTGTTCTTCGACGCGCTGCGCCGGGACATGAGCCGCCGCTACGACTACGTGCTGATCGACAGCCGTACCGGCCTCTCCGACATCGCCGAGATCTGCACCGTGCAGATGCCGGACGACCTGGTGGTCTGCTTCACCCTCAGCGACCAGTCGATCGACGGTGCCTCCAAGATCGCTCAGCACATCAACGACCGGTACCGGGAGCGCGGCATCCGGATCCTGCCGGTGCCGATGCGCATCGACGAGGGCGAGAAGGAGAAGGCCGACGCCGGGCGGGCGCTGGCCAGGCTGCGCTTCGCCGGCCTGCCCGAGGGCCTGGCGGACGAGGAACTCGCCCAGTACTGGGGCTCGGTGGAGGTGCCGTACCGGCCGTTCTACGCCTACGAGGAGATCCTGGCCACCTTCGGGGACCAGGTGGGGACGCCCACCTCGATGCTGGCCGCCTGCGAGCGGATCACCTCGGTGATCACCAGGGGCCGGGTCACCGGGCTGCCGCCGGTGGACGAGGAGGTCCGGCTGCGGTTCGTGGACGCCTACACCCGGCGCCGGCCGACCGTCCCGGCCGACCTGTACCTCAGCTATGTGCCCGAGGACCGGATGTGGGCGGACTGGATCGCCGCAGTCCTGGAGAACGCCGGGTTCCGGGTGGTGCCAAGGGACCTGGGCGCCGGCGCGGACTCGCGCACGGAGACCGAGCGGGGCATCGACGCCGCGTTCCGGACGGTCGCGGTGTTCTCGGCCGCCTATCTGCGTTCGCCGCAGGCCCGGGCGCTGTGGGACTCGATGGCCGGCTTCGACCCGGCGGGCACCCGCCGCCAGCTGGTGCCGGTCCGGGTCAGCGACGTCCGCCTCGCCGCGCCGTTCAACAGCCGCAACCCGGTCGACCTGGTCGGCCGCGACGAGGACCAGGCCGCCGCGATCCTGCTGCGCGCGCTGGGCCGGGAGAACGCGGGCGGCGGCGAGGGCAGCGGCGGGGCCGTGCCGCGCTTCCCCGGCACCAAGCCCTCGTACTGGTCGGTGCCGCAGCGAAACCCCTCCTTCACCGGGCGCGCCAAGGTCCTGGACGAGCTGCGCGACCAGCTGGTCGGCGGGCCCACGGCGGTGCTGCCCACCCCGCAGACGCTGTACGGGCTCGGCGGCGTCGGCAAGACCCAGCTGGCGCTGGAGTACGCCCATCGGTACATGTCGCACTACGACCTGGTCTGGTGGATCGACGCCGAGCAGACCGAGCTTGTTCCCGCCTCCCTCGCGGACCTCGCCAACCGGCTGGGCCTGCGGGTCGGCGACAGCGTCAACGAGGCCGCCGAGGCGGCCCGGGAGGCACTGCGCCGGGGCACCCCGACCTCCCGCTGGCTGCTGATCTTCGACAACGCCGACGAGCCCTCGGAGATCCGCAGGTACTTCCCCGGCGGCTCCGGGCACATCCTGGTGACCTCGCGGAACCAGGCGTGGTCCGGGCAGGCCGGGGTGCTGGGCGTCGACGTCTTCACCCGCGGCGAGAGCATCGAGCACCTCACCCGCCGTACCCGCGGGCTCTCCCGGCAGGACGCCGACCGGGTGGCCGACGCGGTCGGCGACCTGCCGCTGGCCGTCGAGGTGGCGGCCGCCTGGCTGGACACCACCCGCACCCCCGTGGACACCTACGTCGCCCAGCTGCACGCGGAGGCCACCAAGGCGCTCGCGGTCGGCCGGCCCGTCGACTACCCCAGCCAGGTCGGCGCCACCTGGAACGTCTCCATCGCCCGGCTGCGCGAGCAGTCCCCGGCAGCCGTGCGGCTGTTGCAGCTCTGCGCGTTCTTCGCGCCCGAGCCGATCTCGATGGACCTCTTCTACAGCGACCAGATGATCCGTGCCCTGGTCCGCTACGACGAGGACCTCAGCGACACCTTCATGCTCGGCAAGGTGATCCAGGCGGTCGGCCGGTACGCGCTGGCCAAGGTGGACGCGGCCAGCAACAGCTTCCAGGTGCACCGCCTGGTGCAGGCCGTGGTCCGCGCCGAGATGAACGAGGACGACCGGGTGAACGCGATGCACGAGGTGCACCGCATCCTGGTCGGCGCCCGCCCGGTGCTCGGCGACACCGACAACCCGGCCAACTGGCCGCGCTTCGAGAGGATCTGGCCGCACCTCGCGCCCTCCCGGGCCCAGGACTGCGACGAGCGCGAGACCCGCGAACTGCTGATCGACCGTGTCCGCTACCTCTGGAAGCGCACCGACCTCGACCGCGCCCGGGCACTGGCCGAGCAACTGGACGCCACCTGGGTCGAGCGACTGGGCAGCGAGCGGGACGACATCGAGCGCCGCAACCTGCGCCGGCAGATCCTCAGCCTCAACTTCCAGCTCGCCAACGTGCTCCGCTCGCAGGGCAACTACGCCGACGCGCTGGAGCTCGACGAGGCCACCCTGGCCGGGCAGAAGGAGCTGCTCGGAGAGCACAACCCGTACACCCTGATGACCGCGGGTTCGCTCGGCGCCGACCTGCGGGCACTGGGCCGGTTCCAGGACGCGCTCGACCTCGACCTCGAAACCTACAGCCAGTTCCGGGAGTTGTTCGGCGACGAGAACGCCCGCACCCTCTCGATCGCCAACAACCTGGCGATCGACTACCGCCTGGTCGGCGACAGCGAGGCCGCTCGCGACCTCGACCAGGAGACCTTCGACCGGCGGCTCGCCGTGCTCGGCCCCAAGCACCCGTACACCCTCTCCAGCAAGTCCAACCTGGCCCGCGACCTGCGCGAGGTCGGGGACTACAAGGGTTCGATCGAGCTCCTGCGCGAGGTGACCGAGGAGCTCGCCGACGTCCTCCAGCCCGACCTGCCGGAGAACCTGCGCAACGCCAAGTCCCTTGCGGTGTCGCTGCGCAGGGAGGGCCACCTGAGGGAGGCCAGGCAGCTCACCATGCAGACCTACGAGCGCTACCTGGACCGGTACGGCGCGGAGGCGGCCGACACCCTGGCCTGCGCGCTCAACCTGGCGGCGGACCACTCCGCCTCCGGCGACAAGGAGGCCGCCCGCGACCTCGCCACCACGGTCTACGAGGGCCACCGGCGGCTGTTCGGCGACGAACACCCTTTCACCCTGGCCTGCGAGAACAACCTCGGCATCTACCTGCGCGGCAGCGGCGAGGTCGAGGAGGCGATCCGGCGGGGACGGCACACCGTGGAGGGCCTCCAGCGGGTGCTCGGGCCCGATCATCCCTTCACGCTCAACGCGATGATCAACCTGGCCAACGCGTACGGCGAGGACGGGCAGCTGGCGAGGGCGGAGGAGCTGGAACGGACGGCCTACGCAGGCCTGTGCAACCGGTACAGCCCCACGCACCCGGACGCCATCGCCTGCGAGGCCAACCTCGGGGTCACCCTGCGCAAGGCGGGGCGGCTGGCCCAGGCCACCGAGCTGCGGGACCACGCGGTGGCCGAACTGATCCGGCTCTTCGGCGAGGAGCACCCCAACACGGTCTCCGCCCGCGGCTGGAAGCGGATCAACCGCGACCTGGAGCCCCAGCCGGTGTGACGCCTCTCCCCGGGCGATCGGGTGCAGCCTTCGAGGCGCGTACCCGACCGCCCCGGGGCGCGGCGTGTACGCTGCCGAGCTGTGACCGAGACCTCGCTGCCGTCCGTACTCGTCACCCGCCGGCTCGCCCCGGGGGTGCTGGAACGGCTCACGCCGTCCTGCGACGTCACCCTGCACGACGACGATCTGCCGATGCCCAGGCCCGAGTTGCTCCGGGCGGTGGCGGGCAAGGCGGCCGTCGTCACCACCCTGGACGACCTGGTGGACGCCGAGTTCCTGGATGCGGCCGGCCCCGGCCTGCGGCTGGTCGCCAACCACGCGGTGGGCACCCACAACGTGGACCTCGCCGCCTGCGCCGAGCGCGGGGTCCGGGTCAGCAACACCCCGGGTGTGCTCTCCGAGGCCACCGCCGACATGGCCTGGGCCCTGCTGCTGGCCGCCACCCGCCGGCTCGGCGAGGGCGAGCGCTGGCTGCGCTCCGGGCGGCCCTGGGCCTGGGCACCCAACTTCCTGCTCGGCATGGAGCTGTCCGGGACCCCGCTGGGCATCCTCGGCATGGGCCGGATCGGCCGGGCCGTGGCCCGTCGCGCCGCCGCCTTCGGCATGCCGGTCGGCTACCACAACCGCACCCGGCCGGCCGAGGTCGCCGAGGACGGTCCCCGGTGGCTGCCGCTGGACGAACTGCTGGAGCGCTCACAGGTGCTGGTGGTCACCTGCCCGCTCAACGCCGCCACCCGGCACCTGCTCGACGCCGACCGCCTCGCGCGACTGCCCGCCGGGGCGGTGGTGGTGAGCATGACCGCGGGCGTGGTGGACGAGGAGGCGCTGGCGGCCGCCCTGGACTCCGGTGCGCTGTTCGCGGCCGCCGTGGACAACTTCGAGCGCGAGCCCGAGGTCCCGGCCGCCCTGCTCGCCCAGGAGCGCGCGGTGCTCGCGCCGCATCTGGGCAGCTCCACCGTGCGCACCCGGCAGGCCATGGGCGGCCTCGCCGTCGACAACGTCCTCGCCGTCCTCGCGGGCGCCGCACCGCTCACGCCGGTGCAGGCCGTCCGCAGCTAGCAGCGCGCCCCGTCAACTGGCGGGCCCGGCCGCCCATTTCATCTCCTCCGCCATCACCCGCAGGGCCCCGAAGTGGGCGGCGCCGGGCTCCAGGTAGAGCTCGGCACCCGGGATGTGGTCGGAGAGCCACTGGGAGTGCTCGACCGGGGAGAACTGGTCGTCGGCGCCGTGCCAGAACCTGGTCGGGACGGTGATGTCCTCCACCTTGAAGCCCCAGTCGGTGGTGAAGGCCAGTACGTCGTCGATCCAGCCGTACGCGCCGTACCTGAACGCCTCCCGGTA
Source organism: Kitasatospora sp. NPDC001175 (assembly GCF_053598215.1). NCBI lineage: Bacteria > Bacillati > Actinomycetota > Actinomycetes > Kitasatosporales > Streptomycetaceae > Kitasatospora > Kitasatospora sp. NPDC001175. Next base: position 35,704 of record NZ_JBSFJU010000013.1, on the reverse strand, counting down.
GGTGCTCAGCAGCATCCGGCGGATGCCGGCGTCGGAGACCAGCGTCCGGTCCGCGGGCGAGAGTTCCGGGACCAGGCCCTTGATCAGGGAGGTCGGATCGTCCTTGATCTTCCGGGACCTGACCTGGAAGGCGTCCACGAAGCGGTGCGGGCCGCGCTCGACCTCGCTGTAGCTGTGCCGGTTGGCCTCGGTCATCCCGGCGTACCAGTCGAGCCCCTCGGCGTGCCGGGGAGCCAGGCAGACCAGCACCGAGACCCTGGTCACCCGGTCCGGCAGCAGCGCCGCGCAGGCCAGCGCGTGCGGGCCGCCGCCGGAGCGGCCGAGCACGGCGAACTCGCCGATGCCGAGGGCGTCGGCGATGACCGCCACGTCGGTGGCCGCCGAGCCCACCCGGCGGCCGGGTAGCCGGGTGGAGTCCCCGTACCCGGGGCGGTCGAAGGAGATCAGTCGTACGCCCAGCCGGTAGAGCACGGAGGCGCGTGGCAGCGGGCCGACCCGGCTGCCGGGTGTGCCGTGCAGCAGGAAGACCGGACGGCCCTGCATGTCTCCGTGGGTGTCCACCGCCAGCCTGCGGCCGTCGGGGGCCTGGACCAGGAGTTCCGCCACTCGGTCTCTCCTTCGTCAGGGGGTAGTGATCCTTGACGCGCCTGAAGGGTGAGGGAGTTCGGCGCGGAGGATCTCCCGTCCACGGCAACCGGCGCAGCTGGGCCGCGTCGTACCGTGCCGTCGGGAACGTCCATGTCCGGTACATGCCCGCTGCGGGGGTCGGTCACCCCGCCACATCCAGGTTCCGGACCTCTCGGCGGGCCTGCCAGGTGGTGTGCTCCCGCGAGATCGCGTCCTCGGCGTCCCTCGCGAGCCGCGCCCAGACCTCCTCGGCCTCGCCCGAGTTGAGGTTGAGCCTGCCCAGCTGGGCCTCGATCACGGCGAGTTCGGAGGCAGCCAGGGAGTACGCGGCCGCCTGCGGCCGGTACTGGCGCAGCTGGGCCCAGGCGGCGATCGAGGCGGCGACGGCGGAGACCGTGCCGAGCGCGTCATAGCTGAAGTACCCCAGCGCGCGCAGTACCGCCAGCCCGAGGCCCAGCAGCGGCAGTGCGATGCCGAACAGACTGGTCCAGCGGCTGGCGGCGGCGCACTGCCGGGCCTTGGTGTTGTACCAGTCGCGCTGGGTCTGCACCCGCTCGCGCAGGTAGACCTCGCGCCGGATCACCAGCGGCTGCTCGCGCAGCGCCGCCATGGTCTCGGTGATCTGCGGGTGGCGAGCCGGACGCCCGTCCGCCGGTCCGCGCCAGGTGGACAGCTCGGCCTGCACCCGGTCGAACTGCGGGATCGCCCGGCCGGCACCGAACTGGCCGATGATGCCGCCGAGTTGCGCGTCGTACAGCAGCTCGGCGTCCGGCAGGGCACGCGGCGGCGGCTGGTAGGCGTCGGCGCGGACGGCGTACTTCCAGGAGAGCGTCTTGACCGACTCGGCGGCCGCCCGGCCCTCGTACCAGAGGCCCTGCGGGTTCTGGCGGCCGATCACCGCGGCCAGGGCGACGGTGCACAGGTAGGCGAAGGCCGCGAGCCAGGCCCAGAGCGTGCCGTCCGCCGAGCCCGCCGCGGCCGCCGCGACCAGCAGCAGCAACTCCCAGCGGGAGAGCGCGACGGCACGGCGCTGCCCCTGCAGCGAGGAGGAGTCGGCCGTCCAGAACAGCCCGGGTAGCAGGTCGCGCTCCTCGTAACGCCGGTTCGACCGCCCTGACCTCGCTGCCATGTCGGCCCCCACTGCCACTTCGCCGTGTCATCAGCAGGTACCTACTGCCCCGGCGGCGAGTCGGGTACGCGTCACGTCCGGCCAATCTCCGGACACAGCACACCAGTTCAGGCCGCCGGGCCGGGCTTTCCGGGCGGGTAGGCGTAGTAGATCCGGTCGGCGTTCTCGGCCATCATCCGGGCGTTCCACTCGGTGCCGCCGTCCACGTTGCCGGAGCGGAACAGCGGCGGGGTGATGCCCCGGTCGGCGAGCTTTCCGATCGCCGAGGCCACCACGGCCTGCATCAGCGCACTGGTCACGACGGTGGAGACGGACCCGAAGGCGGTCCCGGCCCCGGGATGCGACAGCTCCCCGTCGCCGACCGCGACCTTGCTGTCCAGCACCACGTCGCAGTGGTCCTTGAGGTACGTCCCGGACGGGTGCTGCGAGGCGACCTCGCCCGGGTAGGCCAGCGAGGTGACCCCGATCACCCGCAGTCCGCGCGCCCTGGCGTGCTGTGCCAGCTCGACCGGCATCACCTGGCGCCCGGAGAGCGAGATGACGAAGACGAGGTCGCCTTCGCGGGCGGGGGTGAGGTCGAGGGTGGCCGGAGCCAGGCCGGAGACCCGCTCCAGCGCGCTGCCGAGCGGCGCGGGCATCACGCTGACCCCGATCATGCCGGGTACGTTCAGCAGGTTGACCACCGCGAGTCCGCCGGCCCGGTAGACCACGTCCTGGGCCGGCAGTGAGGAGTGTCCGGCGCCGAAGGTGAGGATCCGTCGTCCCTCGGCCACCGCGTCGGCCAGCAGCGACGCGGCCCGCTCGATGTTCCCGGACTCCTCGGTGCGGACTCGCTGCAGGTGGGCCACCGCGGCATCGAAGTACTGCTCGACCAGGTCGCTCATCAGATCTCCGTACCGTGCTGTGCGGCCGGGACGGTCCGGACCGCAGTTCGGGAAAGGCAATGGCGAAAGCTACGGCGAGCACCGTGCGGCTTGTGGCGGCCTGCTGTCAACAGGGACGAAATGCCCGGGGCACAGGGGCCGAGCGGCTCTGGTAGTCGGCGCGGTACGTCAGAATTGGCGGTGAGGACACCGATGAACGGAGCCGGCTGCGATGTCTGGGCTGATCGACACCACTGAGATGTACCTTCGGACCATCCTGGAGCTGGAGGAGGAAGGCATCACCCCGATGCGCGCCAGGATCGCGGAGCGGCTGGAGCAGAGCGGTCCCACCGTGAGCCAGACCGTGGGCCGGATGGAGCGCGACGGCCTGCTCCGGGTCGCCGGCGACCGGCACCTCGAACTGACCGAGGAGGGCCGCCGGCTCGCCGTCCGGGTCATGCGCAAGCACCGCATCGCCGAGTGCCTGCTGGTGGACGTGATCGGCCTGGAGTGGGAGCAGGTGCACGAGGAGGCCTGCCGCTGGGAGCACGTGATGAGCGAGACGGTGGAGCGCAAGGTGCTCGCGATGCTCGGCCACCCCACCCAGTCCCCGTACGGCAACCCGATCCCCGGCCTGGACGAGCTCGGTGACGCCAAGGCCGAGGGCGAGGGCTTCGACGCCGCCCTGGTCACCCTGGACGCGGTGCAGCCGGGCGAGAGCGGGACGAGCGTGGTGGTCCGCCGGATCGGCGAGCCGATCCAGACCGACGAGGGCCTGATGCGTACGCTGCGCCGCGCCGGGGTCCGTCCGGGTGCCACCGTCCAGGTCGCGGCCGGGGTCGGCGGTCTGCTGGTCGGCAGCGGCGAGAGCCCGGCCGAACTGGGCAAGGACATCACGGCGCACGTCTTCGTCACCCAGTCCTGAGCCGCCGCGCCGCCGGTGGGGCATGCCCGGCCGAAATGGCCTGCCCGACCGGAGAGCCTGCCTGACTGGAGAGGTGTGCCCGGCCGGAAGGACCTGCCGGGCGCGCGCGGCCTGTGGGCAGGCTCGCGTGAGCGTGTTCCGCACAACGCCGACGGGCCCGGTGCATCCCCGTGCACCGGGCCCGTCGGCCCCTCCCAGCCCTCCCCGCTTCCCTCCCCGGCCCCCCGGCCCGTGACCCCGACCACCCCGAGCGCGATCGGTGTCACGGCCCCCCGGCTTCCTCCCCGTTCACCGCGCTCGGCTTCCCCGTCCGAGCGCCCTCCCCGGTGTCCCCCGGTCCCTGCTGCCCCGATCCCCGTAGCCCCGCGACGGCCCCTGTGCGTGGCTCGGGTTTCCTGTTGCTCTGCTGCCCTCCTGACTGTCTCGCCGACCGCCCCTCTCGACGCAATTCCTCCCCTCGGCAGATCACCGCAATCCTTGAGCGGTGTCACTCGTACGAGGGGCTTTTACCTCTGACGATCGGGTACACCGGTCTTTTATCCGCACATGCGTCTGACGGGCCCCGTCTCCGGTGGGAGACAAGGCCCGTCAGGTGCGCGCGTGGTGTCGCGCAGCGCCGCCCTTCACCCGATAGGCCCAGGGCGGTGGTCGGGGTACGGCCGGTCGGCCGTCCGGGGCGGGCTCAGCGGGCCGCCACCGGCTGGGGCCGCGTCGCGCCTGCGGGCGCGGCACCACCCCGCCCGCAGGCGTACGCGAGCGGGCTGATCAGCTCGGTGGCGTCCGGTAGCCAGCGGTTCAGCGCGGACGGCGGCCGGGCCCACTGGGCGAACCGGTACGGGCCGACCCGGGAGGGCGGGGCGACGATGAAGTCGCCCTCGCCGCGCGCCGCCAGGTCGAGCCGGCCCGGCGTCCAGCCGAGCTTGCGCAGCAGCTCCGGCAGCTTGCTCTGCACCCCGGGCAGCACCAGGAAGTGCAGCCGCCGTCCGACCTGCCCGGCCGCCGCCGGTACGGCCACCACCGGGCCCAGCTGCAGCCCCATCCGCTCCATCCGGGCCAGTGCCAGGCAGCCGGCCACCTCGGGGACGTCCAGCACGTCGAAGGCGCTCCCGGTGGGCAGCAGGATCGAGGCCGAGGGGGTCTCCGTCCACCAGCGTCTGACCACCCCCGGGCCGGCGCTGGCCTTGCGGCGCCAGTCGGCGCCGGTGGGATGTGCGCCGGGGAACGCGCAGTCGAGGTCGCCGCACGAGCAGCGCGCCGGGCCGTCCCCCTCGATCAGCCAGGTGCCGGGGGCGACTTCCCAGTGCCGGTCCTCGGCGTATCGCACGGCTTCGATGAGCAGTTGGGGCAGCTCCTGCTCCTGGGTTCCTGGGGTGTCTTCCACGCGCTGCTCAACTACGGTCCGTGAATGGGGTTACGGCTGGGACCGGCGTGGTCAGCGAGCCGGATGCGATGTCACCCGTATCGGTGAGGTGCGCCAACCCCGTTAGGGCGCAGTGCAGTCGAACGGGGGTCGCGCCGGGCGCAGCAGGGGGCGCACAGGGGCATTTGGCAGGGCGCGCGGGGAGTGGGTTCGTCACCGTGGGTATCCCGCAGGTGTTGCTGATCGCTAATCTGAGGTCAGAAGCCCTAACCGGTCGGCACGTCGGCACCAGAGCATGCAGAATCGTCGCCCGCCGGTCAGCGCCGGGGGCGTGGGGAGGCGAAACCCATGGCCGCGAGACCACTTGTCGCACGACAGCCCAACGAGCGCTTGCAGCAGCTGATTCAGGAGGCGAGCTGCTCGAACGCCGGGCTTGCCCGCCGGGTGAACCTCTGCGGCGCCGAGCACGGCCTCGACCTGCGCTACGACAAGACCTCGGTTGCCCGTTGGCTGCGCGGCCAGCAGCCGCGCGGCCAGGCGCCCGCCGTGATCGCCGAGGCGCTGGGCCGCAAGCTCGGCCGGAGCGTCACGGTGGACGAGATCGGCATGGCCGACGGCAAGAACCTCAGCTCCGGTGTGGGGTTGCAGTTCGCGCCCACCCTGAGCGCCGCCCTGGAGCAGGTCTGCGAGCTCTGGCGCAGCGACGTCGGCCGCCGTGAGTTCCTGACCGGGGCGACGGTGGCCGCCTCCGCGCTGGTCGAGCCCAGCCGGGACTGGCTGATCACCCCGCCGGATCCGGTGGTGGCCCGCACCGGCGGTCCCCGGGTCGGCCCGGCCGATGTGGCGGCGATCCGGGCGACCACCCAGATGCTGGTCGAGCTGGACCACCGTTTCGGCAGCGGCCATGTCCGCCCGGTGGTGGTGCACTACCTCAACTCCGTGGTCTCCGGCCTGATCGGCGGTGCGTACCGGGAGGAGACGGGCCGCCAGCTGTTCGCCGCGGTCGCCCGACTCACCGAGCTGGCGGGCTACATGGCGGTGGACACCGGCCAACCCGGCCTCGCCCAGCGGTACTACATCCAGGCGCTGCGGCTGGCCCAGGCCGCGGACGACCGCGGGTACGGCGGCTATGTGCTCGCCGCCTCGATGAGTCACCTGGCGGCGACGCTCGGCAATCCGCGTGAGATCGCCCAACTCGCCCGCGCGGCACAGGAGGGCGCCCGTACGGTGGCCACCCCGACTGCGATGGCGATGTTCTACGCGGCGGAGGCCAGGGGGCACGCCCTGCTCGGTGACGCCCGCTCCTGCGAGGCGGTGGCCGCCAAGGCGCTGGCCGCGATGGAGCAGCGCAACCCGCAGGACGACCCCGATTGGATCGTCCACTTCGACGAGGCATACCTGGCCGACGAGCTGGCGCACTGTCACCGGGACTTGGAGCAGGCCGCGCAGGCCGAGCGCTACGCCCGCACCGCGCTCGAACTCCACCCGCCGACCCGGGTCCGGCGCCGCGCGGTGGACTTGGTGCTGCTGGCGACCGCCCAGCTCCAGCAGCGCGAGGTCGAGCGGGCCTGCGAGACCGGCGCGCAGGCGGTGCGGCTGCTCAGCGGGCTGCGGTCGAACCGGGGCGTGGAGTACCTGGACGACTTCCGCCGCAGGCTCGAACCGTACCGGGACAACCGGGTGGTCCGGGAGTTCCAGGCCCGGGTCGACGTGGAGGCCGCGTGAGAGAAGACCGGCCCGCGTAGTCACCCGTGCCGGTGAACAGGTAGCGTGGGCCCGATATTCGGCGTTGGAGCGCCGTCGCAGACGTCGCGCGACGCGCCGGGTGGTCGTGGTCCGCCGTCAGCGAGCGCGCGGAAGAACCGAGGAAGGCCCGGGTGCAGACGCGGTTTCGACGGTTCGGGCGGCAGGACGCCGCCCGGCTGTCGCCTGCCCGCGCGTGCCAGGTGCCACACACAGGTGAGGAATCGCGTTGAGCCAGCGCCGCTCGTACTCCAGCTCCAACGACTTCAACCTGGACGATCTGTTCCGGCCCGAGCCGGCCGGTGCCCAGGGCGCCACGCCGCCGCAGCAGCAGGACGTGCCGACAGAGCAGTTCCAGGGTGGTCCCGAGTACCTCGGCGGCGGCCCCGTCGGAGCGGCCCCGCACCAGGCCGCCCCGCAGCCGCCGGCCGACGCGGCCGCGGCCACGCAGTACCTGCCGCCGTACCCGGCCGGCGAGCCGGCGGCCGGTGCCGGCCTGCCCCAGCAGCCGCTGCCGGGCCAGGCGGCGATGCCGGGCCAGCCCTCGTACGGCGGGCAGCAGTCCTTCGGAGGTCAGCAGTCCTTCGGAGGTCAGCAGCAGTTCGGCGCCGAGCAGCTCGCCGCGCAGCAGACGATGGCCGCGGGCATGCCCTCGTACGGCGGGCAGCAGTCCTTCGGTGAGCAGCAGTCCTTCGGAGGTCAGCAGCAGTCGTTCGGCGGCCAGCAGCAGTCCTTCGGGGGCCAGCAGCAGGTCGGGGCGCCGCAGCAGCCGTACGGCAGTGCGCCCGCACAGGGCTTCCCGAGTGCGCCCCCGGCGTACGCTCCGGGCACGGAGGACGGGGGTCGCCGCCCTTCCAACAAGCTGCTGATCGGCGGTGCGGTCGTCGGCGGTCTGGCGGTGGTGGGCATCGTGGCCGGCCTGATGATGAGCGGTGGTGGCGGCAAGACGGACAACACCAGTACCGCCAAGACGACGTCGGTCACCAAGACCACCGCGAGCAACGCGCCGAGCCCGGCCGCCTCCGGCGGCTCGGCGGCCGACCCGCAGCTGCAGGCCCAGGCGCAGGCGGTCTCGGACCTGCTGGGCAAGGCCAGCACCAGCCGTCAGGCCGTGATCGCCGCAGTGGCCGCCGTCGGCAAGTGCCAGCAGCTGCCGGAGTCGCAGCAGACGCTCACCCAGGCGGCCGCCCAGCGTGACCAGCTGATCGCCGGGCTGAGCGGGCTGAAGGTCGACAAGCTCCCGAGCGGCGCCCAGCTGGTCGAGCAGCTGCAGAAGGCCTGGCAGGCGTCGGCCACCGCGGACCGCGAGTACGCGGGCTGGGCCGGTGACTCGGTCGCCAGCTGTGACGCGTCCAAGCAGGACAACCCGCACCTCAAGGCGGCCACTGAGGCCAGCGGTACGGCCAGCACCGCCAAGGGCCAGGCCTCGACGCTCTGGAACGCCATCGCCGCCCAGACCGGTCTGCCCACCAAGAGCACCAGCGAACTCTGAGGCCGGGAGACCGTTCCAGAGCGGGCGCCCGGGCGTGATGAGCCCTCCCGGGCCCCGGGACGGCGAGGGTGGGAGTGACTTCCCCGTGCCCGGGGGCTGCCGCCCGGTCGGTGCGGTCCGCCGGCTCAGGCCGGCGGCTTGCCGCCGACGAGGACCCAGCGGACGTCGACGAAGCCCGGGTGCGGCTCGGTCAGGCGGCCGTCCTTGACCTGCTGGTAGGTGACCGAGGTGTTCACCAGGCGGGGCGAGTCCGCGCTGGGCAGCATGCTGGTCATGCCCCAGTTGAGGGGCGGGGTGGCGCCGGCGGTGTCGATCGGCTCGCCGCTGTCCAGGACGTTGCGGAGCGCCTTAGGGGTGAGCGGCTTCCCGTCGCCGACCCGCTCGGCGGCCTGCCGGACGACCTCGTACGCGACCCAGGTGGTCTGCACCCCGGGATCGGACACGTCGATGGGGGTGTCGCTGCTGCCGTAGTCGTGCACGGTGGTCCGCAGTGCGTCCCAGACGTGCGAACTCTCGGGCGGGTACCAGCCGGTGGCGTAGGCGCCGCCGAGCGGTCCGCTGTCACCGCCGGTGGAGTCGACCACCGACTGCTGGAAGCTGCCGATCACCGAGGCCAGCACGGTGTTCTTGGGCCCGAGCCGCCGGTACGGATCGAGCAGGTTGGAGGTGGCCTCCGCACCGAGCGCGCTGGTGATGCAGTCGCCCGGCCGGTCCGCGCCGATGGACTTGGCGGCGATGGCCGCGTAGTCGCTGGACTGCTCGGGCGCGCGGAGGTCGATCAGCTTGACCTTGGCGGGCGCCAGGGCTCCGGCGAGGTAGCCGAGCAGGGTGTCGCCGGCCCGGGTGTCGGGCCGGATCAGGGTGACGGTCCTGCAGCCGACCTCGACCAGCTGGAGCCCGCTGCCCGCGATCAGCGCCGGGGTGCCGCCGTCCACAGGATAGGAGAGCGGGCTGCTGAACTCCGGGGTGGAGAGCCCGTATCCGCCGATGTACGGGATGCCGGCGGCCTCCAGCACGGGGACGAAGTTGCCGCCGAACTGGCTGTACGAGCCCACCACGGCGGAGGCGTGGGCACTGACGGCCTGCCGGGCGCAGGCGGTGGCGCCGTCGGCGGTGTTGCGCTCGTTGCAGGTCAGGACGGTGACCTGGTGACCGGCCAGGCCGCCCTTGGCGTTGAGTTCGCGGCCGATCGCCTCGGCCAGCGCGGTCATGCCGGGCCGGTCGGCGGCGCCGGTGTCGGCCGGTGCCCAGGTCATCAGGGTCACCTGGCGGTCCGCGGTCGCGGCGGCGTCGGCGTGATCGCCGCAGGCCGAGGCGGAGAGCAGCGCGGGCAACAGCGCGACGCTCGCGGCGAGCGCTCCCATGGTGCGCTGGCGGGCGCGTACGGGTTGTCCGCCGCCGGTCGAGTGCCGCTGACCGGGATTTCCACTCGGTTCCATGATGGTGCCCCTCCCGGGGTTTCCTGGGCGTACGGCCGCTCAAGCCTCGACCCGGCCGGGTGCGGGGAAAGGTCCGTCGGGAGAACGGCGGACCAAGGGAGAGGGAACTCCGGGGGCGATGCTGGGATGACGCGTGTAGAGCGCATGTGGATGGCTAACGGTGGGGGAACGTACGATCGTTGCCCATGTCCGCCAGTTCAGATTCCTCGTACCGGTCTACCCGAACCACTTCTCGTGGCGGGCACCGTTCAAGCACGATGGGCGGCATGCCGCTCAACGACCTGCCCTGGTGGCGCTGGCGCGCCCGCCTCCGCTCCGCGCTGCACATGCTCTCCGACCCCGCCTTCCAGCAGCAGACCTGGCTGGCCGGGCACGGCGGCTACGGCGATGTGACCGACGCCGTGTACCGCCTGGTCGAGGACACCTGGCTGGACCGCTGGTCGGCGGAGAAGTACGTCGGCACGATATTCCGGGACAGCACCGAGGCGGCGCTGGTGGACCACGCGGTGCTCCGGGTGCTGCGCATCCTGCACGCCGTCGGCGCGGACGCCCCCGCCGCGAGTTACCTGAGTCACCCGGACTGGCCGGAGGCGGTGCGGGTGGCGCGGGAGGCGCACGTGGTGCTCGCGACGAGCGACGGGGAGGACCCGGACGCGGCGCCGCGCTCGCTGGAGGTGCTCCGGATCCTGACGAAGATCGGGTGAAATCCCGGTGGCGTGGGCCCCGCTCGCCCGGCCGAGTGCGCGCGGCGGGCGGCGCCGGGCCGCGGCGTCCGCCGGGAAGCGGGCCGCCCCACCGGACCGGCCCGCTGCGGCCGCGCCCCGGTCCGAGCGGTTCCCCGCGCCACTCCTGGCCCGGATTCCCCCCCCGGGCCCGTCCGGCGACGGTGCGTTCCGGATGGCGGGCAGTGCGGCGAGCGGTGTCCGGTATGTGACACCCTGGACCGCCTGCGCACCCATCGACCTCAGGACGGGAATCCCCACCGTGGAACAGCCGCCGGCCAGCACCCAGTACGTTCTCACGCTGTCCTGCCCCGACAAGCAGGGGATCGTGCACGCGGTCTCCAGCTACCTCTTCATGACCGGCTGCAACATCATCGACAGTCAGCAGTTCGGCGACAGCGACAGCGGACTGTTCTTCATGCGGGTGCACTTCTCCGCCGAGCAGCCGGTCAACGCGGAGAAGCTGCGGGCCAGTTTCGCCGCGATCGGCGCCTCGTTCCGGATGGACTGGCAGATCCACCCGACCGACGAGCGGATGCGCGTCGTCCTGATGGTCAGCAAGTTCGGCCACTGCCTGAACGACCTGCTGTTCCGGACCCGGATCGGCGCGCTGCCGATCGAGATCGCGGCGGTGGTCTCCAACCACACCGACTTCCGCGAGCTCACCGAGTCGTACGGCATCCCGTTCCACCACGTCCCGGTCACCAGGGAGACCAAGGCCGAGGCCGAGCAGCGGCTGCTCGACCTGGTCGCGGCGGAGAAGGTGGACCTGGTCGTGTTGGCCCGCTACATGCAGGTGCTCTCGGACGACCTGTGCAAGGCGCTGTCCGGCCGCGTGATCAACATCCACCACTCCTTCCTGCCGAGCTTCAAGGGCGCCAAGCCGTACCACCAGGCGCACGCCCGGGGCGTGAAGCTGATCGGTGCCACCGCGCACTACGTCACCGCCGACCTGGACGAGGGCCCGATCATCGAGCAGGAGGTGGCCCGGGTCACCCACGACGTGACGCCGGACCAGCTGGTGGCGCTCGGCCGGGACGTCGAGTGCCAGGCGCTGGCCCGTGCGGTGAAGTGGCACAGCGAGCGGCGGGTGCTGCTCAACGGCACTCGTACCGTCGTCTTCGGCTAGGCAGTTCACGCCCCCGGTGGACGCCGCCCGGGCCGGCGGCGCCGCTACGGGCGGGAGAGCAGCGGGGCCGCCCGCAGTACCTCCCGGATCGCGGCGCGGTCGCCGAACTCCCCGACCAGCACGTGCTCGGGCTGCTCGTGGGCGGCGGCCAGCCGGCAGAAGTCCAGGCCGTCCAGGACCATCGAGGCGACCGGATCGGTGTCGTCCGGCGGTGACTCGGGGCCGTCCAGCGGGATGAGCCACTCGCCGCCGCCCGGGCCGTCGGCGACCATCCGGACCACCCGCCCACGCGGCGGCGGTCCGCCGAACCCGACCGGCTCCGGCTGGGGTTGGCGCAGCGCGGCCAGAGCGAGCGGGAGCGTCCGGGCGGCCAGGTCGATCATCGACCGCAGGTGCTTGGGCTTCGGCGGAGAGTACGGGTAGTCCACCGCGCGGGCGATGTCGTCCCCGTGGATCCAGCACTCGAAGGCCCGGTCGAGGAAGGCGTCGCGCAGCGGCACGGTGGCGAAGCCGAAGTCGACCGGAGCGCCGCCGTCGGCCCGCAGCGCGGCGCCCTGCACCAGGGCGTGGCTCTGCCGCCGCCACATCCAACGGACGGCCGCCGGCTCGGACCCGGCCCGATCGGCCATCAGTCGCTCGCTGCGTTCCAGCACTCCGAGCGGCCCGCCGCTCCGTGGGGGCCGTGCCACCGGGCCCGGTTCGCTCCGCGACGGCGCCCGGGACGGGGCGGTGAGGGGCGCGGGCGCTCCAGGGACGGGGTCGGGCAGTCCCAGCGCGGGCGCCAGAAGACCGTCCACCGCCGCGAGATGGCAGAGCACCTGAGCCGGACGCCAGCGCTGCACCCCGCCGTGCCAAGGGAGTTCGGCGACCTCCTGCCACTCCTCGGGGCCCAGGTCGCGCAGCAGCGCGTCCAGCTTGGCGGTCTCGGTCGCGTACGGCGCGGCCCAGGACGGGACGGGCAGTTCGGCGGGCCTGCGCGCCAGGCACCAGTCGAGTACCTGCTGGCGCAGCGACCCGGGAGGGTCGAGCGGATCGTCGGCGGAGAGCCGGGCGGCGGCGTCCCGCAGTCGGGTGGCCTCCCGGGCGCACTCCGGGCAGAGCGCCAGGTGCTGGGCCACCTCGGCGGCCTCCCGGCGCGGACAGGCGTCCAGCGCCCAGACACCGAGCAGGGAGCGGAGGGACTCGTGCCGCGCGCCGTCGTCGCTCATGTGCCCGCCCCCGCTGCGTCCGTGCGCCCGGATTCCGTGGGCCCGGATTCCGTGGGCCCGAGTCCGGGGTGCCTGAACTCCGTGTGCGCAGGCTCCCGATGTGGGCGCGCCGGGCGCGCAAGCCCGGTCTCCCTGCGCCCTGGACCCGTATGCGTCGGGCTCGTGCGCTCGGCGCACACGCGTGCTTCCGAACTCCCTGCCTCAGGAGGCCGGCCGGCTGCCGGGTTCGCGTCCGGCTGCTCGTCCTCGCCCCGGAGCACTCCTCCGCCGTCGTCCTCCTCCTCGCCCTGCCCGCCGTCGCCGAGCTGGTCGGCCAGCAGTTGCAACCCGAGCCGGATGCGCTGTTTGGTGTCCTGCTCGCTGATGCCCAGTCGGAGCGCAGTCTCCTGGTAGGTCCGGCCGTCGAAGTACGTCACCGCGAGGGTCTCGCGCAGTGGATCGGGCAGGGCCGCGACGGCGGACTGCGCCCGGGCCGCGCCGGCGCGCGCCCGTAGCTCGCGGTCGTCCGCGTGCAGCGTGCGCAGCCGGTCGAGTGCCCGGTGGCGGGTCAGCGCGCCCAGCCAGGACCGCAGTGAGCCCTGGGTCGGGTCGAAGGAGTCGGGGTGCTCCCACAAGTGGGCGAAGACCTCGCGGGTGAGCTGCTGGGCGGCCATCCGGTCGTCCAGGATGCAACCCGCCAGCCCGTGCACCAGCGGGGCGAAACGGTCGTACAGCTCGCCGAGGGCGGTCTCCTCGCCCCGGGCGAGCCGCCACTGGATCAGCTCGTCCCAGCTCGGGCCGCCGCTACGGGTGCCGCTCGGGGCCGCACTCGGGACGGCCCGTCGCGGGCCGGACGCCGCGGCAGCGGCCATGGCCCCTCCATCGTCCGTGGATCAGAACCGGTCTGCTGGGCCGGCAGCCCGCGGCCGGGTGTTTCTCCGCGCCTTCGGCACCACGTTATCCCGCTGCCTTTCCCGGCCGTGGCGGAATCGTCGGAAGAAGCGGAAGAAATGTTTCTGATCGTCAGATAGTGACAATGGCTCCGTTACCGGTGTTCGAAGGGTCGTGGACAGATCTAGGAAGGGTGGTTCGCTCGTGGCGATCGCCGGATCCGGGGTTGGTGGCGGTACGTTTCGTTACGCTCGTGCACAGGGTGTCCACCGGGCCTCGTCGAGCCACCGGACGAGCGCCGGTGCGAGGCTCGTCAGGGTGAGCGGGACAGTATGCACTGCACTGTCCCTCGATCGCTGGAATATGCCCGAAGCGCTTGCTGCGTCCGGTCTGCCGGATCATCCTGAGGCGTATTCGTGACGAAGCCATGGGCGGTTCGAGCCATGGGCAGTCCGATCGGGCCTCGGAATGCTCGTGGCCCACCGGACCGGCGTGATCAAGTGCCCCGCTGCCCGGGTCGGGCGGTCGGGAGAGTGGCCGAACTGCGAGTGCGGGTGGTGGAGCGGTGCAGGTACTTCAGGTGCAGCTGGCGGTCCAGGCGGATCCGGCCGAGGTGGGCAGGGCGCGCCGCTGGGTGCGCTCGCGGCTCCAGGGCCAGGGAGTCGAGCCGGACGCGCAGCTCGCCGAGACCCTCGTCCTGGTGGTGTCGGAACTGGTGACCAATGCGGTGGTGCACACCGGCTGTCCGGCGGTGTTGAGGCTCTCCATGCCGGTCTGCTGTCCGGGCGCGGGCGGCGCGGCCGGTGCCGGCGGCGGTACGGCGGCGCCAAGTGGCCGCAACGGTGTTCCGGTGGTGCGGGTCGAGGTGGCGGACGCGAGCCGGGCCGCTCCGGCGCCCCGGCACGCGGCCGGGGACGCGACCAACGGCCGGGGGCTCGAACTGGTCGAGATGCTCTGCGACCGCTGGGGCTGGTACCCGGACGGGTCGGGCAAGCGGGTCTGGTGTGAGATCGGGCCGGACCTGGCGGTCGACCACTCGGTCGAGCAGGCTCCCGCGGCCGGCGCGTACGCCCGCTGACGTACGGTCTCACCCGCCCTGTGCACACGCCCCCTGACACCCGGCCAGCGCCCGGTGCCCGGCTGTTGGCCGGCCGTCCGGCGCACCGGGGTACGTCTCGGCGCGAGTTCTCGGCGTGGTGTGGCTCCGGCGCTCCGCGCCCGGCGCGCGGCCGGGGCGCGTGCGATCCGCGCCTCTGGCGCGCGGACCGCGCCCCCGTGAACCAAGAAATGCGCCGCAACCATTCCGAATTTCAGACAAACCATTGACGTGAAGTATCCGACTGATCACTCTTGGGTGCAGCTCTCCGTTGCGAGGGGACGTCGAGGGAACACTCGAACCGGGTCAGCAGGGGGAGTTCTGTGGCTGCCGGTCAGCCGGGTGTGCCCCTTGGCGAGTGCGGAGTGCCCGTGCGCGGGTTCAGGGCCCGCGTCCCGGAGGGATGGCGGCCCGTACCGTGCTGGGGTGCGTACGACGCGCCGCCATCCGCTCCGGCTCCCGTCGGTGAGACGGCCTGCGGAAAGCCTGTCGCAATGGGTGGATAGCTCCGGGCCCATGACGTTGATCCTCACCCTGGATCCCGACCTGACTCCCGGACTGCAGGACGGCATCGTCGGCCTGTGGGCGGGGGTGAGCGATGCGGGCGGTGCCGTGGGCTTCGTGCCGCCGGTCACCGAGGACCGGGTGTGGCGGTCGCCGAGGGTGACGACCGCGACGACGTCACCATGTGGCTCGACTGGCGTGACCGGCCCGGGCCCGGCGCCCGCCCGGGGAGGCCCGGGCGGGCGCGATGTGAGGCATGCTTCACTGGAAGACCGGCGCGCAGCGCGCCGACCCGTCCGGCCGGCCGCACCCCTGCAGTAAGGAAGTCCATCGTGAGCAGCAACGCGAGCAGCGGGAAGCACGCCACGCTCCGCTACACCTCCCTGCGGGCCAGCATCTTCCTCGGCTGCCTGCTGGTCGCCCTGCTGCTGGGCCACTTCGGCATCATCCCGGTGGTCGGCACCACCGGGATCGTCTTCCTGGTGCTGCTTGCCGCGCTGGTGTCCGCCCCGCTGAGCTACGTCCTGCTCAGCAAGCAGCGGGACGAGATGTCGGCCCAGATCTCCGAGAAGATCACCGGCATGCGCAGCCGCACCGCCGACCGGATCGCCGCCCAGAACGCCGAAGAGGACGCGGCGGACGAGGCCGCCCGTGCCGCCGCCGCGAAGGGCTGACGGGCAGCGCCGACCCGTATCCGTGCCATGACCGCCGCCGACCCGACCCAAGAACCCGCCGAGCCCGGTTCCGAGCTCCCCACGTCCGGGCGCAGGCCCACCGGGAGGGACGTGGCGCGGCTGGCCGGGGTCTCGCAGGCGACCGTCTCGCTGGTCTTCTCCGGTACCGAGTCCGGGCACCGGGTCTCCGAGGCCACCAGGCACCGGGTCCGCGAGGCCGCCCGCGCCCTCGGGTACCGGCCGCAGGCGGCCGGGCGCCAACTGCGGCTCGGTCGTAGCGGGATGATCCTGCTCGCCGTGCCGAACATCCTCGGGCCGTTCTTCGGCCGGGTCCTGGTCGGCGTCCACGAGGAGGCCGGGAAGCACGGCCTGGCCGTGGTGGTCAGCTCCGGCTGGGGTAGCGCGACGCTCGCCGAGGCGGCCACCACCAGCCGCTTCGACGGCCTGCTGATCTGCTCGCCGGACGACAGCCAGCTGGGCGAACTGCCCTCCGACGTCCCCGCCGTGTTCCTCGACGCCGATCCCTCGGCCCCGTCCGGCGGCCGGGCCAGGCCCACCGTCGAACTCGACGTCGCGGGCGGCATGCGGGCCGCCGTCGAACACCTCGTCGGCCTCGGCCACCGGCGGATCGGCCACCTGCGCTCGACTCACTCCGCGTACACCTTCCGGGTCCGGCAGGCCGCCTTCGAGGCCGCCGCCAAGGGACTTGAGGTGGTCGAGCTCGGGGTCACCCTCAACGAGGGGCAGCGGGCCGCCCGTTCGGCCGCCCACCAGCTGCTCAGCGCGCCGGACCGGCCGCACGCGGTGGTCTGCGACGACGACGTGGTGGCCTCCGGTCTCTACCAGGCCGCCGCCGACCTCGGCCTGCGCATCCCGGCCGACGTCTCGGTGGTCGGTATGGACAACATCCCGGTGGCCGATCTCCTCGCACCGCCCCTGACCACCGTCGACCTCCCCGGCGAAGCCCTCGGCCGGGTCGGTGTCGCCGCCCTCGCTGCCCTGCTGCGCGGTGAGCCGGTGGTCTCGGCCGCTCCGCTGGAGACCGGCCTTGTGGTCCGCAACTCCACCTGTGCGGCACCTGCGGACGGTGACTGAGGAGCCGTCACTCGGTGTTCGATTGGGCCGGATCCGGATGGCTCCGTGCCAGGACCGGTCCGGTTTCAGGCGGTCAGCACCTGCTCCGTGACCGGATCGGGAGATGTCGAGGCGGCCGGGCGGAACAGCCGCCGGGTGGCGAACAGCAGCAGGCCGCCGAGACAGATGCCCGCGGTGGCGCAGAGAGCGACCGCGCGCAGCGAGTCGGCGACCAGGGCGCCGGAGACGGCGTAACCGGCCGCGTTGCCGGTGGCGAACAGGGTGACCAGCCAGGCGAAGGCCTCGGTGACGGTGCCGGTGGGGGCGAGCTCGGCGACCAGGACGAAGGCGGCGGCGAGCAGCGGGGCCAGCCCGACGCCGGAGACGAAGGCGAGGGCGGCCATCGGGACGGGGGCCGGGAGCAGGAGCAGCGGCAGGTAGGAGACGCCCATGGCGAGCGCGATCACCCAGGTGCGGGTGGCGGTGCTGCTGCGCCACCGGACCGCGCCGTAGGCCAGCGCGCCGAGCAGTCCGCCGAGGGCGGCCAGGGCGAGCAGGGTGCCGGCGCCGCCGGGCAGGCCGTGCGGGTGCTCCTCGGCGTAGGCGATGAACAGGACGTTCTGCGCGCCGACCGCCCAGCCGGCTCCGGCCAGCCCGATCAGCAGGACGACGAGACCCGGCGAGCGCAGCGGCCCGAGCAGTCCGGCGGAGGCCTCGCGGGCGGGGGCCCGCCAGGCGCGGGCGGGTGCGGCGGTGGCGACCACCAGGACGCCGAGCAGGCCGAGCGCGGCGGCTGTCCACAGGGCTGTGGACGGACCGAACAGGCCGGAGATGCCGGCCACCGCGAGCGGTCCCGCGACGTAGAGGATCTGCTGGGAGGCGGAGTCGAAGGCGTACGCGGTGTCGAGCTGCTCCTCCTTGACCACGGCGGGCCACAGGGCGCGCAGGCAGGGTTCGAGCGGCGGCATGGCGAGTCCGGCTGTCGCGGCGCCGAGGGGTGCGGCGATGGCCGAGCCGGGGGCGAGGGCGAGCATGGCGTAACCGAGGCCGGCGACCAGGGCGGAGCCGAGCAGCACCCGGGGCTGGCCGGTGCGGTCGACGATCCGGCCGAGGACCGGGCCGCCGATCGCGGCGGAGAGCGCGTAGGCGGAGGTGGCCAGGCCGATCCGGGCGTACGAGGTGTGGGCCTCGCGCAGGGCGAGTGCGATGACCAGGCCGGTCATGCCTGCGGGCAGGCGGCCGAGCAGGGTGCCGAACAGGAGGCGGGTGACGTGGGGGGCGCGGAGCAGGGCGAGGTAGCCCATGGCGGTCGGTTCTCCCGTTCGGGCACAGGGGACGTGGGATCGTAAGCAAGTTATACGTATAACTAATCAGGGTCAATCGGCGGACGGGCGCCGGGCGCGCGGCTTCGCGGGGAGCCGGCCGAAGGCGCGCGGCTGTCAGGGAGGGTCGGTCTCGTCCGCGATCGCCGACGACGGTGTGCTGATGCGGCCGTCCGTGGTGGACCGGCTCACCGACCACCAGGGGCGGACCGTCGAGGACTTCAAGCCGCAGCAGCTGTCCCGGGTGATGAGCGAGCGGACGGCCGGTCAACTCCGGTCCGCCATGGTCACGGTGGTGACCGGCGGGACCGGGACGTCGGCGGCGGTGGACGGGGTGGCGGTCGGCGGCAAGACCGGCACCGCGCAGAACGGTGTGGGCAACAGCGGCACCCCGTACGCCTGGTTCACCTCGTACGCGGACGACGGCAACGGGCACCGGATCGCCGTCGCGGCGGTGGTCGTGGACGGCTCCGCCGACCGGGCGGACGTCACCGGCGGCGGGCTGGCCGCGCCGGTCGCCAAGGCCGTGATCAAGGCCGCCTTCGGGAAGTAGTCCGGAGCGCCACCGGGGTGCGCCGGGGATGGTTCGCAGCCGCACCTCAAACAAGTACTTTGAACATCTCAAAGGTTTATTGCTACTGTGTGGGCCGTGACCACCACAGGCGCGCCTCACCGGCACGGGATGAGCACCCCGCTCATGCAGTGCTCGTGCCTGTCCGGTGCTGTGGACAGTCCGCGCCCCCGCCGCGCGCCCAGCTGTATGCCGGCGGCACGCCCTTCCTGACGTCCGGGCCCTTCCCGCCCGCTGCTCGTCGTCGTGCCGCCGTGTCCCACCCGCCCTCTTCCGCCCCGTCCTCCGGAGCCGCACCACCATGTCCGCAGCGCCTGCCGCACCAGCGCCCTCCCCGCTCGGGAAGGTCCGCAAGACTCCCTTCTGGGTCCAGATCGTCGCCGGCCTCGTCCTCGGCCTGCTCCTCGGCTACCTCGCCCGGGCCTTGGACGTCTCCTGGCTGACCAGCACCCTCGACACCATCGGCAAGACCTTCGTCCAGCTGCTCAAGCTGGCCGTCCCGCCGCTGGTCTTCACCGCGATCGTGGTGAGCGTCGCCAACCTGCGGAACGTCACCAACGCCGCCCGGCTGGCGGTCCGTACCCTGCTCTGGTTCCTGATCACCTCGCTGATCGCGGTCAGCATCGGCCTCGGCCTCGGCCTGCTCACCGACCCCGGCCAGGGCGCGAACCTCTCCACCGCCGGGCTCAAGGCGCCCGACCACGCCGGTTCCTGGGTCGACTTCCTCACCGGGATCATCCCGACCAACATCGCGACCAGCTTCGTCGAGGTGAACGTCCTCCAGATCGTCTTCCTGGGAGTCGTCACCGGCGCCGCGATCCTCAAGATCGGCGAGAAGGCCGAGCCGGTCCGCAAGCTCAGCGAGTCCGTGCTCGACCTCACCCAGACCGCGCTCTGGTGGGTCATCCGGCTCGCCCCGATCGGCACCCTCGGCCTGATCGGCAAGTCCGTCGCCAAGTACGGCTGGGACCTGCTCGGGCCCTTCGCCACGCTGACCGCCGACGTCTACGTGGGCTGCGCGCTGGTGCTGTTCGTGGTCTACGCAGCTCTGCTCCGCTTCGCGGGCGGCCTCAACCCGCTGAACTTCTACCGGGGTGCCTGGCCGGCCATCCAGCTGGGCTTCGTCTCCCGATCCTCGGTCGGCACCCTCCCGGTCACCCGTCGGGTCACCGAGCGCCTGGGCGTCCCGAGCGAGTACGCCTCCTTCGCGGTGCCGTTCGGCGCGACCACCAAGATGGACGGCTGCGCCGCGATCTACCCCTCGCTGGCCTCGATCTTCGTCGCCCAGGTCTACGGCATCCACCTCGGCATCGGCGACTACCTGCTGATCGCGTTCGTCTCGGTGATCGGTTCCGCCGCCACCGCCGGTCTGACCGGTGCGATCGTGATGCTGACGCTGACCCTCTCCACCCTGGGCCTCCCGCTGGAGGGCGTGGGCCTGCTGCTGGCCATCGACCCGATCCTGGACATGGTCCGCACCGCCACCAACGTGGCCGGCCAGTCCGTGATCCCGATCCTGGTCGCGGCCCGGGAGAAGACCCTCGACCTCGCCGCCTACGACAACCCCACGGGCGATCTGATCGACGACGCCCCCGCCGCCGAGGCGGCTGTCGTCGCGGCCTGACGCGCCACCGGCCACGAAGAGCCCGTACCCGGGAAACCGGGTACGGGCTCTTCGCCGTCCCGGGGCGCCCTCAGGTCCGGGTTCCGGTGCGGCCCCACGCTGGGCGAGGACGGTGCAGACCATCAGCTGGATCTGGGGGAAGAGCATCAGTGGAAGGACCGTCAGGCCGACCGAGGCCGCCGGGAACAGGATCACGGCCAGCGGCGGGCCGCTCGCCCGGCACTTCTCGGAGCCGCAGAACCGGACGGTGAGCCGGTCGGCGCGGTCGAAGCCCAGCGGGAGGACCTCACCGGCGGTGACCCGGCTCCAGATGCCCTGCCGGACGCCGCCGCTGAAGGCGCTGTAGGCGATCAGCAGGATGGAACCCGGGGACACGACCAGGGTCATCGGCCGGTTCGCCGTATCCACGGCCCGACCCGGCGGCGCAGCAGCTTACCGAGCAGGATCGGCAGCAGCAGCTGCAGCACAATGTCCGGAATCTGTCCCTCGCTCACCCGGACTCCCGCTCCGCCGGCCGGCCACCAGGTCGCCGGCAGCGGGGTGAGCATGCCCAGCAGGCTGGCGGAGGTGGCGGCGCAGATCGCCGCCGCGACGTTGCCGTGCGCCATCGAGGTGAAGGCGATGGACGACTGGACGGTCGAGGACAGCAGGGTGGGGTACAGCACGCCGGTGGCCGGCCGGGGTGGCAGCACGCTGTCCGGCAGCGGCCGGGCGGCCTCGCCGAGCAGCGGGAACGGCAGGTAGGTGGAGCCGGTCATCGGCGGGTGCGGGCGCCGGTTCCGGGCGCTGGCCAGCGCCCGGCGGGGGACGGCCGCGCGCCGTACAGGAGGGGAGCCGGGTGGCCAGGGCGACGGTGCCGAGCAGCAGCGGGACGAAGGCGTCGACGCCGATCCGCCGCAGGGCACGGTTCGCCGCGGTGATCACGGTCCGCGGGCGGCGCATGGTTTCGATCACGCCTGCACCGGGCGTGGACGCAGGCAGGGGGCCCGCCGCGTACGGGACGTGGCGGGCCCCCTTGGTACTGCTTGTCGTGCTCTTGGGGGCGGCCCTGACGGCCGCCTTTCGGGCCGGTGAAGGCCCCGAGCGATCAGATCATCAGAGGAGATGTCAGATGACGGTGACGTTCTCCGCCTGCGGGCCCTTCGGGCCCTGGGTGACGTCGAACGAGACGTTCTGGTTCTCCTCCAGCGAGCGGAAGCCGCTCGCGTTGATGGCGGAGTAGTGGACGAAGACGTCGGGGCCGCCGCCCTCCTGGGCGATGAAGCCGAAGCCCTTCTCAGCGTTGAACCACTTGACGGTTCCCTGAGCCATGCCGTTCTCCTTGCGAGGGACGTGTTGGAGGCCACACCGTGTGGCATCCGGTCCGCTGCGCTGATCGCCCTGCCTCCGGAATGTTCCGGAGTTTTTCGATAATGCTGAAAAACTACAAAAAGCCCGCGGTTACATGCTCCGCAGGCTTCAAGTACTGCAAGGGGAATCAAACTGCAACTGAGTGGAACGGTAGCACGCGAGGGCGGCCCCGACCAGGGGTGACCGAAGGCACATCGTCAGGTGTGTCGCAGTGATTCAGCCATGTGTCGGCAGCCTGGTTTGAAGCCGTTGACAGCCGGTCGACGGCGTGCCGGAAGGCTGGTGTCGGGGCCGCGAGGGGGCGGGCATACCCTGCGGGAGAGTACGAACAGAGCACCCAGAGGAGTGTGTGGTGACCGCACAGGATGCGAGTGGCTCGGTGGCGGTAAGGCCCCGGGTGGGACATATTCAGTTCCTCAACTGTCTGCCCCTCTACTGGGGGCTGGCCCGGACGGGCAATCTGCTCAACCTGGACCTCACCAAGGACACTCCCGAGAAGCTCAGCGACCAGCTGGTGAACGGCACGCTCGACATCGGTCCGATCACCTGCGTCGAGTACCTGCGGCACGCGGACGAGCTGGTGGTCCTGCCCGACATCGCGGTCGGCAGCGACGGGCCGGTGATGTCCTGCGTGATCGTCAGCAGGCGGCCGCTCAGTGAACTGGACGGGCGCAGGGTCGCGCTCGGCTCCACCAGCCGCACCTCCGTGCGCCTGGCGCGCCTGCTGCTGGAGGAGCGGGAGGGCGTGCGCCCGGAGTACTTCAGCTGCCCGCCCGACCTGGACGCGATGCTCGCCGAGGCCGACGCCGCGGTACTGATCGGCGACCCCGCGCTGCGCGCCACGCTGGAGCAGGCGCCCGAGCGGGGGCTGGACGTCCACGACCTGGGCGAGATGTGGAAGGAGTGGACCGGGCTGCCGTTCGTCTTCGCGGTCTGGGCCGCCCGCCGGCCGTACGTGGAGCGCTACCCCGAGCTGGTCGACGCCGTGCACCGGGCCTTCCTGGAGTCCCGGGACCTCTCGCTGGCCGAAGCCGGGAAGGTCGCCGAGCAGGCTGCCCGCTGGGAGTCGTTCGACGCGGCCGCGCTGGAACGGTACTTCAGCGAGGCGCTGGACTTCTCGCTCGGCGAGCGGCAGCTGGCGGGCATCGCCGAGTTCGCCCGGCGCACCGGCCACGACAGCGGTTTCGCACCCGATGTGACGGTGCGGCTGCTCCAGTCGGCCCAACCGGTCGGGTGAGGCCGCCGGCGGTGCGGAGGGCGGGTGAGGCGGAGGGCAGGCGTCCGTTCTGACCTCCGCGCACCATCCCGGCGGCGCGCGCGAGGCGTGAGCGGCCCGCCGTAGGGGCGAGTGTCCCCGCGCCCGGGCCGGCCGGGCAGTGCTGGGGCGGGGGCGCAAAGGTGGCGCAAAGGTGCTGGCGTAGGCTGGTTCGGCCATGTCGGCCGAGCGATTCGTCCCCTGTCCCGCTCGGCCGAGGCGCCCCGATGCCGGAGAGAAAGAAGGCCCGACAGGTGTCCGAGCAGACCCTCCCCCAGCCTCCGGCCGGGGGGACCCCCACCCCGCCTGCGGCGTCCCAGCCTCCGGCCGGGGGGACCCCCACCCCGCCTGCGGCGTCCCAGCCTCCGGCCGGGGGGACCCCCACCCCGCCTGCGGCGTCCCAGCCTCCG